>JADKAQ010000046.1:600000-888246 GCA_016719105.1 Gemmatimonadota bacterium | reverse complement strand
CCACGCGACGCAGCCGGCGCACGACGTCGTGCGGACGTTCGCGCGTGTCCCAGTTGTAGACGACGTCGATGACGGTGCCGCGTGGCAGGCGCGACTCACCTAACGACTCGAGCAGATGCGCCAGGTACGGCTCGCGCCGCGGTATGGTGAGGATGCTGAGCGTCCAGCGCGGGCGCGTGGGAACGAGGGCCATCAAACCTCCTGCAGTGCGGTCAGCTGGCGCAACACCTCGCGCCAGCCAGCGATCCCGGGGGTAGGCACGCACTCTGCGTCGGGGAGCGCACGCAGGGAAGGGTGCCATGTGCCGTCATCACGGCCGATCACGAACCGTCGGTCGGCCGCCAGCAAGAGCGAAACGTCGTTGTCGCCGTCGCCCACCGCTGCGGTGATGTCATAACGCTGGCCAAGCCCAGTCAGTGCCGACTGCAGAACCACCACGCCCCGCCCCTTGTCGGCGTCGCCCGTCACGGCGAGCCACGCACCACCCGACGCCACCGTCCATCCGTTGACACGGAGTGCCTGCGCGAGCGGCGCAAGCGACGCATCGCTCGCCCCCGGCACGGGGCGCAGCAGCACCGAACAGCGCCGCCCCAGCGTCGGCTCGACATCTGCCTGGTCGACATACGCGACACCGGCGGCGTGTGCTGCACTGCGCGACGCCTCTCGAATCTCGGAAGCCGGTCTCCCCACGTGCCGCACGCACCAGGTGCACCCGTCGATCTCCTCCTGTGTGCCATACGTGCGCAGCGACTCATGCCACGGCCACGCTACCACGGCGCCGTTCTCGGCGACGACGGGTCCCTGGAGGCCAAGGGCGCGCTGATTCTGCGACAACTCGAGCACCGTACGGCTCGAAACCAGAACCAGGGTCACTCGGGTGCCCGCCGCCCGTAGTTCACCGGCGCCGATCGCGTACTGCCCCGCACGATCGAGCAACGTCCCGTCGACGTCGGAAAGAAGGAGAATCGACCGCATTACCGACCGTACCCGTGAAGGGGAGCGATGTTGCGGGAGGCCACGTGCCCCGACTCCCGCGCCGCGAGGCACACCTCCCGATACCAGTGGGCCGAATGCTTCCACGTGCGACGCTGGGTCGCAAAGTCGACATGTACCAGGCCAAAGCGCGGCCGATAACCCGACGCCCACTCGAAATTGTCGTACAGGCTCCACGCGTGGTAGCTCCGCACGTTGGCCCCGGCGCGCAGCGCATCAGCGACCGCGAGAATGTGCGCCTGGTGATAGGTGATGCGTCCTGCATCGTGCACCACGCCATCGCTCGCGGGCGACTCGTCAAAGGCGCAGCCGCTCTCGCACACCTCGATCGGGATGGCCCCATAGTCGCTAGTGATCGAGAGCAGCACGTCGTGCAACGCGCGCGGCCAGATCTCCCACCCCATCGCCGTTCGCTTGCCTTCGCTGCGCCCGAACGCGTTCTCGATGCGCCGCACGTTGCGCACCGACGACGAGAAGTCGGCGTGCGCACCCGTGGTCCGCTCATCCGAGAGGATATCGAAGAGGAAGTACGGCAGGTCGGGGCGATTGTCGCCGCCGCTGCTCACGACCAGGCGGTAGTACGTGTTGACCCCGAGAAAGTCGAGCGGCGTGCGCATGCGATCGGCATCGTCGGCGCGCATCGCCAGCGCCTGTAGTGGCACACTATCGAGGAACGCCTGCGGATAGCATCCCTTCAACAGCGGGTCGAGGAAGAGATGATTGAAGACCGCATCGGCGTAGTCCGTGGCGGCGCGGTCGTCCTCGGAGTCGGTGGCCGGTTCGCAGGGAGCCATGGCGAAGACCGATCCGACGCGCGCGTCAGGGCGTGACGCCTTGGCCGCGGCAAACCCCTCGGCGTGCGCCATCGTGACGACATGCACCGCGCGCAGGAAGTCGACGACGCTTTGACGTCCCGGCGCGTATCGACCGAGCAGATAGCCGCGCGAAGTGAAGATGAACGGCTCGTTGAACAGCGCCCAATCGCGCACGCGGTCGCCCAGGGCATGCAGCATCACGCCAGCATAGTCCGCAAAGCGCGCACTGGTCTCGCGCGCGGCCCACCCGCCGGCATCTTCCAAGGCCTGCGGCAGGTCCCAGTGGTACAGCGTCGGGAATGGGCGAATGCCGGCCTCCAGCAGCCCGTCCACCAGCCGGTCGTAGAAGGCGAGCCCGGCGCGATTCACGGGGCCGGCTCCGCTGGGTTGAATGCGGGGCCAGGCGATGGAGAAGCGATAGCTCCCCACTCCAAGCGACCGCAGCAACTCGAGGTCGTCGTCGCGGCGTCGGTAGTGGTCGCACGCGAGCGACGCGTCCTCCCCACGCTCGATGGCGCCCGCGCGCTCGGCGAATGCCTCCCAGATCGACCGCCCACGCCCGTCGGCGTCCAGCGCCCCCTCAATCTGGTAAGCTGAGGTTGCCACTCCCCACAGAAAGTCTGCCGGAAAGCGGGCGGCGATCTCTCGTGCGCTGCTCGGCATCACCGTCGCAACGTATTGACGCGCGCCGCGGCCGGGAACCCCGGGCGAAGGTCGGAGCGCGACGCAGAGCCGGCGTCGCGGCGGCGCCGCGAGGGCCCGTGCACGCCGTCGTTATGTTCCGCGCCCATCGTGCCCTGCTCGTGGTGGCGACGAACGCTCGGACTGGAAGGCGGGCAGGTGGGGTGCGGTGGGCATGGTCGGCGCCTCGAACGCGAGCGGCGGCGTGTGCAGGAGCACCCCCGGGATCATCGTATTGATGATCGTGAAGACGACCAGGGCGCCGTACAATGCGACGGGGAGCGCATAACGCTCCTGCAGGATCCCGCCGATGACGAGCGTGAAGACGAGCGTCGGTACCAGCGCGAGCCCAACACGCCCGCCGCGCGGCCATGGCTCGTCCAATGAAGCCCGACGATGCGCGGCGACAACGAACGTCTTGAGCGGCACGAGCAGCAGCACCAACCCCACGCCGAGCGAGACGGAGTGCACGGTAAAGGTGTCGCGGGTGAGCCCGAGCCCGGCCTTGAAGAAGTAGAAGGGAATGAAGAACGAGGCAAAGAGCTGCACCCCGCCTAACAACTTCTCGGAACTCAGCGCGGGGATCTCGCGCCGCATGCGCACGGCACTCAACCCCACCACGAAGGCGCCCACGAGATAGTAGACGCCGAGCGTGCGCGTGATGTACGCGCACAGGAGCGCCACGAGGATGAGAAAGGTGAACTCCGTCCCGGGCGCGTAGGGGGCGATGGCGGTGGCGAAGACGCGAAAGACGACGGGAAGCACCATCACCATCGCGAAGAGCGCCGCGACGGAGACGCCCAGCGTACGAACGCTCGAGGACTGCACCACGATGAGCAGGATCACCAACGCGACGACCTCGGTGGCGATCGCCTTCGACTTGACCCAGAACTCGCCGGACTTGTCCAGCCCGAAGCTGGGCAACGAATCGAGGATGAAACCGGTCGAGGGCGTCAGGAGCGCGAGCGCATACAGCATGGCCGGGCGCGTCGGAAGCCCGAACACGGTGGCACAAGCGAAACTCCCGACCCCGAGCAGGACCAGCTGGATGACCACGTGTTGCGCCAACACCCACACCCCGTCCCGCAGCTCGTGGAAGTCCACTTCGAGCCCGGCGAACAGGAAGAGCGCGACGATTCCGAGCGTGGAGAACAGCTGGATGGTCGTATCATGGCCGAACAGGCCGAACCCCATCCCCGCCCCCGCCCCGAGTCCGAGCGTCACGATGGCGGCCGGGAGGCGAAAGCGCTGCAGGATGCGCGGGACGATGAACAGTCCCAGCACGAGCAGGCCGTACACGGCTTCGGGTGAGTCGAGAAACGAAGGGCGCACGCGCAGTCCCTGCGGGTGAACAGGAGGCGATGTCTAGAAGTCGCGTCGCGCCACGCGCAACGCAACCCTTGTCATTTCCCGCTCCCTTCGCCAAACGCACGACGGCGAGGGGTGTCGTGCGCTCCCCTCGCCGTCGTACTCACCCGCTGCGTACGGTTCTCAGATCGCGTCCGACAGCGACGTGAAGTTGAAGTCCCGCACCTTCACCGCCGGCACGACCACGGCCCCGCCCGCTTCCGTCCCGGCCAATCGCTCCGGCCGCCCGAGCATCTCCAGTTGTTGAGCATGAAGAGCGGCGAGTCGTTGAAGCGGAAGTTCTTCACCGCCTTGGTGATCTTCCCGTTCTCGATGAGGAAGGTCCCGTCGCGCGTGAGGCCGGTGTAGAGGATCGTGCGCGGATCGACCTCACGCAGGTACCAGAGGCGCGTGACGAGAATCCCGCGCGGCGTGGCCTTGATCATGTCCTCCACGCTCGACGTACCGCCGCTCATCAGGAAGGAAGTAGGCGCCCCGGTCGGTTGCACCCCCTTCTTCTTGGCCCAGAAGCGCGAGTAGTACAGCGTCTTGAGAACGCCGTCCTTGATGAACTCCTGCCGGCCTAACGGGAGCCCGTCGCCGTCATACGGCTGGGCGCGCACCATCGGGTCGAACGGGTCGGCGTACATGCTGATGCGCTCGTCGAGGATCTTCTCGCCGACCTTGGTCCCGCCCCCCTGCTTCACGAATGGCGAGCGCCCTTCGTCGGTGGCACGGGCGTCGGCGTAGAAGGCGATGAGCTGGCACAGGTCGCCCACGGCCTGCGGCTCCATGATCACCGTGTAGCGCCCCGGCTCCACCGCCACCGGGGTGCGCGAGGCGCGCGCCTTCTCGATGGCGCGGCGGCTCACCCCCGCGTAGTCCACCATACGCGCGTCGTTATGCTCGGCCCCGGCCCACCCCGAGCCGGTGCCATCCTTGGTGCGCGCCGTGATCGTGTAGTTGCTGCTCGTCCCGCGATGATAGGCAAAGAGTCCGGTGCTGGTACCGTAGGCGTTGAAGGCGGTCCGGTTCTCCAGGTAGCCGGCGGCGGTGAGGTCACCGGCGGCGCGGCATGGCTCCAGCGCCGTGAGCGCGATCTTCGCCCGCTCCTCGGCGCTCATGTTGGCCACGGAGGGGAAGTAGGCCTCCACCGGCTGGTACTGCTGCGGCGGGAGCTGCGGCATCGACTCGGGGTCGTCAGGCGCAAGCCGCGCGAGCTTCTCCGACTTCTCGACCATCGCCTTGAGCGCCTCGTCGGTCACCTCGTTGGAGGTGACGATGGCGTGCTTGGCGCCGAAGTAGCTCTGCACGCCGACCTGGAAGTCGCTCACGCCACCGGCGGTCGACATCTGGTTGTCGGCAAAGCGGACGTTGGTCACGTTGCCGCCAAAGATCTGCACCTCCACGGCTTCGGCCTTGGAGAACTTCTTGATGCGCTCGATGAGCGCCTGCGCGTCGCTCCGATCCATGATCGCCTCGTTCGCGGCATCGTACGGTCCCGTCGCGGTCGTACAGGCGGGCCGGCGCGGTGACCACTTCGCTGAAATTGTTGCGTCGCATGATGAAGTGCCGGGTTGGGGATCAGGCCTTCCGGCCGGTGTTGATGACGTTGACGTTGCGGAAGCGCGCGGGGACGGAGCCGTGACTCACGGCATTCACCTGTCCCGGTTGCCCCTTCCCGTCAAAGAACGATCCCCACACCTCGTAGCTCTTCTTCCCGCCGATCATGTCCATCGCATTCCAGAAGTCGGGGGTGCGCATCTGGTAGGCCACGTCCTTGAGCATCCCGACGATCTTCCCGCCCTTGATCTCATAGAAGAGCTGCCCCCCAAACTGCGCGTTGTAGCGCTGCTGGTCGATTGAGAACGAGCCGTCGCCCACGATCGCGATCCCCTTGTCGGTGGCGGCGATCAGGTCCTCGAACGACTGCTCCTTCTCTCCCGGCAACAGCGACACGTTCGGCATGCGCTGGAACTGCACCGAGCTCCAGTTGTCGGCATACGAGCAGCCGTGCGAGCGCGTGGGCTTTCCCTGCGACGTGTACCACGCGTCGAGCCAGCTCGCCTGCTCGCGCGTGGTCTGGTAGTCGTTGACTTTCCCGTTCTTGATGATCAGGAACTCGTCAGGCGCGACCCCTTCGTCGTCGTAACCCACGGTGGCCAGCGCCCCCGGCTGCGAACGGTCGCCCTGGATGTTCATGAACTCGGGGCCGTACTTGAACTTCCCGAGGAAGTCCTGCGGCGGTGCGACGAACGACGTGCCGGCGTAGTTGGCCTCGTACCCCATCGCCCGATCGAGCTCCGTGGGATGGGCGATCGATTCGTGGATCGTCAGCCACAAGTGCGACGGGTGCAGCACGAGGTCGTAGCGTCCCACGTCGACCGGCTTGGCCTTGAGCTTCTGGCTCGCCTCTTCGCCCCACTTGGTGGCGTTCTGGACGAGGTTCTGTTGCAGCACCCACTCCCAGCCGCGACCCACCGGTGGCATGGTGTTGCCGCGGTTCTGGAAGTCGGAGAAATCCGGGCTCACCGCCGTGAACTGCTGCTGGATCGCGCTCTGCACGATGGTCTGCGCGATCACCGAGCCGTCGGTGTTGGCGTAGTTGCGCTCCTGTTTGCGGAAGAAGAGGGCGCTGAAGACGTACTTCACGTTGGCCGCCTTCATCCCCGCCCCGTTGCTCTTGATCAGCAGGTCGGCCTTCTCCTCGACCGGGATCGTCCACGGATCGATCTCGTAGGCGTTCTTCCAGCTGGCGTTAGGCACCGCGGGCGCCGGTGCCAGCGTGATCATCCGGTCGCGCGCCACGCGATTGGCCTTGGCGATGGCCACGGCCTCCCGGGCGGCGGCCGCGACCCCGCCCGTGGTGAGGTCGCGCGAGGCGGCAAAGCCCCACGTGCCGTCCACCAGGGCGCGGATGCCAATCCCGATCGAGTCGGTGTCGACCACGTTGATGATCTGCTGCTCGCGCGTCACCACGAAGTTCTGCAGGTAGCGCCCGATGCGTGCATCGGCATAGCCGGCGCCGGCGAGCTTGGCGGCGTTGAGCGCCTCCATGAGGAGCGCCTTCACCGAGGCGTCCATCTCCGGGGCGGTCGCCACGTGGCGGACGCGCGGGACGGCCGCTTCGGCGGTGCGGAGCGCTCCCGAGAGCGCGACCGCGCCGGCCGCCACGCCGCCGGTTTTCAGGAAGTCACGTCGTGAGGTCATGTGCGGGGTGCGACGGGTCATTCGTTGGCTACGGCCACCTCCTCCCCCAGGGCGGGGGAGGGGGGCAAGTGCACAACGTACGGGAGGGAGGGGGGAGATGTGCCAGTCGGCTGGGACGAAGCGTAAGCGGCTGGTTTGAGTGAACCGCAGGGCCCCATGAGTGCCGACATCGGCAGTACCACCAGATCGGACCGGAGCTCGCGGGGCAATTCGGGATTTCGGGGCACTTTGGACGGGCTTTGTCGAAATCGGCCCTCGCGACGTGTCCCGTTTGCCCCATGACGTCGGTAGCTTTACAGGTTCCCCTCGCGCCGCCCCTGTGCCGATCCCGAAAAAAGTCGCCGTTACGTTCTCCCCCCCGCTCCGCGCCCGTGGCGATGCCTACGTGCGGGGCGATCAGGTGCTCATCGACCACGCCGATCCGGCCGTGGTCCGGGCCACCGTGCAGGGGGCCGTCCCCATTCGCGTCGAGATCCGCGCCATCCCCGGTAGTCGGCTCGAGATGCATTGCGGCTGCTCGTACGCGCAGGAGTACGGGAACTGCGAACACCTCTGGGCCGCGCTCGTGACCTGCGATCGCGCCGGCGTCCTCCCGCACACGCCGGACGAGTCGTACCACGCCGAAGCGCGCGCGGCGCGAGAGGCCGAAGAACGCGAGGCCGAACGTCGACGCGAGATCGAGCGCGAAGCGGCGCGCGAAGCCGAGGAAGCGCGCATGCGCGAGGCCGCGCTGCGTGTCCCCGAGCCCATCGACCATCCGGCGCTCCGCCCGCCGCGTCCGGCCGACCCGCGCCCATGGGTGCAGCAACTGCGCTCGCTGGCGCCGCTCATGGCCCCCGGTACCGATGCGCAGAAGCGCGAGACGAGCGCCTACCCCGAGGGGAAGCGCATCATCTACATCGTCGATATCCCGCTGACCTTCGAGCGGCAGGAAGGGCTGCTCGTCGAACTCGGGATGCAGGCGCTGCAGAAGAACGGGGAATGGGGAGCGCCGCGCCAGTTCCGCCTCACGCGTTCGCAGTGGCTGTCGGCTCCCGAGCTGGTCGATCGCGAAGTGGCGCAGATGCTTCTGGGGGCGCAGCCCGAGTTCGGGCACTACGCCCCGGGGAGCAGCACGCGTCGTTTCCTCCTCTCGGCGGCCGCCATCGAGACCACGCTTCGGCGCATGTGCGATTCGGGCCGCGCCTACCTTCGCCCCACGCCGCGCGCCGAGGACCTCATCCCGCTCACGTGGGACGACAACGATCCGTGGGAGTTGCGGCTGGCGGTGGTCCCGATGGCGCCACCGCCCGAGGTGGCGGAGGGGAGCGTCGAGGCGACGGCCGAGGGTGAGGAGGAGATCGGGACGGCGCGCGCGGCCGAGCATCAGGCCCCGAGCGAACCCGCGAGCGAACCCGCGAGCGAACGCGATCTCGTGCGCGACGTCGCCGTGGCGCGCGCGCGCGGATACCGCCTCGAGGGACACCTGGCGCGCGGCGAGGAAATCATGCCGCTGGGCGAGCCCCTGCTCTTCATGCGCGAGTCGCTCCTCATCGCGCGCGGCCAGGCGTCGCGCTGGATCGACCACGGCGCCTTCGACCTGGTCCCGGCGCTGCGCGGCGAAACGAAGGTCGAGGTCCCTACCCCCGAGGCCGAGGAGCTGGTGGCGGAATTGCACGCCCTGCCGCACCTCCCGCCGCTCGAACTCCCGCCGGAGTTGCAGCTGTCGACGCACGAAGGGGCCCCGCTGCCGCGCCTGGCGCTCCGCGTCGTGCCACGCACCCCGTGGAGCCCCGCCAAGTTCGAGGGGCTCCTCTCGTTCGACTACGACGGCGTGGTCGTGGCCGAGGACGCCGCCTCGGCGGCCCTGTTCCAGGGGGAGGAGCGGCGCATCGTCAGGCGCAACCGCGGCGCCGAGGAGACCTTCGCACGCCGCCTGGAGAAGGCGGGGTTCCGCTGGGAGTACGACTACGGGAGTGCCCGCTACACGCGCCGCCTGAGCGAGACGCGCGGCGAGGACATCGCCTTCGAACTCACGATGGAAGGGTGGTTCGTCGAGTTCGACGGGCACCTCCTGCGCACCGCCGGCGACCTCTCCGTCTCGGTGACGTCGGGGATCGACTGGTTCGACCTGGGCGCCTCCCTCGATTTCGGTGGCGGCGTGAGCGCCACGCTCCCCGAACTGCTCGCCGCGTTACGGCGCGGCGATCGCACTGTGAAGCTGAGCGACGACTCGCTCGGCATGCTCAGCGGCGAGTGGCTCGAGAAGTCGGGCTTCCTTGCGGCTGCCGGCACCATGGTCGGCGGCAACCTGCGCTTCTCGGCAAAGCAGCTCGGCGTCCTCGACGTCCTGCTCAGCGCCCTGCCGCCGGCCGATACCGATTCGGCCTTCGAGCATGCCCGGCAACAGTTGCTGCGCTTTGAAGGGGTCCACCCCGCCGAAGCCCCCGACGGCTTCGTGGGGACGCTGCGCCCGTACCAGAAGGAGGGGCTGGGCTGGCTCTACTTCCTGCGCGACTTCGGCTTTGGTGGCTGCCTGGCCGACGACATGGGGCTCGGCAAGACGGTGCAGGTGCTGGCGCTCCTCGAACGGCGGCGCGAAGAGCACGGGGGGACGTCGATCGTGGTCGTCCCGCGCTCGCTGGTCTTCAACTGGGAGCAGGAGGCCAAGCGCTTCACGCCGCAGTTGCGCATCCTCGTGCACGGTGGCCCCGATCGCAAGCGCAGCACCGCGCACCTGGAGGAGTACGACCTCGTCATCACGACGTACGGCACGCTGCGCCGCGACGTGGCGATGCTGCGCGAGATGGAGTTCGACTACGCCATCCTCGACGAGGCGCAGGCCATCAAGAACGCGGGGACCGAAGGGGCCAAGGCGGCGCGGCTGATTCGTGCGCGCCATCGCCTGGCGATGACCGGTACCCCCATCGAGAACCGGCTCGCCGAGCTCTGGTCGCTGCTCGAGTTCCTCAACCCGGGGATGCTGGGCAAGGCCTCGGTCTTCGGCTCGCTCATTCGCCGTCTCGACTCGCCGGGGAACACCGAGGAGCGGGAGGAGGCGCGCACGTTGCTGGCGCGCGCCGTACGCCCGTACATCCTGCGACGCACGAAGGGGCAGGTGGCCCCCGAGCTCCCCGAGCGCCTGGAGCAGACGCTCGTCGTCGACCTGTCGCCCAAGGAGCGCGCGCTCTACAACGAGCTGCGCGACCATTACCGCAATTCGTTGTTGGGGCGCATCGATGCGCAGGGGATGGCGCGCAGCAAGATGCACGTGCTGGAGGCGTTGTTGCGCCTGCGGCAGGCCGCCTGTCACCCGGGGCTGGTCGACCCGTCGCGCCGCGACGACTCCAGCAGCAAGATCGACATGCTGCTCACCCGCGTGGCCGAGGCGACCGCCGAGGACCACAAGGTGCTCGTCTTCTCGCAGTTCACGTCGCTGCTTGCCATTGTGCGGGCGCAAATGGACGCGCAGGGCGTGCGCTACGCCTACCTCGACGGCGACACCAAGGATCGGCAGCAGGTGGTGACCGAGTTCCAGGAGGACCCGGAGTGCAAGGTCTTCCTCGTCTCGCTCAAGGCCGGCGGCGTGGGGCTCAACCTCACGGCGGCCGAGTACGTCTATCTGCTGGATCCGTGGTGGAATCCGGCGGTCGAGGCGCAGGCCATCGACCGGGCGCACCGCATCGGGCAGACGCGGCGCGTGTTCGCGCAGCGGTTGATTGCGCGCGACACGGTGGAAGAAAAGGTGCTGGCGCTGCAGGAATCCAAGCGTGACCTGGCCGACGCGATCATCCGGGCGGATAACTCGGTGGTGGCGAGCCTCGGGCGGGAGGAGCTGGAGCTGCTGTTGAGCTAGGGGGCACCGTCCGACGCGACGTCGTCCCTCGAACCGGGGCGCGTGGGGGCGCGTGGGGGCGCGGTCGCCCCCCTCGCGTCGATCGATTCCGGAGGCCATTCTGTCTGCATCCTCTGGCCGCACGTCGCGACTTCATCGGGAGTCTCCATGAGTACCGCCCCCATCACGCTCACCGTCAACGGCACCCGCCGTACGTTCGACGGCGATCCCACCATGCCGCTGCTCTGGTTCCTTCGGGACGAGTTGCAGCTCACCGGGACCAAGTTCGGTTGCGGCATCGCCCAGTGCGGCGCCTGCACGGTGCACGTCAACGGGGCCCCGCGCGCGCCTGCCAGCGGCGCATGCAGTCGCTGGGCGGCGCCGACGTCACCACCATCGAGGGGTTGCACCCGGCGGGTGAGCACCCGGTGCAGGTGGCGTGGCGCGAGATCGACGTGCCGCAGTGTGGCTTCTGCCAGAGCGGGCAGATCATGCAGGCCGTGAACCTGCTCAAGGGCAATCCGAATCCCTCGGACGCCGACATCGATGCGGCGATGAACGGGCACATCTGCCGCTGCGGCACCTATCCACGCATTCGGGCGGCCATCAAGGCGGCCGCGGAGAAGCGGTCATGAGCGCGCGCGACTACCTGCCGTGGATGTCGGCGTCGGAACCCTCGCCCGCGGAGCGCGCCAGCGAGGAGCAGGCGCCGGCGATGGACGCGTCCCGTGACTCGGCGGCGTCCGTTGCCTCTGGCGACGCATCGCCGGTCGACACCGGCCGCCGCGACCTGGTGAAGCTCCTGGGCGTGGGGGGGCTGCTCTTTGCCGCCGGCCCCTTCGGCATTCGCCGCTTGGAGGCCGCCGAGCGTGTGCTGGCCGGCACGAGCGCCGCCGAGCCGTGGGAGGCGCACGCGTACATCCGATTGGCCGAGGACGGGATCATCACCATCGTCTGCCATCGTTCGGAGATGGGGCAGGGGATTCGCACGACGATGCCGATGATCATCGCCGACGAGATGGAGGCCGACTGGGCAAAATGCCGAGTGGAGCAGGCGTTAGGCGATGAGCCCAAGTACGGGAGCCAGAACACCGACGGCTCGACGTCGATCCGCGACTTCCTGGTGAAGTACCGCGAGGCGGGGTCGAGCGTGCGCGCCCTGCTCGAGGACGCCGCCGCCAAGGAGTGGGGGGTGAGCGCGAGCGAGGTGCAGGCGAAGAACGGGGTGGTGGTGCACTCGGCGAGCGGGCGCACCAAGCCCTTTGGCGCCCTGGTGGCCACTGCGCGTGCCCTCCCGATGCCGGCCAAGGAGCGCGTCCGGATCAAGAAGCCGACCGAGCGCCGGTGGCAGGGGAAGCAGATGCCGTCGATCGACCTCGTCCCCATGACGACGGGGAAGGCGGTGTACGGCGCCGATGTGATCCTCCCGGGAATGAAGGTCGCCGTGATCGCCCGCCCGCCGGTGTGGGGAGGGAAGGTCTCGAGCGTGGACGACAGCGCCGCGCTCAAGGTGCCCGGGGTCGAGAAGGTCGTCCGCATCCCCGAGACGCCGATCCCCGGGGCGTACATGCCGTTAGGCGGCGTGGCGGTGATCGCCAAGAACACGTGGGCCGCCATCAAGGGGCGCGAGGCGCTCAAGGTCACCTGGGACCACGGCGCCAACGCCGCCTACGACAGCACGACGTACAAGGCGACGCTCGAGGCGTCGGTGCGGAAGCCCGGCGATGCCGGGCGCACCAACGGCAACGCGGCCGCTGCGCTCGCCTCCGCCAGCCGCAAGCTCGCGGCCGAGTACTACGTGCCGCACCTCTCGCACGCCCAGATGGAGCCGGTGGCGGCGATTGCCAGGGTTGACGGGGGGAAGGTCGAGGCCTGGGCCTGCACGCAGTCGCCCATGGATGCGCGCAAGGCGATCGCCGAGTTCCTCAAGGTCGACCTGGCCAACGTGACCGTGCACGTGACGTTGTTAGGCGGCGGCTTCGGACGAAAGAGCAAGCCCGACTTCATCTGTGAGGCGGCCTTCCTGGCGCGCGCCGTCGGCGCCCCGGTGCGCGTGCAGTGGACGCGCGAGGACGACCTGCAGCACTCGTACTATCACAGCGTTGCCGCGCATCGCCTGGAGGCGGCGCTCGATGCCAGTGGCAAGGTCAGCGCCTGGCTGCACCGCTCGGCGTACCCGGCCATCGCCTCGGTCTTTGCGCCCAACGTCCCCGGGCCCAGCGCCGATGAGCTGACCAACGGGGCGAGTGACATCCCCTTCGACATCCCCAACATGAGCGTCGAGGCGTGCCCCGCGGTGGCCATGGCACGCATCGGCTGGTATCGCAGCGTGAACGCGATCCATCACGGCTTCGCCATCGGGTCGTTTGTCGATGAATTGGCGCACGCCGCCAAGCAGGACTCGGGCGACTTCCTGTTGCAGCTCATCGGGGGCGACCGGCAGGTGGACCTGTCCAAGGCGGGGCTGGTGGCGCCGGCCAGCAACTACGGCGCCACCTGGACCGACCATCCGCTCGACAGTGCGCGCGCGCGCCAGGTCGTGCAGCTGGCGATGGACAAGAGCGGGTGGAAGGGAGGCAAGCTCCCGCGCGGCAAGGGGCGTGGCATCGCCGTCCATCGCAGCTTCTTGTCGTACGTGGCGATGGTGGTGGAGGTCGAGGTGCTGCCTGACGGGACCGTGCTGGTGCCCAAGACGACCGTCGCGGTCGACGCCGGGTATGTCGCCAACCCCGATCGTGCCCGGTCACAGATGGAGGGGCGCTGATCATGGCGATGAGCAACACGCTGTACAGCGAGATCTCGTTTGCCGAGGGAAGGTGGTGCAGTCCAACTTCCGCGACTACCAGGTCACGCGCATGCGCGCAGCGCCGCGAGTGGTCGATGTGCACCTCGTCGAGAGCGAGGGGCTTCCGGGGGGCATCGGTGAGCCGGGGGTGCCGCCTGCGGGCGGGGCGCTGGCCAACGCGATCTTTGCGGCGACGGGCGTGCGCGTGCGCGAGCTGCCGGTGGGGAAGCAGCTGGCGGGGTGGCAGAACAAGGCGACGAACGAGGAGGCGTGACGCGCCCCGCGCACGCCTAACGGCACACGGCACCCTTATGATCACCTTCGATCCCATCGGGGTCGTGCGCAGCCCCTTTGTCACCATGGACCAGGTGCCGAAGGGGCTTGGCGCAAAGCACTCGACCGAGGGGGCGCTCGTCCTGCGCCCCGAGCTGGAGGCAGGGCTCACCGACATCGAGGGCTTCTCGCATCTCTATGTGATCTGGGTCTTTGATCGCATCAGTGGGTACGAGCTCATGTCGCGCGCGCGCCGATGGGAAGCCACACGGCGTCTTCGCCACGCGCATGCCGCTGCGCCCCAATCCCATCGGGCTCACCGTGGTCGAACTGCTGGGCCGTGACGGGGCGACGCTCAGGGTGCGCGGCGTCGACATGCTCGACGGGTCGCCGATTCTCGACATCAAGCCGTACCAGTCGAGCATCCCCGTGGAGCAGCTCAGGCGCGGGTGGCTGGCGGACGCGGAGGCGGCGAAGGCGCGAGAGTCGCAAACCATCGAAGCGCGGGGCGGGACGTAGCACACAGGCACCGCTCCTTCCGAACGTCCGGGACGTTACGTAGAGCGGTGGGCACTGTGCTAAGTCTGGTCCTCGAGAAACTCGGCGTCCGCTCGATCCTGGGTCCGGTCTGTCGCGCGCTTGTTCCTGATGAGGTCTTCCCGGGAGATCATCCACACGGGTTCACCGTCCAGCGATGCTGCCACGCGTCGTGTCCAGGCCTCGGCGAATTCGACGCCGTAGAGCCTAGTCAGCAGGTCCACGCGGTTGGGCGATCGCCCCAACTGAATGACCCGGTCGTCCGCCTCGAAGTCCGACGCCTCGAGGGCGAGTTCAGCGAAGCCGAACTCGCGCAAAGCCGCCACAATGCGGATGCCGTTGGCGCGGTCCGGTCGCACGAAGAGGTCCAGATCTTCCGTGAGCCTGGGACGCCCGTGAAACGCGACGGCGTGCCCGCCGACCACGAGAAACTCAGCGCCGTGTGAACGCAACAACGCGAGTAACTCGAGCAAGTCCTTGTCCAGCTTCACCAAAGGCCTCCCGGTAGCGAGCGTGTAGCTCCAAGGCGCGATCGAGACGCTCCTGGGGCGAGAGGGCGGCCCACGCCTGACGGTCCGCGGCGGCGGCGGCGGCGTGAGTGGGAAAGATCTCGATACGGCGCTCCATGCGATGAAATCTAGCGGTGCCGTGAGCAGGGGTGAGCCGGGGTCACAGCCGGGGTCAGAGCCAACGCGGCAGCCTCTCGTTGGATCTGGCCCCCCCCTTCTCTGCCCAGCTCCGAACATGAGAAGTGCCGCTTCACCGTGCTAGCGCGAGCTTTGCCCGTGTAATCGCGGCCCGGCGAGCGGCGCTGGCGCGGGATCCGGCGCGCCGTGTGCTCGCTGGAATCGGTCTCGCGCGCAACCCGCATAGGCGAGGGGTCATCGCCGGCGGCGCGCCCAGTTCGCGAACGTCCGCCCCGAGTTCGCCCCCGTTCGTCGCCGCACGTTGGGCGGCGACTGCGCCTGAACAAAGTCCATCAGCTGCAATGACTTGCGGACCTGCCTTCACTGGCACGTGCCCTGCCTTCCGTGCGCAGCAACCTGTGCGCAGCGAGGTGGACGGTGAATGGGACACAACTTGTATGGGTTGCGATCGGAATCACCCCTCCAACGCCGGAGGTGATAGCCGCCTGACCTCGGCGATGACGAGAGAGCATTCCCAGCCGCTGCCGATACTCCCAGGGTGGGGGCCTCGCACGCCCCCACCCATCGGCACGTTTCACCCCTCATGTGCAGGCATCCATGGCCGGCTGTCCCTACACCTGGGTTCGCGGACTCTTCGGCTCCAAACCCGCCGCCCCGGGCGAACCCGCCAAGAATCTCATGGTCCGCGTCACGCGCGACGGCGAAGAACGCGTGAGCGTCGCCCTCCCGGCCCAGAGCGCGCGCTGGCTCATCGAGCTGATGCCCGACGACGTGGTCGAGAAAGTCCGTGCCGAAGACATCCCCGTCGACGCGATCATGGTCGACCTGCAGGAGCAAGGAGAGCTCTACCCGCGACCGATCTTCTCGCTCGACGAACCCAACCGGAAGGTCGAGGTCTGGCTGGAATAGACGTCGACTCGCCCGTGGTCGACGACGCGCCGCCCACCGGCGCTCAGTGGGGCGATGGCGTTGAGGACGCGGTCACCGCGCGTCGATGCAACTGACGGTCAGTCGACCGGTCACCGCGACGACACCCGCGCCCCGAGCGACACGTGCCGCCGGGTGAACAGCCCCTCGTAGCGCGTGACATCGGCCCCCCACGTGAGCGCCAGGTGCGGCGCCACAGGAATCACCCCCCACGCCCCCGCCGCGCGTACCGCCGCCACGAGCGGCCCGGCCGCTGCCAGCGCCTCGACCTCCTTGCCCGACGCCCCCATCACGGTGACCGACCCCCGTGCGCCAAAGAAGCGACTGAGGCGCGCGCTGTGGGTAGTCACGACCGGCGCATCGGCCAGGCGCACCGGCGCCGCGCTGTACGACGCGAGGAAGTTCCCCCAGTACCGCTCCAGCGAGAACGACGCCCCCTGCACCTCCACCGCGGTGTAACGTCGCATGCTGCCGCGCGCCGTCACCCCCCAGCCGCCGGGGAGCGACAGGTGCAGCTGCGCCGCCCCGCCATCCTTCGCCACGACCTGGTGCGTGGTGCTGACCTCGCCCTCGAGCCCGAGCGTGAGGCGCCTGCCTAACGCGAAGGACAGCTCCCCTTGCAGGCGCTGGTCATCCAACCCGAAGCGCTCCATGCGCTCGGCGGTCACCGACACCCCGGTGCGCGTCGAGGCGCGCAGCCCGAGCGTGACCCCCTGATCCTGCCATGGGGAGATCCCCTCGCTCAGCGCGTCGCGGCCGGCCCGGACCTCGACGGTGGCGATGCGGGTCGACGCCCCCTGCGCGACGACGGCGACACGAGGGAGCAGCAGCGAGAGCGCGAGGGCGCCGAAGCGAGCGGATGGGGACATGTGCGTCATGATGAGGGCCTCAGGCGACCGCCGAGGTCTGTCGAGGGTTGGTGTCGCCGCTGGCAGCGGCGGCGGTACCAGCGGCGGCAGGGGCGCCCGCCGCAACCGCCGGCACCTTGGCAAAGCCACGCCGCTCCATACGCCCCCAGTCGGTGCGCCCGCGCAGGAACTTCCACAGCCCGCGCAGGCGCCAGATGACGGTGAGCTGCCGGTACCCGAACGACTCCAGCACCAGGTACCAGACCAGCCGCACACGATCAGAGAAGTGCGTGTAGCGCGGAAAGCTCCACTCCTCGAGCAACAGCGCGTACATGCTCAGCACCGCGCCAATGCCATACGCCATGAGGAAGAAGAGCACGGCGAACGACGCGTTGAGGAGCCCGAGCGCGACGCCCAGCGCGAGCCCGATCCAGCCGAGCAGCTCGACGACGGGGGCGAGCAGTTCGACGAAGACGAAGTACGGGTAGCACCAGAGCCCGACGACGCCGTAGCGCGGGTTGAAGCACATCGTCCGGTGTCGCCAGAGCACGTCGGAGAGCCCGCGGTGCCAGCGATCGCGCTGCCGCCCCAGCACGCGCAGCGACTCGGGGCACTCGGTCCAGGCGACGGCGTCCGGCACGAAGAGCACGCGGTGCGGGCGCTTGGCCTCGTACGCCTGGCGCCGGAGCTTGAGGACGAGTTCCATGTCCTCGCCCACGGTGTCGTGGGTGTAGCCGCCAGCCGCAATCACGGCGTCGCGCCGGAAGAGCCCGAACGCACCCGAGATGATCAGGTTGCCGCCGATCTGGTTCCACCCCAGGCGGCCGAACATGAAGGCGCGGAAATACTCGACCACCTGCACGCCGGCCACGAAGGTGCGCGGGGCTCGCGGTTCGGTCACGCGCCCGGTGGCGATGGTCGAACCGTTGGCGATGCGGATGGTCCCGCCAGCTGCCAGCACGTCGTGGTGGCTCAGGAACGGGCGCGCCAGCCGCTGCAGCGCGTCGGCGTCGACGATGGTATCGGCGTCGATGACGCAGACCAGGTCGCCGGTGGCCAGATTGAGCCCGACGTTGAGCGCGTCGGCCTTGCCGCCATTCACCTTGTCCACCACCAGCAGGTTGGGGTGCGAGCGCGAGCGATACAGCCCGCGCACCGGCTTGGTGTCGATGCGCTTCCACACGATGGTGTGGATCGGCACCAGGTCGAAGCGCCCCTTGAGCACGTCGAGCGTGGTGTCGGGCGAGCCATCGTTGATGACGACCAGCTCCACGTTGGCGTAGTGCAGCGCCAGGAGCGCGGTCACGCTCTCGGCGATCGTCGCTTCTTCGTTGTAGGCCGGGGCGAGGATGCTGATGCTCGGCGTCACCGCCGACCCCATGATGCGCGACCGGCTCTCGCCCCGGATGCGCAGGACGTGGAGCACCAGCTCCCACGTGGCGCAGGTGACCAGCGTGATGTACGCCGTGTTGATGGCGATGAAGTACAGAAGGATCGCGAAGTCGAGCCCCGCGAGCGCCGACGCCAGCACCGAGACCACGGTCGCGACGTTCACGCCGTCACCTGCAGGTAGACACTCTCCGGAAGGTCGAGCACCTGCCGCGCCATGTCGGCGGCAAAGGGGTTCGTGGCATTGAGGGCGCGCCGCAACGTCAGCAACCCGGCCCCGCCCATGCGCCGCAGCGCGAGCGCGCTCTCGCGTCGCACTGGCCAGCTCGTGTCGCCCAACAACCGCAGGAGCGCCGAGCAGGTGGTCCAGGCCCCCAGCTCGCCTAACGCGCGGGCGGCGGCGGCGCGCACTTGCGGCGCCGTGTCGTCCAGCCGTGCGGTCAGCGCCTCGACGGCCTTCTCACCACCCAGCACGCCGAGGACGGCAGACGCGCGCGCGCGCACCTCGTCGTTGGGGTGCTGGGCGAGGGCGAGCGCGGGGTCGAGCAGCTCCGGCTGCCCCAGTCCGCGGGCGACGGACAGGGCATCGATCAGCCCCGGACGATGAGGATCGGAGAGGAAGCGTCGCACCGCGCGCGCGGCCGGTCGCCCCAATCGCAGCAGCGAGTCCTGCACGGTGAAGCGGCAGAGCCGCTCGGGGTCGGCCAGGCGCGAGACGAGTTCGTCGATCACCGCTTCGTCCACGCGGCCGGCGGCCCACACGAAGGCCTGCGCGCGCACGTGGGCGCTGCGGTCGCGCAGCAGCGCGCGCATGGCCGGCGTGTCGTGATCGAGCGCGGTGAGCACGCGTGCACCGGCGAGGCGATTCCACCACCACGGACTCCCGCACATCGTTTCGGCGCGTCGCGTGATTCCCGCGAGCTCGCCGAGGTGCCGCAGGCGCTCGCGCCCGCTGCCCGTGAGCGCCTCCCCGAATTCGTGCACCAGCTCCTGCTGCACCGTCCATGGGAGCCGGGCGAAGGTCGCAATTCCGGCGTGGTCGTCGGTCCCTTCGGCGATGGCGCGTGCCAGCACCTCACGCCCGGAGTGGCTGCGCGCCTCGTGCCGCGCCCGCCGCCAGCGCGCCAGCCCGGCGCTGATGGCCAGGGCGACGGTGAAGACGATGGTGAGCGTGAGCTCGAGGTAGACCAGATAATACGAGACCTGGTAGAGGAGCGATTCCCTCATCGGCGCCTCACGTGCGCATCGCTCGCCGAATGCGCTCGGCGAGGACGGGGACGCTGAACGGCTTGGGGACGTAGTCGAAGGCCCCCAGCTCGAAGGCCTGGACCGTCTCGGCCTCGGTGCTGCGCGAGCTGAGCATGATCACGCGCGTGTGGCGCAGCACGTCGCGCTCGGCGAGCGACCGCAGGAGGGCGAGCCCGTCGAGCTCGGGGAGGTTGACCTCCATGAGGATGAGGCGGGCGCGGATCTCGGGGCGCTCGCCTAACAAGGCCGACGCGGCTTCCTGCCCGCTCCGCAGCCACCGCACCTCGTACTGGCGGCTCTGCAGGGCGTGCACGAGGAGCGAGGCGACGGCGGCGTCGTCCTCGACGAGCAGGACGTCGACGCGTCCGGTGGCACGGGTGTGCGGGGCGCTGGCGATCCCCAGCGTCTCCTCGCCGGAGGCCCCGCTCGACACCATGAGCGCGGCGTCGGCGGCTTCGTGCAGGGTGCGCACGTCGGCGGCGTCGTCGGGAAAGGTGGCGAGGCCGGCGCTGCAGGTGAATCCGAACGCTGCGCCTGACGGTGCCGAGAAGCGGCGTGAGCGCATGGCGGCCATGATCTCGCGCACGCGCGTGGCGGCGTTGGCACCGTTGGCGTCGAAGAGCCCGATGACGAACTCGTTCGGCCCCCACTGCGACACCACGTCCTCGGCGCGGAACGACTGCTGCAGCACCTGGCTGAAGGCGAGCGACGCGGCATCCACCGCCGACTGCCCCACGCGCTGCACGGCCTGGGCGTAGCCGTCGAGGCGCATGGTGATGAGCGTGACCTCGTGCCGGTGGCGCCGGGCGATCTGGATGAAGCGGTCGATGTCGCGCTCGGCCTTGCGGCGGCCGGGGAGCCCGGTGACGGCGTCGGCCTCGTTAGGGCGGCGCTGCTGGCGGGCGCGGCGCAGGCGATTCTGCACGCGCGGCACCAGCTCCTCGCGCTGCACCGGCTTGCGCACCACGTCGTCGCCGCCGACATGATACGTCTCCTTTGCGAACGCGGCTTCGTCGGCGCTGGCCATGAGCACGAAGGGGAGTTCGCGCCAGCGCGGGTCGGCGCGCATCGCGCGGCAGAGCTCCAGCCCCGACACGCCAGCCATCGCCGCCCCCGTGACCACGAGATCGGGCTGTCCCGATTCCAGCGTCTCCCAGAAGCCCTGCGGATCGGCCAGCGCCAGGACGCGGAGCCCGGCCTGCTCCAGAACCAGCGTCGCCGCTTGCAGCGCGTACGGATCGCTGTCCACGACGAGGACCGTGGCGGTGGCCTGCTCGCGGCTGGCGAGCGTGGCGACCGCGCGCTCGAGGATCATGGACGGGGGCTGCCCGGCGAGCAGCGGTCCCGTGGCCCCTGCGCGCGCGATGGCCAGGCGAAGCGCCATCGAATCGTTAGGCGAGACGACGAGGACGACCGCCGTGGCGCAGGCGGTGATCGTGTCGAGCAGGGCCACGAGCTCCTCGACCGGCGTGTCGCCCGCTTCGAGGATGATGGCGTCGGGGGCGTCTTCCAAGACCGCCTCTCCCGTGTCGGCCAGCGCACGCGCTACCACCTCGACCCCCACCGACATTCCCTCCGCGACGAACTGGTCGCCGCGTGCGCTGTCGCCGAGCAGGAGGACGCGGGTGGGGAGGACGCCGTCAGGCGCAACGGCGATGGGGGCGGTGGGGCGCTCGAGCTCGCGGCGCAGTGCGAGCACCTGGTCGGCGAGGCGCATCGCCAGCGGGCGCCCCAGCGTGTGCCGCGACGAGAACGACTGCTCCAGCGCGCGTGCCAGGCGCGAACCGCCGCGCATCCCGAAGGTCCCCACCGTCCCGGCAAGCGAGTGCGCCTCGGACTCGGCCAGCTCGCGCAGCTCCTCGTCGAGCTCACCGTCCATGAGCGCCAGCACCGCGCGCTCGAGCACCTCGACTCGCCGCAGGTGGCGCTCGCGCAGCCGCGCCCAGACCTCGGCGGCCTGTTCGCCGCGCACCGCGGAGAAGAGGGGAGCGGGGGAGATCACCGCGTCACGCTCCGCATCACGCGCCGCGTCGCACCCCGCGTCGCACCCCGCGTTGCACCCCGCGTTGCACCCCGCGTCGCACGACCCCAGCACCAAAGCCCCCACGCTCCTGCACGGAGCTGGCGGCGTTCGAGGCCCTGTGTCGATGTCGTGGCGTCTGCGCGGTGCATCCCCACCCTGCGGTGGACGCCGACCCCGGGTCGGCACCTGATCGGAAGTGTCACCGCGGCGATTTCTGCCGCTCGCGACGGGAACGCCCTCCAATCCACTCAGTGATAAGGACTTAGAGCGGGCTAATGGGTCACGACGCGGGATGTCGGGCGGCAAGAAATGCCGGGCGACCCACTCCGGGGCGGGAGGGTGGCGCTAGCTCCATGTGCGGGAACGACTTACGCACGGCGCTCGCGCGAGTCGCTCGGCCTTCCGACCCCTATCGTCCCCGACTCTTCACCGCCGCCAGATACAGGCGCGCGTAGACGTTGGCGGCGTGGCCCCAGGAGTTGTCCTCGCGCATCCCGCGCTCGCGGAGGATCGCCCACCCCTCGGTATTGCGATACGCGGCGAGGGCACGCCCGATGGCGTCGGCGAAGTAGCGCCCCTCGTACGGATGGAAACGGAAGCCGTTCCCCTCCCACCCCTCGCTCACGGTGTCGTTGAGCCCCCCGGTGGCGCGCACGATGGGAACGCTGCCGTAGCGCAGGGCGATCATCTGCCCCAGCCCGCACGGTTCGAAGCGCGAGGGCATGAGGAACATGTCGCTCCCGGCGTAGATGCGTTGCGCCAGCGACGCGTCGAAGCCGATCCGTGCCGAGACGCGGTCGGGATACGTGGCGGCATAACGATGAAAGAGCGTTTCCCAGTTCGCCTGCCCTGATCCCAGCAAGACGAGCTGCGCATCGGTCTCGCGCAGGAGCCAGGGCATGACCGCCTCGAGCAGGTCGAACCCCTTCTGCTCCACGAGGCGCGAGACGACGCCTAACAACGCGCGATCCGGGGCCACGGGGAGCCCGGTCTCGCGCTGGAGCGCCGCCTTGCACTGCCCCTTCCCGGCCATGTTGTCGGGGCGATACGGGGCGGCGATGCTGGGATCGGTGAACGGGTCGAAGACCATCGCGTCGATCCCGTTGAGGATCCCGACCATCCGGTCACGTCGCGAGCGCAGGACGCCGTCGAGCCCTTCGCCGTACTCCGGGGTCATGATTTCGCCGGCGTAGGTGGGGCTCACCGTGCTGATGATGTCGCTGTGCACGATACCGCGCGCCATGAAGTTGAACGTCCCGGCGAAGCGTCCGCCCAGCACGTCCTCGAGCGACCCGCCCTCGCTGAGCCCTGCGAGCGACAACGTGGCCGGCGGCGCGAAACCCTGATAGGCGAGGTTGTGGATGGTGAAGACGGTGGCGATGTGGCCGAAGGTGTAGCCCATCGTCGTGCGCAGGTAGTTGGGGACGAGGGCGGCGTGCCAGTCGTGGCAGTGCACCACGTCGGGTTGCCACCCCTCCACCTCGCGCAGGTGCTGCATGAGGTCGAGCACCCCGCGGGCAAACAGGACGAAGCGACGATGATCGTCGCTCTCCCCGTAGATGGCCGCGCGCTCGAAGGCCGCGGGGATATCGAGCAAGTAGGTGGGAGCGGCACTCGCGGAGAGACGCCACACGCGCTGCTCCTCGGCGCGTTCGCCGATGGTCAGGAACGAGGCGGCGATGGGGCCGTCGGACGGGATCCCCTTTTCGCGCAGGACGCGATAGCGCGGCATGACGACGCGCACATCGTGTCCGATGCTGCGCAGGGCAGCGGGGAGGGCGCCGGCAACGTCGGCCAGGCCGCCGGTCTTGATCCAGGGGTCGACTTCGGCGGCAACAAACAGGACATTCATGCACCTACCTTACGCCGTCTGCGCCGAAGGCGCAAAGTCCTTGCAGGTCAGGCCTGACCCTCACGTCGCATCCGAGAGCCTCGCACGCATGAGCGCACCCTATCGCCCTGGTTCCATCGGCCGTAGCACGATGGCCTACGTCCTCGCCGGAGGGCGGGGGTCGCGATTGTACGAACTCACCGATCGCCGCGCCAAGCCCGCGGTCTTCTTCGGCGGCAAGGCGCGCATCATCGACTTCGCGCTCTCCAACGCCCTCAACTCCGGCATCCGCCGCATCGGCGTGGCGACGCAGTACAAGGCGCACTCGCTCATCCGTCACCTGCAACGCGGCTGGAACTTCCTGCGCCCCGAGCGCAACGAGTCGTTCGACATCCTGCCGGCGTCGCAGCGCGTGAGCGAGACGGCGTGGTACGAGGGGACGGCCGACGCCGTGTACCAGAACACCGACATCATCGAGGCCTATCACCCGGAGTACATGGTGATCCTCGCCGGGGACCACATCTACAAGATGGACTACGAGCAGATGCTCCAGCAGCACGTCGACCAGGGGGCCGACGTGACGGTGGGGGTGCTCGAGGTACCACGCATGGAGGCGACGGGGTTCGGGGTGATGCACGTCGATGAGCAGGACCGCATCGTGCACTTCCTCGAGAAGCCGGCCGATCCGCCGGCAATCCCCGGCAATCCCGACATGGCGCTGGCCAGCATGGGGATCTACGTCTTCAAGACGACATTTCTCTTCGAGCTCCTGCGCCGCGATGCCGCGGACACCGATTCGAGCCGCGACTTCGGGAAGGACATCATCCCATACGTCGTGCAGCACGGCAAGGCGGTGGCGCATCGCTTCAGCCAGTCGTGCGTGAAGTCCGCCCATGAAGTGGAAGCGTACTGGCGCGATGTGGGAACGATCGATGCCTACTGGGAGGCGAACGTCGACCTCACCACGGTGGTCCCCTCGCTCGACCTGTACGACGAGCAGTGGCCGATCTGGACGTACGCCGAGGTGTCGCCACCGGCCAAGTTCGTGCATAACGAGGAAGGGCGTCGCGGGCTGGCGCTCAACTCGCTCGTCTCCGGCGGCTGCATCGTCTCGGGGGCGTCGCTGCACAAGACGCTGCTGCACACGGGGTGCAAGGTGCACTCGTATGCGCAGCTCGACGGCGCAGTAGTGCAGCCGTACGTCGACGTGGCACGCGGTGCGCGCCTGCGTAACGTCGTCGTCGACCGTGGGGTGCAGATTCCCGCCGGGCTGGTGGTCGGCGAGGATCCGGTGCTCGACGCCAAGCGCTTCCGTCGCACCGAGCGCGGGACGGTGCTCATCACGCAGCCGATGATCGACGCGCTCAAGTAGGAAAGACGGGAAGACGGGAAGACGGGAAGACGAGTCGAGGGGCGCCGGGTTGAGTCCGGGTGCCCCTCGTCGTGTTTGGAGCAACACGGGGTCAGCGGCCGGGGATGGGGATCCGGAGGTTGACCTGGGTGGGGGGCGGCGACGCCCCCATGGGCACGAAGCGCAGCACCACGCGCGACGTGTCGAAGTACGCAGCACCGGTGATGTGCCGCGGGTACTTGGGGGCGCTCGCCTGCGCCACGACGGTGGCGGTCGCGGTATCGGCAAAGCCCCCGCTGCGGGGGAGGCGATGGACGACGGTCGCATACACCCCGTTGTCGTCTCCTTCCAGTCGCGGCGACGAACACGCGCAGTCATCGCCCACGCGAATCAGCCCGTCGACGCTGTCGAGCGCCACGCCGCGCGTGTCGGTCACCGTGCCGTACACGTACGCGCAACCGATCGCGTTGGGATAGCGCGCGTTCGGCGTGCAGCTGCCGGTCCCCGGCGCCGCCCCGCCGTCGCCGCAGGCGGCCAGCGCCACAACGAACGCGCCACCGAGCACGCCGAGCATGGCCACTCGACTCCGCGGAGCACGGCGGCCCGCATGCACGGAACGGCGGCTAGCGCGCCGAGTCGAGGCCATGAATGCGGATCTGCTGCACACGCGGCGTCGTTCCCGTCGCCGAGAGGGAGAGCGCGCGCGAGTCGCCCGTGGGGAAGAAGATCTCCGTCATCACCGTCTCACCCTGCTGCGCGAACAGCTCCAGCGAGGCCGCGTCGATGAGCAGGCGCAGCTGAATCTCGCCATTGGCGATGCGGATCGGTGCGGTGTGCACTCCCGGGAAGTCCTTGTGGAAGGCGACCCGGCCCGAGCGCGTGCGATCGAGCGCGATGCGCCGATTGGCAGGATCGATCGAGAGCGCCAGCGACTCGGCGGGCCCAGTCGTCAGCTGCAGCGCGAAGGGCGCCGCTGACGAGGCCCCGGCAAAGGTCATCTCCACGTCGAGCAACATCGGGAGGTCGCGCTGTGCGGCGAGCCAGGCGCTGGCTTGCGTGAAGGTGCCGCCGGCGAAGGTGCGCGGCACCCCACGGCGCAACCGCTCCAGCTCGGCCACCGGGCGCTGCACCAGGCGCAATCCGGCGGGTGTGCGCCGCAGCGTGAGGGTCCGCGCCACACTCATCGCGCTGCGCCACGGCGAGGTGGGGACCTCCTGCGCGTACGACCAGTTGCTCATCCATCCCAACCAGACGCGCCGGCCGTCAGCTGCAGGCACGTCACTCCACGACACGCCGGCGTAGAAGTCGGCGCCGTAGTCGGCCCAGAGCGGCTGCGCGACCTCTCCCTCGGGGACGAAGCGCTGTCCGTCGAAGTCGCCGACGAAGTACTGCGTCCCCGAACCGCCGGCCGGTGCCCCCGGATTCAGGTTCACGATGAGCACCCATCGCGTGCCGCCGCCCTCCACCTGCACGGGGAAGAGATCCGGACACTCCCAGATGCCGCGCCGGCTCCCGGCCGGGCCAAACTCGCCGCTGCGTGTCCAACGCTTGAGATCGGGCGAGGTGTAGAACTGCACCTTGTACTCCGGCGACAGTGCGACCGTCATGACCCAGCGGGACGACGGTGCATGCCAGAAGACCTTGGGATCGCGAAAATCGGCCTTGTTGAGGTCGAGTACCACGCCCCCCTTGCTCCAGGTGCGCCCGCGATCGTTGGAGTAGGCGATGCGCTGGTCCTGGTGTCCATCACGATGCCCGGTGTAGAGCGCCACCAGCGGCGGCTTGCCGTCGGCCCCGAAGCCGCTCGTGTTGCGCCAGTCGACCACCGCGCTCCCCGAGAAGATCATCACCCCGTCCGACTCGGCGAGCGCCAGCGGGAGCTGCTCCCAGTGCACGAGGTCGCGGCTCACCGCGTGCCCCCAGCTCATGTGCCCCCATTTGTCGCCGAACGGGTTGTACTGGTAGAACAGGTGCCACTCGCCGTCGTAGTAGACCATCCCGTTCGGATCGTTCATCCAGTTCCGCTCGGGGGTGAAATGGAAGCGCGGGCGAAACGGCTCCAGCGGTGCGGCGCGCTGCGCGGTCGTGCGCCCCTGCGCCCCGGTGAGCGACGGGGCGAGCATCAGTACGCACGACGCGGCGAGCAGCACGCGCCTCATGCCACCACCCCGAGTTGCTTCTGGATCTCCTCCAGCGGCACCCCCTTGGTCTCGGGGACCATGGTCGCGACCCAGACCAGCTGCAACACCATCATCCCGCAGAAGATGCTGAAGATGTAGCCCGGGGCCATGGCGCTCACCATGTACGGGAAGACGGTGGTGAGGAGCGCGGCGAAGACCCAGTGCGTCGCACTCCCCAGCGACTGCCCGGAGGCACGGAACTGGTTGGGGAAGATCTCCGAGATCAGCACCCAGATCACCGTCCCCTGACCGATGGCATGTGCCGCGATGAAGGCGAAGATGCAGGCCGGGACGATCGAGTAGTGCTGCGTGAAGAAGGCCCACGCGCACAGACCTAACGAGGCGATGTAGCCGAACGACCCGATGTAGAGCAGCGTGCGCCGCCCGAGCCGGTCGATGAGCCAGAGTCCCACGAAGGTGAAGACGAGGTTGGTGATCCCGATCCCCACCGACTGCAACAGGGCCGCCTTGGTGCCCAACCCGGTGAGCTCGAAGATGCGCGGGGCGAAGTAGAGGATCGCGTTGATCCCCGAGAGCTGGTTGAAGAAGGCGACCAGGAAGGCGAGCAGGATCGGGACCCTGAGCCGCATCGACCAGAAGCCGCGCGTGCTGTGCTGCTCGGCCACGCCGCTCACGATCGCGTCGGCGTGCGACTCGAGCTGGGCGGGGGTGGCCTCGGGTTCGATGAGGGCGAGCGTCTTGAGCCCGGCCGCGCGGTCGCCCCGGCGCGTCAGCAGCCAGCGCGGACTCTCCGGGATCCCCAGGCACATCAGCGTGTAGACAACCGACGGAAAGGCGGCGACGCCGAGCATCCAGCGCCAGGCGTTCTCCCCAACGCCCGACAGCAGGGCGTTGGAGGCGAAGGCGACGACGATCCCGAAGACGATGTTGAACTGGAACATCCCGGCCAGCCGCCCGCGATGCCTGGGCGGGGCGATCTCGGAGATGTACAGCGGCGCCGCGACCGTGGAGATGCCGATCCCCACGCCGCCAAGGAAGCGGGCGAGGATGAAGACCCACACGTTCCACGCCACTCCGCACCCGACCGCTGAGACGATATAGAGGACGCCGATCCAGGTGAGCGTCGCCTTGCGCCCGAAGCGATCGGCCGGCCAACCGCCCACGAGCGAGCCGAGGACGGTGCCGTAGAGCGCCGCGCCGAGCGCCAGGCCGTGCATCCCCGCACTCAGCCCCCACAGCGACTGGATCGTCTGCTCGGCACCGGAGATCACCACCGTGTCGAAGCCGAAGAGGAAGCCGGCGAGGGCGGAGGTGATGGACCAGGTCAGGAGGCGACCGCTGAGACGGACGGGCGGGGCGGCGACCGTTGCGCCTGGGGCGTCGGCGGGAGAGGCGATGTTCACGGGACGGGGAGATCGGGATTCGCTGCGCACCGCGGACGGCATTTGCGCGTCGCCGAACATGCGTCGTGCACGGGCCCGAGACAACGCCGCGCGGCCCGAGTGCCGCGGCCGGCCTGCCCGAGGCGCTGACCTGCCATGAGGGGGAAACACCGGAAAGCGCGCGCCGGTTTTAGGGGAGCCCCCGGATCGCGATGTAGGGATACCCTCCTAACCGAACGGAACCTGGCGCTGTAGGTTCGCGACGTAACCTCGGCGGATTCGGTCGTTCGCGAAGCCGCCGCGCTGGGACGTCGCACCACCCGATCGGGCGTGCGACCGACGGCACACTCCGACGCTGGAGCCGGACGCGACCATGGACGCACGCATCGGCGCAACGAACACGAGCAGCGGTTCCGGCTGGCGGCATTCGGCGCTGCTGCGCACGATGCTCTCCAGCGGCTTCATGCTCCTGATGCTGGCATCGGCCCACCTGCTGATGGTGGTCGTGAACTACGCCGAGCATCGCATCGAACGTCCCTCGCCCGCGGCGGGGAGTCCGGCGCGCATGTTCACCGACCTCACCCTCCCCGAGGAGTTCGAGGCGGCGCTCAAGAAGACGACGAATCCGGACGAGCAGCGCGTGCTCGCGGCGGCACTGGCTGAGGCGCGTGCCGGGCGCGACGTGCCGATGCGGACGCTTCCGGTGACCCCGTTCCTGGCCCAGGCGACGCTCGCGCTCGTTGCACTTGGCGGCCTGCTCATGTGGGCCACCTCGCGCCTCAAGAGCGACGCGGCGCAGTCGATCCTGGGAATCTTCGCGGGCAACCTGATCTGGACCGGCGGCATCGAGTACGGCCTGACGATGGCCGCTCGCACGCTGGGGGTCGCCAAGTCGGTCACGGTGATGGATGGCCAGCTGGTGGCGATCTACGGCGAGTACGTCCTCCTCAAGTACACGTGGGGGGCGCTGGTGCTGGTGATGGCGTACCTCATGTTCCTCGAAGCGTCGCGCTGCCCGCTCGCGCTATGGTGGCGGCGGCACGTCCCGACCATGCGCGGCGCGATCGCGACCGGGAAGATCGACAACTACGGGCCGCGCAGCGCCTTCCAGTACGCGACCACGGTGTGGGGTTTCTACCTCATCCTCCTGTGGGCGTACGACGAGAGCTTCCTCGGCGTGCATTCGGTCTTCACCAATGCGCTGTTGTTCGCCTCGCTGGCCGGGTCGCTGTATTGCGTCTGGCGGCTCTATCAGTTCAAGGGATGGGGGCCGGCGATCCGCTTTTCGGTTGGGGCGATGATCGTCGTGTGGACGCCGATCGAGATCCTGGGCAAGTGGGGGGTGTTCCGCGCGCCGTGGATCCTGCTGCAGTCGTCGTCGTTCCTGATCTTCTTTGGCGGGCTGGCGGTGGGGACGGTCTGGCTGTGGCGGGCGCAGCGTCGCAAGCCGGTGCTGGAGGCCGGGCCGACGCCGGTGATCGCGGTGGAGCCGATGCCGTCGCGCGGGGGACGGGGGCGGCGCGGCCACCGTCCGTCGCTCGGGAGCCCGGCCCCGATCCCGATCACCAAGGTGTACGCCGCTGGACCGCGCGACGGTCAGGGGTAAGGTTTCCGCCCCATGTCATTCCACATCGTGGGTGAGCAGCCCGAGCGCGAAGTCTTCCCCGGCCATGTCGGGCGTTTCGTGCATTCCGAGCGCATGACCTTCGCCTTCTGGCGCATCACGCAGGGGGCGCAGCTTCCGGCGCACTCGCACCCGCACGAGCAGGTGGCGCACGTGCTGCGTGGCGAGTACGAACTCACCATCGATGGCGTCCCGCATCGCTGCGTCCCGGGGACGATGGCGGTGATCCCGCCTAACGCGGTGCACTACGGGCGGGCGATCACCGACTGCGAGATCCTCGACGTGTTTGCGCCGGTGCGGGAGGACTACCGCGGCTAGCCCGCCTTCACGATTCCCGCGGCGGTTCGGAGTCCAACCGCAACGAACGTCAGCGTCCCGTTGCAGCAGGAAGCGCTCACCTGCGCCGGCGCCCCGGCGACCCACAGGTTCTCATGGTCGTGCGCGCGCCCCCAGCCGTCGACCACGCTCGTGCTCGGGTCGTTCCCCATGCGACAGCCGCCGGTGGGGTGCTCCTGCCCGATGTCGTTGGAGCTGCTGGCCAGTGAAAGGACCTCGCCGCCGCCAGCCTTGGCCATGCGACGGAAGAGATTCCGCAGCTCCTCCTCCTGCCACGCGCGCAGGGCCGCACTCTCCGGCGCGTCCTTGAATGCGACGCGTGGCATCGGATCGCCAAAACGGTTCTTCGCCGTGTCGTCGAGGGTGAGCTTGCTTTCCTTGTCCGGGAGCACGTCGTAGTAGGCGCGCACACGCGCGGTCGCTCCCTTGGCGCGCTGCTTCCAGTCGGCCAGGAGGGCGTCGCCGAGCAGGAGCGTGCCATCGTCGTCACGCAGGCGCGCGTTCCGTCCGACGCCGGATTCCCAGATGCGCAGGTCGTGCCTGAGGTACTTCCCCTTGTAGCTGGCGCGCTGGAACTGCTTGGACACCAGCGAGTGCTGCGAGTTGATCCCAGGAAAGAGCTCCATGGGGAGCGAGATCTGCCCGCCGATGTTCCGATGCCCGGCGAGGTACTTCCCCACCAGCCCGCTGCGGTTGGCCAACCCGTTGGGGAAGGCCGAGTCGCGTGAGAGGAGGAGGAGGTGCGGCGACCAGACGAAGCCGCCGGCGAGGACGAAGGTCTTCCCCTCGATGGTGACCTCCTCGCCGCCGGCGTCGGTGCGGTTTCCGGTGGCGCGCACGATGCGCCCGGTCTTCGGGTCGGCCACCAGGCGCCTGACGAGCGTTTCGGTGACGAGGGTGATCTTCTTCGTGGACAGCAGCGCATCCCACGTGAAGTCGGGCGAGTACTTTGCGCCTGACGGGCACACCGGATAGCAGGTATCGCAGCGTTGGCACTGCGGACGCCCGAGGTAGGGGACGGAATTCTTGGCCGACGGGGTGCTCCACGTGGCGATGTCGGCGTTGCGCGCCCACAGTTGCAGCTGCTTGAGGTTGTAGTTGACCGGGATCGGCGGCAGCGGAAACGGCCGACCGCGTGGGTCGAGCGATGGGGGGCCCTGTTCCCCCGCGACGCCCATGCGCTCCTCCGCTTCCTGATAGAAGGGATCGAGTTCCTCGTACGTGAAGGGCCAATCGGTGCCGATGCCGTACAGCGACCTGGTCGTGAAGTCTTCTGGCGAGTAGCGCGGCGCCACGCCACCCCAGTGCATCGCGAGGCCGCCGACGTGCATGTTGGGGGAGAAGCCGTAGGTCACGCCAAGGGCGTTCTGGTCATCGATGTGATCGCGCGACCACGGATTCTCCCCGTAGGCGAGGTATCGGTCGCGCGCCTTGCCGCGCTCGCGAAACGGCGTGCTGTGGCGCCCGGCCTCGATGACGGTGATGGAGCGCGTGGTGTTGTCGGCGAGGTGGGCCGCCATGTTGGCTGCGGTGATCCCGCTGCCGATGATGATGATGTCGCCACTGACGGTCTTCATGCGGTCCCTCCGAAGGCCCTGCGTGGCTTGGCGTCGATGCCATCCAGCTGGCGGCAGGTGTTCGGGGCGACCGTGGCTTCGAGGGCCAGGTCCCACGCGCCGGGGGAGTTGGCCCAGTGCGAGAGAAGCGCCAGCGCCACATGCGGCGCGCCTAACGGCGCGGGGAGGCGCTGCGCGTCGACCGTGGCCAGCGCAGCAGTGAGCACCTCCAGGCGCTGGGCGGCGTCGCACTCGGCTAATGAGCGCTGGCGCATGCGCTGGGCCAGCAGGTCGAGCCCGATCAGCTGCGACTGCCATCCCGGTGCCGGATCGGGGGGAAGGTAGCGCACGTCGGCGTAGCCGTAGCCGTGCATCTCCTCGGCGACCGGGTCGTACTCGTCGACCCAGGTGACGAAGGCCTCGACCGCCTGCGCGCGGCCGGCGCTGCCGATTGTAGACGGGAGAACAACGTCACCGACGGCGTCGAGGGTCCGGCGGTCGAGGGTCCTCGTCGGGAGTGCTTGCGGTACCTCCTCGCGCGTCGCCTTCCCCTCCCCATCGCGTGAGGTGCTGGGCGCACAGCCCACGGTCGAGCCGACCGTGGCGGCCGCGGCGCTGGCGGCGACCGCGCCGGCGGCCTTGAGGAAGCGGCGGCGGGAGGCGTGGGTCTCCGGCGCCGCGTTCGATGCGGAGGGGTCGTCAGGCACGGCGAGGCGAGTGAGGGGAGACGGCTGCGGCAGGGTGCGCGGAGTATCGCCCGGCGCGGCGGCCGCGTCGAGAGCCACGTCGCGAGTGCGGTCGCGAGTGCGGTCGCGAGTCACGTGCGGTCGCGAGTCACGTCGCGAGTCACGTCGCGACCCTCCGGGCGCTAGTGTCCGGCGAGGATCGCGGCGGCCGCCGTGGTGAGGTCCTCCACGCAGGCCTCGAGGTGCTCGCGGTGGGTGCGGAAGCTCATGACGCAGATGCGCGCCAGGTGACGCCCGTCCACGACGCAGCCGGTGAGCATCACGCGTCCCTGCGCGTTGACGCGGTCCATGAGCTGCCGCGTCGCCTCGTCACGCGCCGCCTGTGTCGTTAGGCTAGGGCCCGTCAGGTGAAAGGCGAAGAGCGAGAGCTGCGGCTCGGCGTCGATCACGATGCCGGGAATACGCGCGACCTGCTGGGCACCCCACAGGGCCAGCGTCCGCTTCTCGGCAATCGCCGCGCGGTAGCGCGCTGCGCCGTAGAGCTTGACCGCCAGCCAGACGCGCAGCCCGGGAAAGCCGCGCGACAGTTCGGGACCGTGCTGGGCCGGATCGTAGAACTCCGACTGGTTCTGCGGGAGGTAGCCTGCCGTTGCGGTGTGCACGGCGCGCAGCGCCGAGCCATCGCGCACGAGTAGCGCGCCGGTGCCGTACGGGAGGAACATCCCCTTGTGCGGGTCGAGCGTGAGCGAGTCCCCACGCGGCAGCCCGCGCAGCAGCGGCTGCAACTCCGGGACGAGGTGGAAGAAGGCGCCGTAGGCGCCGTCGATGTGGTGCCAGAGCGCTTCGCGCGCGCACAGGTCGGCGATGTCGTCGAGCGGATCGACGGCGCCGGTGTTGGTCGTCCCGGCCGACGAGGCGACCATGAAGGGGCGCAATCCCTGCTCCCGGTCGCGGGCGATGGCGTCGGCGAGCAGGTCGACGCGCATGCGAAAGGTGCGGTCGACGGGAACGAGGCGCACCCGATCGTGATGAATCCCGGCCAGCTTCGCCGCCTTCTCGATGCTGTGGTGACCCTGGTCGGAGGTGTAGAGCGTCCCCGGGCGAATGTCGGGGCCGAGGTGACGTTCGCGTGCGCAGAGGATGGCGTTGAACGTGGCCATCGAGCCGCCGGGGGTGAACAGGCCGGCAGCCCCAACGGGGAAGTGCATCCACTCGCGCAGCCACTCCAGTGCGTTGCCTTCGAGCTGCACCAGCGCGGGCGAGGCGTTCCACACGCCGGTGTAGCGATTGACCGTGTCGGCGATGAAGTCGGCGAGGGCGGCGGGATAGACGCCTCCACCCGGGATATAGGCGAAGTAGCCCGGGCTCGCCGTGTTGAACGAGCGGGGAATCAGCGTGTCGAAGAGCAGGTCGAGGAGCGGTTCGAGCGTGCTCGCCTGCTCCGGGGCTGTCTCGCGCAGGGCGCGGCACAGTGCGGTGGCGTCGAGGTCGCCCATGGAGGGCATGTCGCCGATGGCCGCGAGGTGCGCCACGCTGCGATCGACCACGGCATGCCCCATGGCACGCATCTCGTCAGGCGTGAACTCGAGGTTGGCCAGCGCCGCCGGCGCCACGTCGTCGGGATGGGCGGAGTCCGTCGATGGGTCACAGTGCATGTCGAAAGCTACAGGGACCCGCGGGCGGTCCGACAAGAGGAAAGCGCCGCCACGCGTGTCGCGTACGCCACCTTTTGCGCGCAGATTCGTGGCATGACAGCACGCTATGGTGGGCAGTTTCGCGGGACGCTCTTCCGGTATCCGGGAAAGGGGGGGTGGCACTTCGTCCCGGTCCCCGATCGGTTGGCGCCGCCGGTGACGCATGGGTGGGGGCGCACACCCGTGCGCGCGACGGTGGACGGAACGACGTGGGAGACCAGCGTGTGGCGCGGCAAGGACGGCCGCACGCTGCTCGCCGTCCCCGCCAAGGTCCGTGGGGACAAGGGCGATGGCGACACGGTGCGTGTGACGATCGAGTTCCGCTCGCTCTGACGCGAACGGCCAGCGGCGTCGCGGCCGCTGCATCCCTCCCCGACCGGAACGGGCCGTGCCGTCGCGGTGCGGAGAGGGGCTCGGCCGGCCGAGCCTAACGCTCCATGCCTGACGCGCGCGGCGCGACGAGCTCGCGCACGTCGAACACGCGGCCATTGGCAATGGTGTAGCGCACGCGCGTGGTCGCGGTGATGTCGTCGAGCGGGTTGCCGTCGACGATGGCGAGGTCGGCGAGCTTCCCCGCCGCCACCACCCCTGCGTCGATCCCGAGTTGCTCGGCGCTGTTCACCGTCGCCGCGCGCAGCGCCTCGAGTGGCGTCATCCCGGCCAGCACGTAGCTCAGCATCTCGCCGTGCAACGTGGCCGCGTTGGGCGTGTCGGTCCCGGCGACGATGCGCGTCCCGGCGCGCATGAGCCCCATCACCATGCGCCCGCCGGCCCCCGCGTCCACCGTCCCCGGCGGTGCGCCGCCCCCTTGCGCGTTCATCGCCCGCAGCCACGGCGGATAGAGCGCGAAGCGCGGGTCGCGCCCGAAGGTCGAGTCCTGCGAGAAGAGACGGCGCAACCCGCCGCCACTCAGCGCCAGCGTGGGGGTGATCGGCATCCCGGACGCGGCGAAGAGCGCGGCGACATCGCCATACGAGCGCTGCTGCGTGGCCGCCTTGGGGGAATAGCCGCGGCGACTCGTCCCCGTGGTGTGCTCGGTCCCGTCCATGCCGGAGAGGGTGGCGGGATAGATCTCGTGCGACGCGGCGGGGACGCCCATGGCATGCGCGAAGTCGGCGATGCGCCGCTGCTGCAGGTCGGGCATGCGCACGTAGCTCTTGAGCAGGTCGAACTGCAGCGCCCGGGCGCGTTGCAGCTCGAGCGCGAGGTGGGCATTGCTGCTGACGGCGACCGCCATCTTGTAGTAGACGCGCTGCCACTCCATGAGGTAGCCGCTCACGAACATCCGGGGTCCCGGGCGCACGCCGGCGTCGACCGCCTCGCGATCCTCCACCGCCTCGTACGGGGTGCCGCCGGGCGAGCGGACTGTGGTCACGCCGAACGCCAGGTACGCCAGGTTGGCGTTGGCGCCGAAGTCCTTCTGCAGGTGGGTGTGGTACTCGATGAGCCCCGGCATCACCGTCAGTTTCGAGGCATCGACCACGCGCGCTCCCACCAGGTTGGCCGCCGCGTGCGGTACCACGCGCTGGATGCGGTTGCCGCGGATGATGATGTCGACGTTGGTGCGGACCTGGTCGCTCACCCCGTCGACCAGGCGCCCAGCGTGCACGACGACGCGTCCGGTGGGGATGGCGGGCGCATACGGGAGCGTGACGGGGACGTCGCGCACCTGGCCGCTCTCCAGGTCGACGAGGTGCAGCTTGTCGTCGGACTGGTACAGCAGGGCGCGCGAGTCGCCGGTCCAGCTCGGGGCGTGGGCGATCTCCGTCGTCAGGCGGCGCGGCGGGCCGAGTGGGCGGCCGTCAGGCGCAACCGGCACCACCGACAGGACCCCTTCGTAGATGAGGGCGAGCATCGAGCCGTCGGGCGAGGTGACCGGACCGGCCCCTCCGCGCGAGTCGATGGAGAGGTGCTCGACCGGGACGTGCACTCGCGTGCCGCTCCCGTCGATGGCCATCGACAGGAGCTGGTTGGTCCCCTCGCGAAAGCGCGCCGAGTAGCGCTGGAGCGCCGTCACGATCACGCGACGCCCATCGCCCGACCAGGTCGGGGCCCCCGGGCCGAACGATTGCGGGTACAGCGTCGTCACCGTGCCGCTCGCCACCTCCACCATCGCCACGCTGGCCGCACGCCAGATCCCGTCGACATCGAGGAAGGCGATGCGCGTGCCGTCCGGCGACCACGCGGGGGCCATGGCCGACGTGGCCTCGCGCGTGAGTTGCCGCATGCTTCCGTCGCGCGTGTCGTACAGCCACAGGTCGAGCAGCGTCCCGCCCGCGCGATCGCTCGACCAGGCGAGATAGCGCCCGTCGGGTGACCAGGCGGGATCGGTGTCGAGCGCGGCGTCGTTGGTGAGCGCGCGCGGCGTGCCGCCGACCGGCATGAGGTACAGGTTGCCTAACGCGGCAAAGGCCACCTGCTTCCCGTCGGGGGAGACGGCGGGGGCCACCAGGCCAAGCGCCTGGCGGGGCGCGCGCGAATCGAGGTTGCGCACGCGGCGCGTGTACGCGGGCGTGTTCACGCGTAGCGTGGCGGTGAACTCGATCGTGCGCGCCGCGCCGCCGGCGAGCGCGCGCCGACGGATCTTGCCGTCGGAGACGTACGCGATCTCGGTGAGCGAAAGCCACCCGGCCCGGAAGGCAAAGGCATTCTCGTCGCCAGTGAGCGGTCGTCCGTCGACCTCGAGGCGACTCACGCCGGCGCCGCCGGCATGATACACGATCGCCCCGCTCGGCCCCCATGACGGGGCGTCGAAGCGACCGGCGGTGGGCGTGACCGTGCGTTCGCTGCCTGACGAGAGTGTCACGGCCTGAACGCCCGGCGCGCCGTTGCGCGTCCCGATGAAGGCAATCGCGTCGCCAGCCGGCGACCAGGTGGGCATGTAGTCCTCGCCCGCGTCGCGCGTGACCTGCCGCAGCGCACCGCTGCCGACGTCGAGGATCCAGATGTCGTAGTTGCCGCTGCGGTCCGAGGCGAAGGCGACCGACTTGCCGTCGGGCGACCACGCGGGCTCGCGGTCATCGTGCGGCCCCCAGGTGAGCTTGCGCTGCCCCGTGCCGTCGGCGCGCACGGCCCAGATGTCGTAGCCGCCGTCACGAAAGCCCTGGAAAGCGATCGTGCGCCCGTCGGGAGACCAGGTGGGCTGCCGCGCGTCGTTGTACTCGTCCGTGATGCGTCGCGCCTTCCCCCCCGAGACCGGGAGTACCCAAATACTTCCCTGCAGGTCGAGGGCGAGCTGCATCCCGTCATGTGAAACGGCCACCGCCATCGACGTCCCCTCGGTGACGGTCACGTCGACGGTGGCCGGCGGACGCCCTCCCCGCGGGACGGCGAGGGTTGCCAGCGCCATCGCGAGGGTGGTGGGTCGCAGCGGCAGAACGGGCATGCGCGGAGAGGGGATGGAGTGGGGGCGACGAACGGCGGCGAGCTGGTCGTGACGCGGAAGATCCTACGGGGCGAACGCGGCGTGGGCCATGGCACGACGGAGGTGCCGCGTCGGCCAGCACAGCCGCGAGCCGTGTTCCGGCCACCGGGCGGCCCCTGTCCAGTCCGCAGGTGCCTGACGAGTCACTGGTAGACCCCCGATAAGAATCCTGAGACTGCGATGCCAGAATATGAACGCCGTTCATCGTTCGTCTGCTGCCGGGGCTCGCGGGCACGCGTTCGCGAGTGGCGCCCGTTTGCGACTCCACCTCGCGATTCCGCATGAAAACCCCCGCCGCCGTTGCCGCCGCACTCGGCATCACCCCCGAGGTCGTGCAGGCGCGCCTCGACGCCATCGGTCTCGACGCCGCCACGATGGCCCATCTTCGCGACGCCGCGCCTGGCGCCGCGGCGACGGCGGATGTCTTCCTCGAGAGTCTCTACCGCCGACTGCTGGACTACCCCGAGACGGCAGCACTCCTCTCGACCGAGGCGCAGGTCGAACGCCTCAAGGCGCACCAGCACCACTACTTGCGAGAGCTGTTCGAACTCGACGTCGACTGGGCGTATGTGCTGCGGCGCCTGTGGATCGGCGTGGTGCACCACCGCGTGCGCCTCCTGCCGCAGTCGTACCTGACAACGTGCGCGCACTTCGTCTGCGACCACCTCGACCCCATCGTTCGCTCGGCGGACAGCGAGGCGAACGCACGGGAGCAGGCGCTCGCGATGATCAAGAAGATCTTCTTCGACGCGAGTCTGGCCCTCGATTCGTACGGGCGCAACGAGGAGAGTGCCCAGTGGAGCGCGGCGCGCGGCCTGGCGGGGGTGGGCGAGCATGATCACGCCGCGCACCCGTCCACGGCACCCGCGGCATCCCACGCGCACGCCCCGTCGTCGCCCGGATACGCCCGCATTCGCCTGACGAGCGAGAACACGCTGGAGCGTCGACGCTTCATCGGTCTCAGCGACGACGACATCGCGATACTGCGCACGTTGCAGCCGCTGGTGGTCCGGCACACCCCGCGCATCCTCGAGGAGTTCTACGCTTTTCATGCCGAGTCGATGGCGACGAGGATCCTCGTCCCGCCACCGACCGTCGATCGCCTCAAGCACCAGGTCGCGGCGTACTGGAACGAGCTGTGCGACGGCAGCTTCGATCGACCGCACGCCGCCTCGCGCATGCGCATCGGCGTGATTCACGAGAAGGCCGGATTGCAGCTGCAATGGTACCTCTCGGGACTGGCGCGCCAGCTCGATGGGTATCTCCGTGCCATCCTGACAGAGGTGCCTGACCCCACGCCCGCGATGCGGGCGTTGATTCGCGCGGTCTTCTTCGACCTGTCGTTCATCATCGACGCGTACATGGAGTCGCGCGCCGATTCGCTGTTGCGCAGCGAGGGGTACGCCAGCCAACTGGTCGCGGGGCTCGCCTCGGCGGTCGCGGTGCTGGATGCGTCGGATCGACTCATCTCGGCCAACCGCACGCTCGTGTCGGTCGTCTCGGGCGACCCGGCGATCCTCTATATGATGCCGGTCGACCGGGTCATTCCCATCGACGAAGTGGCGGGGCTCGTGCGTCGCGTGCGGGCCGGTGAGCACGGGTGCGTGACCGGCTTCGGGCAACTCGGAGCGCGGCGCTACCGCGTGACCGCGATGCCGCTCTCGGGCGGAGAGGCGGCGTTAGGGTCGGTGGCGGTGATCCTCGACGACATCACGGACCTCGTGCGCATTGGTGGTGACATCGACCGGCAGTCGGATCACTTCGAGCAGCTCGCCGATGCGGTGGGGTCGGTGCTCTGGGAGGCCGACACGTCGTCGTGGACGATCACGGCGATCAATCGCGCCTCCGAGACGCTCACCGGCTACCGTGACGTGCACTTCCTCGGGCGTCCCCTGGCCTGGATCGAACGGATCGTCGAGGACGACCGCGAGGGCTTCATGCGGCGGGTGGGGGCGCTCGCCCCCGGCGAACAGTGTGAGGTGGACTATCGCCTGCGACGAGCCGACGGCACGGAGATCTGGGCGCGCTCCCGGCTGGCGCGATCACGCGATGCGGGCCACGCCTACCTGAGCGCGGCCACCATCGACAACACCGCCACGCGCCGTGCCGAGGCGTTGCGGCTGGAGGCGATTGCCAAGATGGCGGGCGGGGTGGCGCACATCGTCAACAACTCGCTCACCGGTGTGTTAGGCGGCATCGAGCTGCACGCGCGTGCAGGGGGCGGAATGCAGACGGCGCCGCTCCTGCAGGAAGCGGTGCAGGCGACGCACAAGGTGCGCCGCATGGCGGCGCAGCTCCTGACCTTCGCCGGGCGGCAGATGCTCAAGCCGCTCCCGCTCTCGCTGTCGCGGGAATGCACCGCCGCAGTTCCCCTGCTGCAAACGCTGCTTGGCCCGTCGGTTCGCATCACCGCGTCGCTGCCCGAGACGCTGTGGCCCTGTCGTGCCGACCGGGACATGCTGGTCAAGTCGCTGGAGTGCCTGGCCGCCAACGCGCGCACGGCGATGGGGGCCAACGGCGAGTTTCGCCTGGTGGCGCGCAACGTGGAGGCGACGGCGCTCCCGCCGTCGGACAGCGGCCACGGGCGCCACTGGGTCGAACTCGTCGTGACCGACACCGGCGAGGGGATGACCGACCAGGTGAAGCGGCAGGCGATCGAACCGTTCTTCACCACGCGTTCGCTCGCCGAGTCGACCGGGTTGGGACTCAGCATGGTGTATGGCTTCGTGACGCAGAGTGGTGGCGAGGTGCGGATCGACAGCACGCAGGGCGAGGGAACGCGCGTCACGTTGCGCTTTCCTCGACTGGACCCGAGCACGGTCACGCCGTCCGTCGTGCGTCGCCCTGTGGTGCTGCTGGTCGAGGACGATCCCGGAGTTCGTCGCCTGACGTCGGCCATGATCACCGTCCTCGGCCACGAGGTGCACGAGACCGGGCGGGTGGAGGAGGCACGCGCATTGGCCATGTCAGTGCGCCCGCAGGTCCTGGTGACCGATCTCGTTCTCGGGCAGGGGACCGATGGCGTGAGCCTGGCGGTCGAACTGGCGCAGGCCGACCCATCGATCGCCGTCATTCTCGTGAGTGGCTACAGCGAAGCGCAGTTTGACCTGAGCGAGCTACCCGAGGGGTTCCAGTTCCTCCCCAAGCCGTTCTCACTGGGCGCGCTGCAGAAGTGCCTGACGATGGCGGTGGGCGTGCGCGACTGAGTCCCGCTCGTCCCCCGAAGGTCCCGGTCGTCCCGCGCGCCTTCGGTGCACTGAGCGCGCAGGACAGCTTGTGTGCGTCCGTCTCGTTTCCGGAGATTCGCACATGCGCTCGATCCCGTCGCCTCTCACCAGCTGTCGCGTCGTCACCCAGCCGACGCGCATTGCGCTCTTCGCACTCGTCGTATTCGTCGGGTGCGCAGCCCCTTCGTCCGACGGAGGCGACCCTGCGGCGCCAGCGAGCGCAGGCCATGAGTGGCGTGCGTACGGGGGCGACCCCGGGGGAACGCGCTATTCGTCGCTGACGCAGGTGCATCGGGGCAACGTGGCCTCGCTGCGTCCGGCGTGGGTCGCACACACGGGCGACCTCTCGCACAAGCGGGGTGACGAGGGGAGCGCCTCGGGGTGTGGGCGCTGCCACACGGGAGACACCAAGTTCGAGGCAACGCCGCTGGCGGTGGATGGGGCGCTCCTGCTGTCCACTCCGCTCAACCGGGTGCTGGCGCTCGATCCGGCCACCGGGCGTGAGCGTTGGCGCTTCGATCCGCACCTGGCGCTCAACATCGAGCGCAATGAAGGCTTCGTCTCACGTGGCGTGTCGTACTGGGCCGATGGCCGGGCGGTGGGCGCGGGTGCCGCAAGCGCTGCCTGCGCGCGCCGCGTCTTCATGGCGACCGTCGACGCGCGACTCTTCGCACTCGATGCATCGTCCGGAGGTCGCTGCGCGTCGTTTGGCGACAGCGGCGTCGTGCGCCTCGATTTGGGGGTGGGCGAGGTACAAGTCGGGCAGTATGGCGTGACCTCACCCCCGGCGGTGATCGGCGACGTGGTCGTGGTGGGGTCGGCCATCGGCGACAATCGTCGCGTGGACCTCGAACGCGGGACGGTGCGGGCCTTCGACGCGCGCACCGGGGTCCTGCGATGGGCCTTCGATCCCATCCAGCGCCGTCCGGGCGAACCGGGGTACGACACGTGGACGCCGGCCGCGGCTACCCGCACCGGCGCCGCCAACGCCTGGGCACCGCTCTCGGCGGACACGGCGCGCGGGCTCGTTTTTGTCCCCACCGGCTCGGCAAGCCCCGACTTCTATGGCGGGGAACGGTTAGGCAGCAACCTGTACGCCAACTCGGTGGTGGCGCTCGAGGCAGAAACCGGGCGCATTCGCTGGCACTTCCAGGTGGTGCACCACGACCTGTGGGACTATGACGTGGCGGCGCAACCCACGCTCGTCGACATCGATCGCGAGGGGCGTCGAATCCCGGCCGTTGTGGTCGCGACCAAGATGGGGTTCCTCTACGTCCTCGATCGTACCACAGGCACGCCGATCTTTCCCGTCGAGGAGCGCGCCGTGCCGGCGAGCGACGTCCCTGGGGAGCGCACCTCGCCGACGCAGCCCTTTCCTCTCACGCCCGGGCTTCGCCTCAACCCGACGCGCATCACCGAGGATGACGTGTGGGGGCCGACCCCCGCTGATCGCGCCGCCTGCCTCGCGCAGTTCAAGGCATTTCGGCATGGCGAGATGTTCACCCCGCCGAGCCTCGCCGGGACGCTCTCGTTTCCCGGGTATCCTGGTGGGGTGAACTGGGGTGGCGTGACGGTCGATCCGCAGCGCCAGCTGCTCATCGTGAACACGATGCGCTTGGCTGCGTGGGTGAAGCTCGTCCCACGCATGGGCTCGACGAGCGGCAACCAGATCGGGACGCCGTATCACATGGAGCGCGCGGTGTGGGCGGGACCGAGCGGGCTACCATGCCAGAAAGGGCCGTGGGGGATGCTGACCGCGATCGACCTTCGGACCGGGACCGTGAAATGGGAGCGTCCGCTTGGCGGCCTCAAGCCAGGGGGGGCGCTCCCGGCGCCAGTCTCGACGTGGGGTTCACCCAACTTCGGTGGCTCGCTCGCGACGGCGGGAGGCCTCATCTTCATCGCGGCGGGAATGGACGAACAGCTGCGCGCGATCGACATCGAGACGGGGCGCGACCTCTGGAGTGCCAAACTCCCCGCAGGAGGGCAGGCGACGCCGATGACCTACACGATTGGCGGCAGGCAGTACATCGTCATCGCGGCCGGGGGGCACGGCAGCCTGGGCACCACGCTCGGCGACCAAGTGGTCGCCTTCACCCTTCCATGAGGCGCGACGCACGGGATGGCGACTGGGATGCCTGACGAGTCGACGGCGTTGCGTGCGGACCCTGCGGAGCTGAGCTACGTCCCGGCTCGGGTGGTGTGGCCGCTCACGGGGGCGATCGCGATCGGGATGTTCGCGCTGCGCCTCGCCTACGCGATCTCGGATCTCTGGTCGCAGGAGGCCGGCGCGGCGCTCGGCAATGTGATGTTCGAGGAGGTCGTGGGGAGCGTGGTCTCGCTGCCGTATGTCTACGGCACCATCGTGGTCGTGCGACGATGGCCGCTCCCCCGAACGCGGCGCGTGACGTGGGTGCTACGGCTGGTGGCGTGCTTCGTGTTGGCGAGCCTGTTCCATGCCCCGCTGCTGTATGCGGTGCGCGGGGCGACTGCGCCGCTCTTTGGCCTGGAGGGCTACGCGTTCACCCCCGCGATGGCGGTGTGGATCAACGAAGCAGTCAACGACATCCTCCCGGTCGTGGCGATCGTTGCCGGGATGACCGCCGCCGAGTACCTGCTGGAGGCGCGCGAACGCGAGCGGCGCGCCTTTGCGCTCGAACGATCGTTGCTCGAAGCCGAACTGAGCGCGGTGCGCTTGCAACTGCAGCCACATTTCCTCTTCAACGCGCTCAATACGATCGCGGCCACGATGTACGACGACCCGGCCGCCGCCGACGCACAGCTCACGCAACTGTCGGAGTTGCTGCGGGCGTCGTTGCGCTCCACGCACGCGCAGGAGGTGCCGCTGCGCGAGGAGGTGGCGCTGGTGGGGCAGTACATGGGATTGATGCAGGCGCGCTTTCCCGGGGCGCTCACGTGGCAGGCGACACTGGCGCCGGGGACGGAGGAGCTGCTGGTCCCCTCCATGTCGCTGCAGCCGCTCATGGAGAATGCGGTGCGGCACGGCGCGCTCAGCGCGCGCGGGGCCGGGCGAGTGCAGCTGACGGCAACGATCCTCGCGGGCGATGCGCGCACCGCGGGGGAGGAGGCAACGCTCGAACTGCGCGTCTGGGACGACGGCGACGGCGTGGCGCCGGGCCGCGATCCGATCGGGGCCGGAACGGGGTTGTCGGCCACCGCACGGCGCCTGCACTTGCTGTACGGAGCGCGCGGTACGCTGCAGGCGCGCAACGCGGCAGGCGGCGGGTTCGAGGTGGTGTTGCAGCTGCCGGTGCGCACCATGGCGTGTGGTGGCGATGCCGCCCGGACCCGGTCGGCATCCTCCCTGAATGCCACGATACCTGCGGCGCATGGCGTCGCGTCGTCGCGCTCGGTGGCCGGATGACCGGGCGCCCGACACGGCCGTCGGTGATGCGTGCACTCATCGTCGATGACGAGGCCCCAGCGCGCCGTCGCCTCACGCGACTGCTGGCGACCATCGAAGACCTCGAGGTCGTCGGCGAAGCGGAAAGTGGGGATGAGGCCGTCACGCGTATCGCCGAGCTCGAGCCCGACGTCGTCTTCCTCGACATCCAGATGCCGGGCCTCAACGGTGTCGGGGTGGTCAAGGCCGTCGGCGTGGATGAGATGCCGCTCGTCATCTTCGTCACGGCGTTCGACGAGCATGCCGTCGCGGCGTTCGAAGTGCGCGCGCTCGACTACCTCCTGAAACCCGTGGTACCCGATCGCCTGCGCAGCGCCGTCGAACGGGCGCGTGAGATGCTGTCGGCCCCGCTCGGCGCCGCGACGTTGCAGCAGGTCGAGGCCATGGCCTCGCTGGTCCGGATCGAGGGGCCACCGCTCACGCGGTTGCTGGTGCAGGGGGAGCGTGGGGCACAGCTGCTGCTGGTGGATTCGATCGATCTCGCGCGCGCCGAGCGCAACTACGTGGTGCTGTACACCCCCCAGGGCACATTTCGCGTGCGAGGGACGATCGGCGCGCTCGCCGATCGCCTCGACGCGACCCGCTTCCTGCGTGTGAACCGCTCTGACATCGTGCGCATGGACGCCATCCGCGAACTACAACCTTGGTCGCACGGCGATTATCGCATCGTGCTCGGCGATGGGCGGGCACTGTTGTGGAGTCGCCGGTATCGGGCGCAGCAGGCGTCGGCCTTCGAGTTGGGATGATCCGGCGGGGCACCGTTGTTGAGCCGAGCGGCGTTGGGGAATCGACCGCGGCGGGTCCCGGATGCATAGTATGCTGGCGCGCCCCCTCTCCCCAGGCAGATGACGACGCACGCCACACGCTCACCGTTCGACAGCCGGGCCTCCTCACACGGTGTGGTGCCGCGCACCCTGACAGCCACCTTGCTGCTGGCGGCGATCGCGAGTGCAGACGTGCGCGCGCAGTCCGCGCCGTGGATGATCGGCCCGTTCACCAAGCCGTCGGCGGTGAACCCGATTCTCTCGCCGAGTGCGGCGGCGACCTTTCGCTCGCCGATGAACGACTCGCTCGTGCAGTGGGAGGCGTTCGCGACGTTCAACCCGGCGGCGGTGGTGCGCGACGGGAAGGTCTTTGTGCTCTATCGCGCCGAAGACGCGACCGGGGCCTCGATCATCGGTGGGCACACCTCGCGCATCGGGCTCGCCGAGAGTCGCGACGGGGTGCACTTCACGCGGCACCCGGCGCCGATCCTCTTTCCGGCGAACGATGGGCAGAAGGGAAACGAGTGGCCGGGGGGCGTGGAGGATCCGCGCATCGTGGAGGACGAGAGCGGGCGCTACGTGCTCACCTACACGCAGTGGAACCGGCAGGTGCCACGCCTGGCGGTGGCGACGTCGCGCGACCTGATGCGCTGGGAGAAGCACGGCCCCGCCTTTGCCGATGCAGCTGGCGGCAAGTACCTGGGGGTTGAGACCAAGTCCGGGGCGATCCTGAGCCGCGTGGTGGGCGATCGCATCGTCGCCACGAAGGTCGACGGCAAGTACTGGATGTACTTCAACGTCCCCGATGTCCTCATCGCCACCTCCGACGACCTGGTGCACTGGACGCCGGTGGAGGATGCGAACGGCCGCGCGCTCAAGGTGCTGTCGCCGCGCCCCGGCTACTTCGATTCGTGGTTGGTGGAGGCGGGGCCGCCGCCGCTCCTCACCGAGCGCGGCATCGTGATGCTCTACAACGCTGGCAACAGCCAGGCGTACGGCGATCGCGCGCTCCCCGAACGCATGTACACCGCAGGGCAGGCGCTCTTTGACGCGCGCAACCCGCTCAAGCTGCTGGCGCGCACCGATGTCCCGTTCATTCGCCCCACCGAGTCGTACGAGAAGTCGGGGCAGTATGCCGAGGGGACGACCTTCGTGGAGGCCCTCATCCCGTTCAAGGGACAGTGGTTCCTGTACTATGGCACGGCCGACTCGCGGGTGGGGGTGGCCGTGGCACCGATGCGACGGCCGGCGCGGTCACGTTAGGCGCACTACCAGAAGCGGACGTTGCGCGCTACCGCCGTCGCCAGGAAGATGATGAGCATGATGGCGAAGGTCTCCCAGGCGGAGATGCGCGACATGAGCGCGGCGTGGCGGGTATCGATCGCCTCGCCGCGCTGCTGTTGGCGGCGCCAGCGGATGAGGACGACCATGACCCACATCTCCACCGCGCCCACGATGATCACCAACGCCAGCTTGGCCACGAAGAACGGCTGGTGCAGGTAGTACCCCGTCCCCTTCTCGAAGCCGAAGAAGGCCCGGGCAATCCCGGTGGGGTACCAGAGCAGCGCGGCGATCCCGTACCAGTTGTCGTGCGTGAAGACGCGCTTGAGGCCGTCGGCATCGAGCGGACGGCGCAACGCCCGGCCGCGGGCCCAGACGCTTTCCATGCCGATGCCGAGGGCCAGCAGGTGCAACGCGGCGAGGAGCCAACGGATGGTCACGCGTGTGCGATGCCAGCAAGGGGAGGGGAGGGCGACGCCGGTCGCGCCGGTCGCGGCAGCCTAATGCGCGCGACCGGGCGCCGTCAATCGCGTCACCCTCCCCACCCTTGGCTCAGCTCACCGTCAGGTCACCGCGGGGCCGCTCAGTAGCCCGGGAAGTACGGCGGCGAGTAGCTGTCGCGCACGAGCCCCCACTCCGCCCGCGTGAAGACCTCCTCACGCGGGATGGCCAGTTGCTTGAACAAGCGATCGCACAGGACGGCCTCCGGCGCGTGGAAGTCGCCGTAGCCGAGCCAGTGCTCCTCCACGAGGAAGCCGTCCTCCGAGCTGCCGAACGGGCGCGAGACGTGCGTGGGCCAGAACTTGATCCAGTAGTTCGGGTGCGCGGCCTCGTAGGCGGCGGCGTCTTCCTTGCGATACTGCGGGCGGAAGTACGGGCCGTTGGCACTGGTCACGTGGTGCCACTTGAGCTTGAGCACCGCCTTCCAGATCTCGATCTCGAGCGCACGCGACGCGGCATCGAGCAGCTTGCCTTCGTCCTGCGCCTTCTGCAGGTCGTCGGTGCTCCCCTTCAGCATCTCCTGTAGCGCCTGAAGCTTTCCCCAATCGTTCATCGCCGCGCCGCGCATCTCCTTGATCGCCTTGACCGTGGCGGTGTAGGTGCCGGAGAGTCCGTCGCGCAGCTTGGACATGACGACGACCATGTCGCGCGCGTCGGGCGAGCGGTCCTTGAGCATGACCTCGAAGGCCACGTTGAGCGCGCCGCCCAGCAGCCCACTGCCGGAGAAGCCCAGCCCGCCCACCGCCGAGGCCATGGCGTGGAAGCACCCGCCAATCGCCAGCTGCAACGATGCGCCGGCGTCGAGCTGGACCAGGCCGCCGACGGTCTCCACGACGCCGTTCTTGGCGGTGAAGACGTCCTGCACGAAGGTGTGCATGGCGGTGAAGTAGCGGTCGCACGTGTCACGCGCCCCTGACTCCGCGGTGAGCTGCGAGGTGACCGCTTCCCATGCCTTCTCGGGGATGTTGGGGGGGCACTTGAAGGGGACGAGCATGTCGGCCCGGAACTTGGGCGACCGCAGGGGGACGGAGACCTTCTTCGCGAGGTACTCGAAGGCGTGCTTCTGGTCGCCCACGAAGGTGGGGTAGTCGACCCCGCTATTGGAGAGGGCGAGGACCGCGGGGGTGATGTCGAGCGTGAGCTGCTGTGCCTTGATGGGCAGCTCGCCCAGGAGCGCGCCGAGGGCGGCGGCCCCGACGGACTGTGCCGCGGATTGCGCCGTGGACTGTGCAGGCGACGCCAGCAGCATCGAGGCGGCGGCGCGCGGCGGGAGCGGCGCGATGTCGAAGTTGAGGCACCCGCGATGGCGGAGCTGCATCGGCAGCTGCAACGCCTGTCGCGGCGCCGACGGCTTGGCCCGACCGGGGGCGCGCAGCGTCGCCACGCCCCGCGAGGCTGCCCCGCCAGCTGCACCACGTGCGGTGGACCGCGCGGCGATCGTGCCCCTGCCCTTCACGGCGACGGCGCCGTTGCCGGCAGCGTCGGGGACGCCCGCGACCGGGACCGGGTCCACCAGCACGCTCCAGGTTCGCTGGCGCGTGTCGTGAAGCTGCGAGATGCGGAACGCGTGGCGCACCTGGTAGATGGGCACCGTGACGAGGCGTGGCGCCCCCGTCTTGGCGTCGTACTCCACATCCAGGTAGTCGCCGTTGGCGGCGCGGACCAGCCAATGGCCTTTCGACACAAGGTCGGCGAGCGGTGCTCGTGACATGGGAAGGCTCCGGGAAGGGCACGGGGAGCGCGTCGCTCCGCCGTGCGTCCAACGCTGGGTCGCGCGGCCGAGCTGTCGCGTCGTGACCCAGCCACACCATGCACGCGGTGCACGCGGCGCGCATCGGTCGAACATCCGCGCCGGCGCAGGGCTTTCCACGACCCTGCACTCGGCGCTTAGTCTATGCGTTGCAGCTGGGTTCGCCGCGCCAGCATGCTCGGCCGTGGCGCGCATCGCTCGTCGCGAACCGTGTCGTCTGCGCCGCCGACGCGTGGACCTCGCGCGGTCGATTCGCGGCCGACGAGTGGTCGGTCGTCGCGTGGATCGCGGCGTCGTTCGCTGGCGTGTCGCGCATCGCAGTGGGCGCCGCGGCAATCACCACGCCGACGTCATCGGTGTCGGGGACCATCGGGCCGAGCAGGTGACTTCACCGGGCCGACAGCGACGCGGTGGTGGGCGTCGATCGGCTTCCCGCATCGTGAGGCGCCGTCAGGGCTTGCCCCCCCTGCTAACCCACGCCATGCTTGCAGAACCCAACCTCAAGGGGACACACGCAGATGGGCGCGACAGATGTCTCGGATCCTCGCTACTACCATAAAGTCGTCGACTGCCAGTGGGCCTGCCCGGCGCACACCAACGTCCCGGGCTACCTCCGGCTGATTGCACAGGGGCGGTACGACGACTCGTACCTCCTCAACCGACAATCCAACGTCTTTCCGGGCATCCTTGGCCGTACGTGCGACCGCCCGTGCGAGCCCGCCTGCCGGCGCGGACGCGTGGATGAGAAGCCGGTGGCCATCTGCCGCCTCAAGCGGGTCGCGGCCGACCTCCGCGGCGACATCCGCGACCGCCTTCCCAAGCCCCCGGCCCAGAAGAACGGGAAGCGCGTGGTGTGCGTCGGGGCCGGGCCGTCGTCGCTCACCGTCGCCAACGACCTGCTCCCGCTCGGCTACGACGTCACCATCGTCGAACGCAATGCGCGGGCGGGCGGGCTGATGCGCATCAACATCCCCGCCTTCCGACTCCCGGGAAGCGTGCTCGATGAAGAGTGCGGCTACATCATCGACATGGGAGCCAACATGCGCTACGAGACGACGGTGACGAGTCTCAAGGCGCTGCTGGCCGAGGGCTTCGACGCGGTGTACGTGGGGAGTGGCGCACCCAAGGGGAAGGAGCTTGACCTCCCGGGACGCTGGGACGCGCAGGACCAGATCCACCTCGGGATCGACTGGCTGGCCAACGTGCACTTCGAGCACCTCACCGAGATCGGGAAGCGGGTGCTGATCATCGGCGTGGGGAACACGGCGATGGACTGCTGCCGCACCGCCAAGCGCCTCGGGGCCACCGACGTGAAGGTCGTCGCCCGGCGCGGTCGCAAGCACTTCAAGGCGTCGCCGTGGGAGCTCGAGGACGCCGAGGAAGAGCACGTGCAGATCATCGAGAACCACGCGCCCAAGCGGTTCGTGATCGAGCATGGCAAGCTGGTGGGGATGGAGTTCGAGCAGCTGCAATGGAGCGAGGACGCGAGCGGCAAGCAGCGCTCCACCGTGCTGGACACCGTCATCATCCCCTGCGACGACGTCATCCTCGCCATCGGGCAGGACAACGCCTTCCCGTGGATCGAGCGCGACATCGGGATCGAGTTCGACGCGCGCGACATGCCCGTGGTGGACAAGGTTACGCACCAGAGCACGCGCCCGAACGTCTTCTTCGGCGGCGATGCCGCGTGGGGGCCGGAGAACATCATCTGGGCGGTGGCCCACGGTCACCAGGCCGCCATCTCGATCGACCTGCACTGCCAGGGGAAGCCGGTGGGCGAGCGCCCGCCGCTCGGGATGACGCTGGTGAGCGCCAAGGTAGGGATGCACGCCTGGGCGTACGAGAACGACTACGACACGGCCAAGCGCGCCCGCATGCAGCACGAGGCGCTCGAGCAGCGCTTCCACAACATCGGGATCGAGGTCGAGCTGGGCTTCACCCCCGAGCAGGCCGCCGGCGAGGTGCAACGTTGCCTCAACTGCGACGTCCAGACGCACTTTTCCGCGCCGCTCTGCATCGAGTGCGACGCCTGTGTCGACGTCTGCCCCACGACGTGCCTCACGATCACGACCAACAGCACGCCGATCGACGACCTGCGCCTGCGTCTCTCGGCGCCGGCGCTCAACACCGCGCAGGAGATCTACGTCTCCGCCGCCCTCCCGCAGACCAAGCGCGTGATGGTCAAGGACGAGGACGTCTGCCTGCACTGCGGGCTCTGCGCCGAGCGCTGTCCGACCGCCGCGTGGGACATGCGCACGTTCGACCTCCAACTTCCGTATGCCGGACAGGTGAGCCGATGAGCGGGATCAACGACTTCGCCTTCAAGATGGGGACGGTCAACGGGACCGGGTCGGCGAGCGCCAACTCGCTCCTGATGCAGGCCATCTTCCGCATGGGCATCCCGGTCACGGGAAAGAACATCTTCCCGTCGAACATCCAGGGACTCCCCACCTGGTACGAGATCCGGGTCAGCAAGGACGGCTACACGGCGCGCCCCTCGGAGGTGGACCTGGTGGTCGCGTTGAATCCGTCGACCTACCGCAAGGACGTCGCCGCGGTGCGCCCCGGCGGCTACCTGCTGTACGACTCGACGTGGCCGCTGGATCCGGCACTCGTGCGGGAAGGGATCACCATCCTCGGCATCCCGTTCGGCAAGATGTGCGTGGAGACGTTCGAGAAGGACCGTGACCGCACGCTGCTGCGCAACATCGCGTATGCCGGCGCGCTCGCCGCCCTGCTCGACATCGACATGGACGTCGTCGGGCAAATGCTCAACGAGAAGTTTGCCAAGAAGCCGCGCCTGCTCGACGCCAACCACACCGCGATCCACCTGGGCTACGACTTCGCCAAGGCCAACTTCGCCTGTCCACTCCCCTTCCGGCTGGAGAAGATGGACGCGACCGGTGATGCCATCCTCATGGACGGCAACACGGCCAGCGCACTCGGCGCGCTGTACGCAGGTGCCACGGTGGGGGCCTGGTATCCCATCACGCCGGCCACCGCGCTGATGGAAGCGTTCAAGGGCTTCTGCGAGAAGTTCCGCGTGGACCCCGACACGGGGCTCAACAACTACGCGATCCTGCAGGCCGAAGACGAGCTGGCCGCTGCCGGAATCGTGATTGGCGCCGGCTGGGCCGGGGCGCGCGCCTTCACCAACACGTCGGGGCCCGGGATCTCGCTCATGCAGGAGTTCATCGGGCTGGCGTACTACACCGACATCCCGGCCGTCTTCTTCGACGTGCAGCGCTGCGGCCCGGCCACCGGGATGCCGACGCGCACGCAGCAGGCCGACCTCTTCTCGCTGGCCTACGCCTCGCACGGCGACACCAAGCACCTCGTCCTCTTCCCCGCCAACCCGCGCGAGTGCTTCGAGTTGGCGGTGCAGTCGTTCGACCTGGCCGAGCGCTTCCAGACCCCGGTCTTCGTGGCCTCGGACCTCGACATCGGGATGAACGACTGGATGGTGAAGCGCTTCGAGTGGGACGACAACTACCGCCCCGATCGTGGCAAGGTGCTCGACGCCGAGGCGCTCTCGAAGATCGCGAAGTTCTCGCGCTACCTGGATGTGGACGGTGATGGGATTGCGGCCCGCACGCTCCCCGGCGTGGGCGGGAAGGGGGCCTACTTCGTGCGCGGCTCCGGGCACGACAAGCATGCCGCGTACACCGAGGACTCGGACGCATACCTGGAGCTGGTCGATCGCCTCAAGCGCAAGATCGATGGGGCGGCGGAGTCGCTCCCGACGCCGGTCATCCAGCGCCGTGACGGCGCCGAGGTGGGGCTGGTGATGATTGGCGGGTGCGACGCGGCGGTGCGCGAGGCGAGCGACATCCTGGCCACGCAGGGGATCGCGGTGGACGTGATGCGCATCCGAGCATTCCCATTCGCCAAGGCCGTGCACGACTTCATCACCGGTCACGAGCACGTCTTCGTGATCGAGCAGAACCGCGATGCGCAGTTGCGCGCACTGCTGGCCATCGAGCTTGGCGTGCCGCGCGACGACATGCACGCCGTGCTCGACTACGGGGGCATGCCGCTCACCGCCAAGGTCGTCGTCGACGCCGTATCCGCCCACTTAGCCGGAGTGCCCGCATGACGTCGATCACCAAGCCTCCCGTCAGGCATCCGAGCTCGCGCACCAACGCCCTGGGGCTCACGCTTCGCGACTACGAAGGAGCGATGTCGACGCTGTGTGCCGGGTGCGGGCACGACTCGGTCACCGCGGCGCTCATCCAGGCCGGCTGGGAAATGGCCCTCGAGCCGCACCGCGTGGGGAAGATGAGCGGAATCGGCTGCTCGTCGAAGACGACCGCGTACTTCATGAAGCAGTCGCACGGCTTCAACTCCGTGCACGGGCGCATGCCGTCGGTGACCAGCGGAGCCGCCGCGGCCAACCGGTCGCTCACCTACATCGGCATCTCCGGCGACGGCGACTCGCTGTCGATTGGGCTGGGGCAGCTGTCGCACGCCATCCGGCGCAACGTCAACATGCTCTACGTGCTGGAGAACAACGGCGTCTACGGCCTCACCAAGGGGCAGTTCTCGGCGTCGGCCGACATCGGGTCGACGAGCAAGAAGGGGGAGGCGAACGAACAGGCGCCGATCGATCCCGTCCTGCTGGCGTTGACGTTAGGCGCGACCTTCGTGGCCCGCTCGTTCTCGGGCGACAAGAAGCAGCTCGTCCCCATCCTCAAGGCTGGGATCGCCCACCGTGGCTTCGCCGTGGTCGACGTGATCTCGCCTTGCGTCTCGTTCAACGACCACGAAGGGTCGACCAAGAGTTACGCCTTCACCCGCGAGCAGTCGGTGGAGGCCGTCTCGGCAGATTTTGTCCCGATCCAGCGCGCGATCACCGTTCCCGAGACCGACGAAGAGGTGCGGGTGGTGCAGTTGCACGACGGCGGGAGCGTGCGCCTGCGGTCCACGTCGCCCGAGTACGATCCCACCGATCGCGAGCACGCCTACGCACATGTGCGCGCCTGCCAGGCGCGCCAGGAAATGGCGACCGGCCTGCTCTTCGTCGACGATGGTGGACGCGAGATGCACGACATGATGCGCACCGTGCCCACGCCGCTCATCGACATCCCGTACGAGAAGCTCTGCCCGGGCAAGGCCGCGCTCGAGGCGCTGATGCAGCGGTATCGTTAGGTCGCGATGGAACGGTGCGAGGGGCGTGCCGCTGGTGCGGCGCGCCCCTCGTTCGTTTCCCACGCACGGTGCTCCCCCGCCGGTATCAGCTGCGCATCGCCCGGGTGAGCGCGCGGTCGAGTGCGTTGGCGAACGCCTGCTTCTCGCGCGCGCCGTAGGCGCCATGACCGCCGGTCTCCACCCCCGCCCCGCGCAAGCCGTCCATGAAGTTCCGCACCGAGAGCCGCTCGCCGATGATCTCTTCGGTGTAGACCTCGCCGCGTGGGTCGATGACCGTGACCTTCTTGGGGACGAGGAGCGCGGCCAGCGGGATGTCGGCGGTGACCGCGACATCGCCCGCCTGCGCGTGCTCGGCGATGTAGCGGTCCGCGACATCGGGGCCGCCGTCGACGCGCACCGCCTCGAGGTGCGGGTAGCCCGCGGGAAGCTGCACCCGCTGGTTGGCCACGAAGACGGTGGCGAGCGCGAGGCGCTCGGAGGCGCGGTAGCAGACTTCCTTCACGGCGAGCGGTGCGGCGTCGGCGTCGATCCAGAGCTTCATGGGGCGAAGGTTACCGCACCCAGCGCACCGCCGCCATCGACGAGAGCCCCGGACGGTCGCGTGCGTCGACGCGCACGCGATCACCGGGGGCGGCAAAGCGGTACACGCGCCCGCTCACCGGGCCGCGAATCGCCGCGCTCCCGTTGCCCACGTACTCGAACATGATCTCGCTGGTGGCCGACGGGGGGACCGGCGCGACGGCGGTGGCCGCGTGGCCACGCCCGGCCACTCCGCCGGCCACGGCGGCGGCCCGTGCCGCCGCACGGTTCTTTCCGCAACACATGCTGTTGTCTCCTGTTAGGGTCCGCTCGCCGGGTCGCGGCGATCGGGGATGAGTCGTTCGATGAGGATCGCGCCCCCCGACAGGGCGAGCCAGGCGACGCCGCGCGCCGGCCAGCTCGTCCCCACCCAATACGCCATCGGGAGCGCCACCCACATGCTCGTGCAGTAGAAGCAGTCCATCAGGTCGCCGAAGAAGCCGGCGCCCGCCGCCTGGCGGAGGCGGGCCACGAGGTTCCATGGTCCGTCCTCCGCCGTGATGAGGTGCGTGACCCGCCACGTCGCCAGCAGCCCGGCGAAGAGGAGGAGTGCACTCATCGGCGGTCGTGTGTCGCGCGCATCACACCGACACCTGGAACGAGCGTTCGCTCAGGTTGCGATGCGTGTTGTTGGCCTGGCAGTTCACGATGGTGCGCTTGTAGGCCCGGAGCTCGAGCTGGTAGCAGCAGCTCTCGGGGAAGGCGATGGCCGCACTGATCGTGAGGCGAATCGCCCCGCCGGTCCACGTGGGGGCCGCCGCGTTCTGCGGCGCCGAGCGTGCGGTGGCGTAGTCGGGGCCCACCTGCGCGGCCGCCGGCACCGGCGGTGCCCCACCGGGGAGCGGCGTGAGCGTCCCGCCTAACGCAACGAGGTCGCGTGCCAGGTTCTCGCCGTACGTGGCGATGAGCGAGTACCAGGCCAGGTGCCCCTGCGCGTCATGGGCGACGAAGTCCACCTCCAGCATGTCCCCCGTTGCGATGCGCACCTCGCCGCACGGACCGATGGTCGTCTGGCCACCGCCCGCGTGCACGATGCGCGCGTCGAGGATGTCGGTCTCGGGCTCGTTGGTGCAGCCGTGCGTCGTCCCGCCGCCACACGGGTTGTTGAGCGGCCCCGGAGCGGGGAAGGTCGATTGGTTGTCGGTCGTGACGATGATCTCGGCGTCGGCCTGGGAGTCGCAGACCTTGAGGACGCGCGGGTTGGAGAGGACGCCGCCGGCCTCGTCGTAGCCCACCACCCGGAGCGTGTACGTCCCGTCGGCGAAGGTCGGCGCCGTGAGCCAGGGGACGACCATGTCGATGTTGGTCCCGAGCCAGACCTTGGTCGCGCCCCAGTCGGCCGGGGTGTGCGTGGCCTCGTAGTGCTCGACCGTCTCGTACACGTGCCGGCCGTCGATGGGGACCTGCGCGCTGAACGGGACATCGACGTCGGTGCCGAGCGCGAAGTCCCAGTACTCGCGCGCGAAGGTGCCTAACGCCTGCGACGGCATCAGCTGCCACGTTGCCCCATCGTCGTCGGAGAACTCGATCTCGTAGTAGTCGATGTCGCTCATGCACTGCGCCGTGCCGCGGATGTTCACCTGTTCCGCGAACGGGGCGTCGCCACCGTTGGAGATGACGTTGGGGAAGGCGTACCCCACCGGCGTCGGGTCGGCGCCGGGATTGCCGCCCACCTGGTCGGCGTCGACGCTGCACACCTTGGCCAGCGCCAGGCACTCGCCCTCGATGCAGTCGTTGATGGGGACGCAGCAGGCATCATCGGTCGCCGTGAGCGTCACGTTGCTCACCTGCGCGATGTTCCAGCGCGCCGAGAACCACCCCTCGTTGACGATCACGTGCTCGGTGCCGCCGCACGTTTGCGTGGCGCGGAAGACGATGTCGGGGGTGCAGTCCCACCACGGCTGCCAGGGATGCCACGGCCAGAGGCGCACGGCATCGAGCGCGGGGATGTTCGGAAGCCTGGACACCAGTCGCTCGCGCAGTCCATCCAGGAGCGACGGTTCGACCGGGGCGACGGCGGCGCGACCACGAACGAGCGCGCCTGCCGCGGCGCGATTCCGCGTGGGCGTTGCCCCCGCTGCTGCCGTGGTCAGCACGCGCGCGGGTGCGGCGAGTGCTGCGCGCCCCACCGAGCGCGGCAGCGACGGCTCGCCCAGGAATCGATCGAAGAGCGACAGGTCGGGGGCCGGATCGGGGAGCGGCGGGCGCGGCACGCGCGGATCGCGCTGCAGCGCGCCGTAGATCACCTCGGCGAGCTTGGGCTCCACGTACCAGCGGCGGAGCCTCCACCACCACCACGGCCACCACCCGCAACACCACTTGAAGGTGAGGGTGAACGAGCCGCTGGCGTCGGTCGTGGCGCACCCCACCTGCTGCTTGCTCCACCACCACCACCAGGCATCGACGTCGTAGGCGCAGACGACGGCGCCGGGGACGGGGGAGCCATCGGGGCAGACCACGCGCCCATGGATGGTGAAGGTGCGACACCACCGCAGCCACCAGAACCAGTAGTAGGGGGTGATGCGAATGGCGGGGATCGCCAGGTCGTCCTTGCCGAAGAAGCGTCGGCGCGGGATGTCGAGCCCGATGGTCTGGAGCCCCGTGAGTTCCTCGTCGGTTGCATCTGGCGGGCCGACGATGACCCGCAGCCCCGACTGCTTCGTGTCGATGTCGAACCCGACCTGCGCCTGCCCCTTCCGGTCGAACGCCACCGCTTGTGATGCGACCGGTTTACCGCCGGACGTCAGGAGCACCTTCACTTGCTGTTTGGGGTCGAAGCCTTCGATGCCCGAGGCGTCGAGCGGAATGGTGAGTCGAGCCATGGTTCCTCCATGCGCGTGCCGTGAATCGTACCACCGGGACGCACAGGCTATCCCCGGTTCGGATCGTTAGTACACCCGGGGAACTACGAGTCCGTGCCATCCTCAGCCATTGCCTAACCACGGCCGGGCCTGCCTAACGCCTGTCCGATGTGTCGTGGATCACAGGCGGCGCGTGCGAACGCGGCGGCCGCGGGCACGCGACGCTGGCGACGCGCCACTCCGTCCGAGCCAGCCCGGGACGTCGAAGCAGTCCCGGCCGGTCGCAGGCCATCGTGTGGGTGCGATCGCGTGGGTGCGATCGCGTGGGTGCGGGCGCGCGTCACCGGACGGTCGCCGGCCGACGAACTCCCGACGAGCCCGGACGACACGCGCGCCAGGGGCGGGGCGATCGAGACTGGGGCTCCGCGCCCGGGCGGGGGGCGATCCACGAGTCCTCGCGCGCTCCCCGCGAACGGCGTCGCTCGCCCGTGCGTATCAGGACGAGAAGGTCGCGGACACCATCCCAGGCCGCCGCTGGACGTCCGCGACCGGCCGCGCCCCGTCGAACTCCCCATCGTCGCCCGTCCATGACTCGCACCACGACCCGCAGCACGACCCGCAGCACGACCCGCACCGCACTCGGCCGCCTCGTCCTCACGACACTCGTGGCGTCGCTGGCGACCGCTCCCGCCGCCGCCCAGCAGCAAACGCCCCCCAGCGGGCCGCAGTGGCTCAACGCCGATCCCAACAAGAAGACCAACCAGTCGAACTTCCGCGGGATCGAGGAGTGGCTGGCCCCCAACGAATACCGCACGGCGTCGGGGAGTCCCGGGCCGAAGTACTGGCAGCAGCAGGTGGACTACGTCATCAAGGCCTCGCTCGACACGCTGGAACACCAGGTGACGGGGAGCGAGACGGTGACCTACCACAACAACTCGCCCGACGCGCTCACCTACCTCTGGTTCCAGCTCGACCAGAACGTGGAGCGCACCGACTCGCGCGCCTCGCTCTCCTCGCGTCCGCTCCCCAAGTCGATGGCCAACCTGTCGCCGCAGGCGCTGCGCGCCCTGGGGATGGCCGGCCAGGACAACGACCTCGGGATGAACATCGGCAAGGTGCAGGTGCTGAGCGGCAAGGGGGCCCAGGATGCGCCGTTCTTCGTGAACGGGACGTCGATGCGCATCGAGCTCCCCGCTCCGCTGGCGACCGGCGGCGTGGTGCGCCTGACGATCGACTGGCGCTACAAGGTCCCCGAGATCGGGCGCAACACGCAGCGCAACGCGCGCGACAAGGTGAAGGACGGATGGCTGTACGAGATTGCCCAGTGGTACCCGCGCGCCGCCGTGTACGACGATGTGGGCGGATGGACCAACGACCAGTTCTACTCGCAGGGCGAGTTCTACCAGGAGTTCGGCAACTTCGACGTGAGCCTCACGGTGCCGCACGATCACATCGTGCGCGCCACGGGGGTGCTGCAGAACCCCGCGCAGGCGCTCACCACCACGCAGCGCGCGCGTCTGGCGCAGGCCATGAAGAGCGACGCCCCCGTCTTCATCGTCCAGCCGGGCGAAATCGGGTCACCCGCCACGCGCCCCGCGGGGACGGCGCCCATCACCTGGCGCTTCACCGCCGAGAACGTGCGCGACTTTGCGTGGGCCTCATCGCACACCTTCGTGTGGGACGCGATGGGGTTCAAGTACCGCCCCGACAGCAAGACGATCGAGCTGCACTCGGTCTACCCGCGCGACGCCATGCCGCTGTGGGACAAGTACAGCACCAAGGCGATCAAGCAGACGATGGTGACGTACGGGCGCATGGTGCTCGAGTATCCGTATCCCGTCGCCAGCAACGTGCACGGCTCGGTGGGTGGGATGGAGTATCCCATGATTGCCTTCTGCGGCGCGCGTCCGCGCCCCGATGGCACGTACGATGAGTCGCTCCCCTATCGTCTCATCTCGGTCACCATCCACGAGGTGGGCCACAACTGGTTCCCCATGATCCTCGCCAGCGACGAGCGTCGCTGGGGGTGGATGGACGAAGGGATGAACTCGTTCGTGCAGTACTACGCGGAAAAGGAGTGGGACCCCAACTATCCGTCGCGCCGCGGTCCCGCCAAGAACATCGTCGACTACTTCCGCGATCCCAACCAGGCGCCGATGATGACTGAGTCGGACGTGGTCTTTGCCAACTACGGCAACCAGGCGTACAGCAAGCCGGCGGCGACGTTGGTGATGCTGCGCGAGCAGGTGCTGGGGCCGGAGTCGTTCGACCGCGCTTTCCTGGAGTACGGGCGCAAGTGGGCGTTCAAGAAGCCACAGCCGGCCGACTTCTTCCGCACGGTGGTCAACGGCGCCGGTGAGCACGTCAACTGGTTCTGGCGCGGGATGTTCTACACCACCTACGCCAACGACCAGGCGGTGGCCAACGTCGAGTCGCAGAAGGGCGAGGAACTCGGCGGCGACAAGCGGAAGGGGGAGGAGTACCACCGCGTCACGGTGCAGCAGCGCGCTGGCCTCATCATGCCCATCCACCTCGAGATCACCTACGAGGATGGTACCAAGCAGGTGGTGAAGCTTCCCGCCGACGTCTGGCGCAACAACGAGAAGGAATTCACCTGGGGCTTCTTCGGGAAGAAGGGGATCGCACAGGTGGTGGTCGATCCGAACGAAGTCTTCGCCGACATCAACCGCGACAACAACACCTGGAAGGCGCCGCCGCGCGTCATTCCGTGACGGTGCCGTCGCTTTTGCTGGTGAAGGCAAAGCTGTTGCAGCTGACAATGGCCGCGCTCACGACTGTGGGCGCGGCCGACGCGTCGGTGGTGCACGACACGCACCTCTCGCACGCGCGCGTGGTGGTGGAAGGGAGCGTCGTGGTCGCGCGCATCCGGCTCTTCCGCGACGACGTGACCCGGGCGCTCAAGCACCCCGTGGGCGACGACTCCACCTCCAAGCGGCTGCTCTCGGCGTATCTCAACCGCACGTTTGGCGTGCGCGCCGACAACGTGGCGCTCACCGCCGAGCTGCTGGATGGTGCAGCCGACCTCGAGGGCGACCAGCCGGTGTGGCAGGTGCTGGTCCAATGGAAGGCGGCACGCCCGGTCACTCGCCTCGCGCTGCGCGACCAACTCCTCTTCGAGACCTTCAGCGACCAGCAGAACGTCGCCGTGGTCATTGCTCAGCCAAGCGACCGACGGCAGACGCTCTACTTCCATGCGGGCGACCGCAGCGAACAAGTTGTGACGTTCTAGGCGCCATCTTTCGGCGCGTCGGTCCCCTGGCCGACGTTTCGTTCGTACAAAAGCCGTCCCTCCCGAACACCCGACCGCACATGTCACGCATCGCCCCATCGATCGCCTACCCCGCGCTCCTGGTCCCGCTCCTGCTGGCCGCGACGCCGCGCGCCGACGATCCGCCCCCCATTCGCGGCTACTCGGCTGCCTCGTCCAAGGTGCAGCGCGAGTGGGAGGCGAAGTACAAGACCATCCCGGAGCCGGCGCGCATGCGCGAGGCGATGCGCCGACTGGCCGCGCGCCCACACCACCTGGGGTCGCCCTACGGCAAGGACAACGCCGAGTGGCTCAAGGCGCAGTTCGAGTCGTATGGATGGGAGGCGAAGCTGGAGCGCTTCGACGTCCTCTTTCCCACGCCGAAGGTTCGCGTGCTCGAACTGGTGGCTCCCACCACGTTCAAGGCGAAGCTCGAGGAGCCCATCCTCAAGGAAGACCCGAGTACCAGCCAGCGCGCCGAGCAGTTGCCCACGTACAACGCCTACTCGGGCGAAGGTGACGTCACGGCGCCGCTGGTCTACGTGAACTACGGCGTCCCGGCCGACTACGAGGAGCTGGAGAAGCGCGGGATCTCGGTGAAGGGGGCGATCGTCATTGCCCGCTATGGCGGGTCGTGGCGTGGGATCAAGCCCAAGGTCGCGTACGAGCACGGTGCCGTCGGTGCGCTGATCTACTCCGACCCCAAGGACGACGGCTACGCCGAAGGGGAGACGTATCCGAACGGCCCGTACCGCCCCAAGGACGGCGTGCAGCGCGGCAGCGTGCTCGACATGCCGACCTATCCCGGCGACCCGCTGACCCCCGGCGTGGGATCATCGCCAGGGGCAAAGCGGCTCGACCAGAAGGACGCGATCACGATCATGAAGATCCCCGTCCTGCCGATTTCGTACGCCGACGCGCAGCCGCTGCTGGCCGCGCTCAGCGGCCCGGTGGCCCCGGCGGCGTGGCGCGGCGGCCTCCCGATCACCTACCGCATGGGGCCTGGCGCCGCCAAGGTCCATCTCAAGCTCGAATTCAACTGGACGCAGGCGCCGCTCTACAACGTGATCGCCACGCTCAAGGGATCCACCCTGCCTGACGAGTGGGTGATGCGCGGCAACCACCACGACGGGTGGGTGAACGGCGCCGAGGATCCCATCTCGGGGATGGTGGCGGAGCTGGAGGAGGCCCGCGCGTTAGGCGAGCTGGTCAAGCAGGGATGGCGCCCCAAGCGCACGATCATCTACGCCGCCTGGGACGGCGAGGAACCCTCCCTGCTCGGCTCCACCGAGTGGGTGGAAGAGCACATGGCCGACATGCGCGGCAAGGGGGTGTTCTACCTCAACACCGACGGCAACGGGCGCGGCTTCCTGGGGGCGGCCGGCTCGCACGCCTTCGAGCGCTTCGTCACCGAGGTGGCCGGTGAGGTGACCGACCCCGAGACCAACGTCTCGGTGCTGCAGCGTGCCCGCGCCGCGGCCATCGTCTCGGGCGACGTGGAGGCGCGCAATCGCAAGGATATGCGCCTCGAGGCGTTAGGCTCCGGCTCCGACTTCACCCCGTTCCTGCAGCACGCCGGCGTCCCTACGCTCAACATCGGCTTCGGCGGCGAGGATGGCGGCGGGATCTACCACTCGATCTACGACACCTTCACCTGGTACACCAAGTACAGCGATACGTCGTTCGTCTACGGCAAGGCGCTGGCGCAGGTGGCGGGAATGATGGTGATGCGCGTGGCCAACGCCGACGTGCTCCCGGCCGAGTTTGGCGGGCTGTCGGCCACGGCGTCGCGCTACCTGGGCGAGGTGACGTCGCTGCGCGAGAAGACGGCCAAGGACATCGAGGAACTCAACCGGAAGATCGCCGAGGGGACCTTTGCCGCGGTGAACGACCCGCGAGACCCGCGTAAGGCACCGACCGCGCAGGCGCCGGCGCCGCACCTCAACTTCGCCCCCATCCAGAACGCCGTCGATTCGCTCCAGCGGTCGGCCGAGCGGTACGAGAAGGCGTACGGGAACGTGGTGAGCGGGGCGGCGACCGCCGCGGCGTTAGGCAGGGTGAACGCGCTGCTGCGCCAGTCGGACCAGGTGATGCTGATTCCCGACGGGCTCCCCAAGCGCCCGTGGTACCAGCACGCGCTGTATGCCCCGGGCTACTACACTGGCTACGGCGTGAAGACGATGCCCGGCGTGCGCGAGGCGATCGAGCAGAAGGAGTGGGCGCTGGCCCAGGAGCAGGTCACCAAGCTGGCGGCAGCGCTCGCCCGCGAGGGGGAGCTGATTGCCAAGGCGGCCAAGCTGCTGGAGGATTCGGGGAAGCCGATTCCCTGAGCGACTGGCCGGAACGGGCCGCACCGGGTGACGGCATCGGAGTGAGATCCGCGCGAGCGGATGTGACAACCGGCGGCGTCGCGCGAAAGCGCGGCGTCGCCGTCGTCTATATGGCCGGTGCCGTTCGTGGCGTCAGGCCTCGCGGTCGACGTGCCCCCAGACGAGCGGGTCGCTTGGAGGTTGGGGCGCGTCACGGTGCACCGCGCCTGCCGCGGCGCCGGGCGACGGGCCGCGTGCGGTGCTATGTGCGGCACCTTGCGAGGAGGACGGTGGGCTGGCCGGCAAGAGCGCGGGGAGCGCCGGCACGGACACGTGCGGCAGCTGCAGCACCGCGATATGTGCCTGGAGTGCGACAACCTGCTGAGCGAGCGACTGCTGCGTGATCGTGTTCAGCTCGCTCGCGCCTCCTTTCGCGGCCTCGGCCAGCTTGCGCTGGATGGCCGCCAGTTGGCGACGCAGCTCGGCAATCCGTGCGACATAGTCGACAGTCTCGCTTCCCACGGCCGGACCCCCGGACAGGGCGCCGATGGCAGCGATCACCTTTCACCTCCTGTGAATTCGTGTATGAGCGCGTATCGGCACGATCGGTCTGAAAGATGTGTCGGGGAATTGCTGATCTTCGCGACGCGCGCGCGATGACCGATGGCCATGGGCTGTGGCTAATCATCGAATGCGCAACTCCCCTATTCCGGCGGCACCCTCGCACGCTGCAGATTCCCCGTACTCCACCAACCGGATCTCACCATGCACGCCCTCGTACGCGCTGCGTTCTCGGTCGTCTTCTCCTCACTCGCCGCGATGCACGCGCTCTCCGCGCAGCGTGTCGAGGTGCGCTACCCGGCGTCGCTCGATGGACCACGCACCGGCCGGGTATTCGTCGTCTTCGCCCGCGATGGCGCCCGTGAGCCTCGGCTGCAGGCGGGGAGCTACGGCGGAACGGCGCCGATGTTCGCCGCCGACGTGAGCGACTGGAAGCCGGGCGCCGCCGCGCTGATCACGCCCGACACGCTCGGCTATCCGTTCGCCTCCCTTCGTGACCTGCCGGCGGGCGAGTACACCGTGCAGGCGGTGCTCAACGTCTACACGCAGGTCACGCGCGCCGACGGGCACACGCTCTGGGTGCACTGGGACCAGTGGGAAGGGCAGAAGTGGAATCGTTCGCCGGGGAACCTGATCAGCGAGCCGATCAAGGTCCGCTGGGACCCCAAGGCAAGGGCGACCGTGCGCCTAACGCTGAACGCGGTCATCCCACCCATCGCCCCCATCCCCGACACCAAGTGGGTCAAGCGCATCAAGATCAAGTCGCCGTCGCTCACCAAGTGGTGGGGACATGACACGTATATCGGGGCCACGGTGCTGCTCCCCAAGGGGTTCGACGAGGAGCCGGGGCGGCGCTATCCGGTGATCTACCAGCAGGGGCACTTTGGGGAGGGGGCGCCGTTCGGCTTCACCGAGCAGCCGGGCACCGAGACACCGGCGCAGCGCGAGGCGCGCCTCAAGCGCAGTGCGCGCGAGCCGGGATGGATGTTTGCCGAGAGCTGGCAGCGCGACGACATGCCACGCTTTGTCGCCGTCACGTGGCAGCACCCCACGCCGTGGTACGACGACTCCTACGCGGTCAACTCGGTCAACCAGGGGCCGTACCAGGATGCGCTGCTCAACGAGCTGGTGCCGGAGCTGGAGAAGCGCTTCCGGTTGCTCCCCGAGCCTAACGCGCGCTTCCTTACCGGCGGCTCCACCGGCGGGTGGGAGTGCCTGGCGCTGCAGATCCAGCGCCCCGACTTCTTTGGCGGCGGGTGGTGTCTCTATCCCGACCCGGTCGACTTCCGGCGCAACCAGCTGGTCGACAACTATGCCGACACCAACGCCTTCGTCCCCAACAGCAGCACGGCGCCGGTGCCCGAGCGCTACATGATGCAGTCGGAAGAGGGGCAGCCGATGGTGACCAACCGGCAGATGTCACAGCTGGAGGCGGTGCTGGGGAGCAAGGCGCGCAGTGGCCAGCAGTTCGATGCCTTCGATGCCTCGTATGGCCCAGTGGGGAAGGACGGCTATCCGCGGCGCCTGTGGGACCGTCGTACCGGGACCATCGACCAGGAGGTCGCCGCCTACTGGCGCGAGCACTTCGACCTCACCCTGTACCTCAAGAAGCACTGGGCGACGATCGGGCCGCAGCTCACGGGGAAGGTGCATACCTACGTGGGCGACATGGACAACCACTACCTGCAGCTGGCGGTGTACCTCATGGAGGAGGAGACGGCCAAGCTCGACGGCCCCAAGGCGAACTTCACCTTCGAGTACGGGCGCCCCAAGAAGCCGCATGGATGGCAGCCGTTCACCAACGCCGAGTTGATCCGGATGGTGGAGAAGTTCCGGCAGGAGCGGCGGGTGCAGCCGTAGCCGTAGCGGGTGCTGTGGCGGCCGCTTTGCGTCGAGGGGGCTAAGCCTGGCCGCCGACCGCCTCGGCCTCGGTGAACAGGTTCTTCGACGTCGCCACCTGCTCGCGCATGGGGAGCACCTTGAACGAGCGGAAGAGTCCCTTGGGGCGATAGCCCTGGGCCCAGGTTGCGCCTAACGATCCGTCGCGTCGGGAGGCCATCACCACGATCGCGTCGGTCTTCTTTCCGTCGCGCATGGTGATGCGTGAGTCGAGCACCAGCGCGCACGCGGTGGCACCCTTGGCTTCGGCGCGGAGCGTCTTGAGGGCGATCTCCATCGGGTCGCCATCGCCCTTGAGGGAGACGAAGAAGTGCGCGCGCCCCGTCTCGGTCACGAGGAACGGGTTGAGCGGGGACCCCACCTCGGCCACCTGTTTCGTTCCTTGGTCGAGCGCAAACTCGATGAGCGCCGGGTACGACATCGCGCCGCTCTCCTGCTTGGGCAGGTCGACGCTGGTGACGTGCCACTCGCTGGAATCGGTAGGCACCGCAGGTGCGCCGCCGAACACCGTCTCATGCATCGCCCGATGTGTGAGCGTGGCAAGCGTGCGCTCGGAGCCAAGGCGCACCAGTTCATCGACCGACGGTACGCCCTGCGCGCGCCGGAAGGCCGCCGTGCGTGCTTGGCAGCGGTTCTCGGAGGCGAGCACCTCGGCCAGCGTCGCGAACGTCACGGTCGTCGCGCCGGCGTTGGCTCTCAGCTGCGCTTCGAGACGTGCCACGTGCGAGTCGAGCACCTTCTCCACTGGTGTATCACCGGGGATGTACTCGAGCAGGACATGATCCGGCGTGTTCCACCGCGGCGGGGCGGTGCTCGTCCACACAAAGCGCCCGTCGCTCAGTTCAGCGACGATGTTCACCACGCGCGTCCACGGGGCATCGGCGGCTCCCTTCATCTGGAAGAGGTCGATGCGATGCACGTGATCGTTGGACACGAAGCGGCGCGCGAACGGACCGGCACCCGGCTCCGGCTTGGAGGCGTCCTTGACGATCTTGAGGTCACCCAAGGGCGTGAAGCCGCGCGAGGCGAGCGACGCGGTCATGGCGTCGTACCACTCGAAGACCTCGGGCTGGTATGCGTCGCGATTGATGGGGCCGAGCGGATAGGCGTCGACGAAAAGCGTGCGATACGACGCGAGCAGGCGATCGGCGGTCTGGCGCACGAGCGCGTCGTCGTAGTGCGGTTCGAACGCGTCGCGATCGTAGTCCTCGTCACCCTCGTCGCCTTCGTCGTCCTCATCGATGTCGAGCAGGCGGCGCGACATCGCGCTCGTGCCAGCATTGGGAGCGGTCGCCGGCTCGCCCGTATCGATGGCGATGACCTGCATGACGCCATCGCGGGAGAAGGTGAGCACGGAGCCAGCCGGGGCACCGAGTCGCTTGAGTGTGACGCGCAGCAGCTCGAGCGCGCGATCGGTGTCGGCAAGTTCGACCTCGATGTCGACGAAGGCGATCTTGCGCGACGCATCCATCTGCGATCCCCCGCCGCACACCGCGCCAAGCCCCGCCTGCTGCAACACGGCGTCGAGTGGATCCTCGTACTTGGCCCCTCGGTCGATGGGACCCACATCGTCGGTGATGGTGGCGACAACGGTGTGCGGATATGTGCGGTTGGTCACGTGCGGCGCGCTCAGCGATGTGGGGGAGGCTCGGCTCGTCGTGGAGAGACGCGCGGGGCGGCGGAGCTGCAACGCGCGTGCGACCTCGTCACGCGCAGCTCACGCGGGGAGCGACAGTCCCTGAGGAGATGACTAGATGACCCGCGCCAGCAGCATTGTCAGCCCCAAACCCGCCACCCCGATGATCGTCTCGGCCACGGTCCACGTGCGCAGCGTCTGCGACACCGTCATGCCGAAGAACTCCTTCACCAGCCAGAAGCCCGAGTCGTTCACGTGCGACAGCACCAGCGACCCCGAGCCGGTCGCGAGCACCAGCAGCTCGGCGCTCGTCCCCGGCGTGGCGGCGGCGATGGGGGCGACGATGCCGGCGGCGGTGGTCATGGCGACGGTCGCCGAGCCGGTGGCAACGCGAATGAGCGCCGCGACGAGCCACGCCAGGAGCAGCGGCGAGACCTGTGACCCGGCGGCCAGTTCCGCCACCACACGCCCCGCACCGCTCTCCACCAGCACGCGGTTGAAGCCGCCGCCGGCGCCGATGATGAGCAGGATGGTCGCGGTGGGGGCGAGGCAGTCGTTGGTGAAGCGCTGCAACTGCTCGCGCGTGAAGTGCGCCGCACGCCCTAACGACCAGTAGGAAAAGAAGACGGCGAGCAGGAGCGCGACGATGGGGCTCCCGATCACCTCGAGCGGCGCGCGCATCGCATGGCCGGCCGGGAGCACCACGCTGGCCGTGCTGGCCACGAGCATCAGCAGCACCGGGACGAGCACGGTGAACGCCGAGATGCCGAAGGCGGGCATCTCGCGCTCCGTGTGTTCCTCGAGTTGCGCGGCGAGCCCGGTGGAGGGTTGCAGCTGGATGCGCGGGGCGATCCACGACGCGTAGATGGGCCCGGCCAGAGCGGCAATGGGGAGCCCGATCACGATCGCGTAGAGGATTGTGAGCCCCGTGTCGGCCTTGAAGGCATCGACCGCCAGCATCGCCGCCGGGTGCGGCGGGACGAGCCCGTGCACCACCGAGAGCGCCGCGCACAACGGGAGCCCCACCTTGATGAGCGGCATCCCGGTGCGCCGCGCCAGCGAGAAGACCAGCGGGATCAGCAGCACGATCCCCACCTGGAAGAAGACGGGGATCCCGACGATGAAGGCGACGCACATCATCGCCCAGTGCACGCGGTGCTCGCCAAAGCGCGCGATGAGCGTGGTGGCGATGCGCGCCGCCGCCCCCGACTCGGCCATGATCTTCCCGAGGATCGTCCCCAGCCCCACCACCACGGCGATGAAGCCGAGCACCGTTCCCACGCCGTCCTGGAACGCCTTGATCGCTGCAGCTGGCGGCATCCCCGAGGCGATTCCCATGGCCAGTGAGACGGCGATGAGGACGAGGAACGGGTGCAGCTTGAAGCGGGCGATAAGGACGACCAGCGCGACGACGGCGCCGAGCGCGTACAGCAGCAAGCGGGTGTCCGGCGTCATTGGTCCTCGCGCAGGCGCGCAAGGAGCGCGGCCACGATGTCGCGCGGAGACTCGGCAATGTCGAAGGTCAGTGGTGCCTCGTCAGGCGCGGGTTCCTCGAGCGTCGCCAACTGACTGTCGAGCAGCGATGGCGGCATGAAGTGCCCGCGCCGCGCGGCGAGGCGCTGTGCGAGCAGGTCACGCCCCCCCGTGAGGAAGACGAAGCGCACGTCTGGGGCGCCGGCGCGCAGGAGGTCGCGATAGGCACGCTTGAGCGCCGAGCAGGTGATCACGATGCCGGTGCCGTCGCGATGGGCGGCGGCGAGCCGGTCGGCGAGGAGCTGAAGCCATCCGGCGCGGAGTTCGTCGGTGAGCGGGACGCCGGCCGCCATGCGCGCGACGTTCTCGGCGCTGTGGAACGCGTCTCCCTCGACGAAGTCGACGTCGAGGGCGCGGGCGAGCGCCTCGCCGATGAGCGACTTGCCGGCGCCGGCGACACCCATGACGATGAAGCGGGCTGGGGGTATGAGGGGGGCTCCGGGCGAGGATGGAGCGATAGGATACGAGTGTCCCCATGCCAAAGCCACCGGGGCGCGAATTCGTGGCGCCCGCACTCGAGGCAGAGATCCTGTTGCAGGGTGGTGTCGAGCTATATAGAATCCAAGGCACCTTTCTAGAACACCCCATGGCGCTCAGCATCAAGGACGAGGAAACCGATCGACTCGCTCGTGCGCTGGCGGCAGCTACGGGAGAATCGCTCACGGAGGCGATCCGTCGAGCGCTCGAGGAGCGTCTAGCGCGCGAGACGCGTCGCGGAGGCGCGTATCCGCTCGCGGCCCGGGTGCGTCGCGTGCAGGAACGCATGCGAGAGTTTCCCGTGCTCGACGTGCGCTCCGATGAGGAGTTGCTGGGTTACGACGAACACGGCCTTCCGCGCTAAACGATGGTCATCGACACGTCGGCACTCGTTGCGATCCTGCAGAGCGAGGAGGGGGCGGATCGCCTGCTGGCGGCAATCGAGCGCGATTCCGTACGCCTCGTCTCTGCGGCCACCGTGCTGGAGCTTTCCCTGGTGGTCATCGGGCGATACGGGACCGGCGCAGAGTCGTTGCTCGATCGGTTGTTGCGCGACCTCGGGGCGACGGTGATTGCGTTCGATGCAGAGCAACTTGCCATCGCGCGGGATGCGGCCGCCCGATTCGGGCGTGGTGGGCACACCGCGGCGCTCAACTTCGGGGACTGCTTCGCGTATGCTCTATCCATGGCGCACAACGAGCCATTGTTATGCGTCGGTGAGGATTTCGCGCGGACCGACGTGGCGGTCGCTGACGTGTAGCGCGGGCGTACTCGCCAATGCGTCAGGGCGGCATGACGTCCGGCCGCGGCAGTCGAGCGAAGATGTCATGAATCGCCCGCGATTGCCGATTGGGCGCCAGTGCGAGCAATGCCAGAATCCCCGCATCGACATCGTCATCAGTGGGTTTGCGCGCGGCGATCGCGCCGAGCGAAGGGCCGGTTTTCCAGGTACCGCTGGGAGAGAAGCTCGCGAGCGTCGCCGATTCGCCGTCACCCATGATGAGGTCCGCGCCGTCGAACGACAGAAACATCTGACGACCCAGTGGCGTCGGCTGCCAGACGCCTCCATCCCAAGCCGCATCGGTATACCGGAGTAGGGCGTCGACCCCTCGCCCCCGCGGCCCCCCCCCCCCCCCCCCCCCCCCCCCCCCCCCCCCCCCCCGCCCCCCCCTTCCCCCCCCCCCCCCCCCCCCCCCCCGCCCCCGGCCCCCCCCCCCCCCCCCCCCCCCCCCCCACGCCCACGCGCAGTCGCAACCTGCCATTTCGGGACCGTCAGGCGCAACTGTCAAGCCGAACAGAGCGCCACGCGTTCAAGGACTCTGACCCCTTGAAAGCGCCTCCTGAAACCGACCCCTTCTGCTACAGCTCACCTTGCAGTCAATTCGTCCCCCATGTCATCCCCCTCATCGGCAGCCGCCCCCGCCCCCCGCTGGTCCCCCGCCTACACCGTCGTCCTCCTCTGCTTCGCCGCCGTATTCATCTCGTACATCGACCGCACCAACATCTCGGTGGCGGCGATCGCGATGCAGGAGGAATTCAAGTGGAGCGAGACGACCAAGGGCTTCGTCCTGTCGTCGTTCTTCGTCGGCTACATCCTGCTGCAGGTGGTGAGTGCGGGGCTCGCCAACAAGTACGGCGGCAAGCTCCTGTTAGGGGTAGCGGTGATCTGGTGGTCGGCCTTCACCATGCTCACCCCGGTGGCCGCCTCGCTCGGGCTCGCGACGCTCATCGCCTCGCGCATCGCACTCGGGCTCGGCGAAGCCGCGGTCTTCCCCGCCTGCATCAACATGGTGGGGCGCTGGGTCCCCGCGGCGCAGCGGTCGCGCGCGGTGGCACTCTTTTCCAGCGGGCTGTCCATCGGGACGGTCTTCTCGCTTCCGGTGACGGGATGGCTGGTGCGCGAGTACGGCTGGCCGGTGCCGTTCTACGCCTTTGGGCTGGTGGGACTCGTGTGGGCGGTGGCCTGGTTCACCAAGGTGAGCGCGGGGCGCGGGATCCCCGAGGAAGCGACCAACGCATCGCGCACGATCCCGTGGGGGCGCATCCTGCGCACGCCGGCGGTGTGGGCGATCATCGTCAATCACTTCTGCAACAACTGGTCGCTGTACGTCCTGCTGGCGTGGCTCCCGTCGTACTTCAAGGCGACGTTCAACGTCTCGCTCGCGAGCGCCGGCCTCCTCTCGGCGGCCCCACCGCTGGCGACGTTCGTCATGGCCAACTTTGCCGGGAGCACGGCCGACCGCCTCATGCGACAGGGGCGCAGCGCGACCTACGTGCGCAAGCTGATGCAGGCGATCGGGCTGTTCGGGTGCGCGACCTTCCTGCTGATGGTTCCGCTGGCGACCTCGCCCGGCATGGGGGTCTTCCTGATGTCGAGCGCCTCGGCCTGCCTCGGGTGCTGCCTGGCCGGCTTTGCCGCCAATTCGTTCGATATCGCCCCTCGTTATGCGGACGTGATCTGGGGGATCAGCAACACCTTCGCCACCATCCCCGGAATCATCGGCGTGGCGGTGACGGGGTGGCTGGTGCAACGCTCGGGGAGCTACACGACGGCGTTCGTGGTGACGGCGGCGATTGCGGCGGTGGGGGCGCGGTGTTCATGGTCATCGGGTCGGGGGAGCGGAAGATCGAGTGACGCGGGCGCGTACCGGCCCCGTCGAACCGCGGTCCTGACGACAAGCCGGGGCTTCGCGACTTCGCGGCGGAGCCTCCCCCCTTGCGACATGCCCGCGACCGTATGAGCATGCGGGCCACGCATCCCCCCGCTACCCCTGGTGGGGCGTCGCCCGTTGCCCCTGCCCCCTGTCGTTGCCGCATGCCGCCGATCCACCATCGCCTCGCCATTTCCACCACCCACCCCATCGAAATCGTCGACCTCACGGAACGGCTGCGTAGCTGGGTGAGGGGGAGCGGAATCCGCGACGGGCTGCTGACGGTGATGTCGCCGCATACCACGGCGCGCATCACGATCAATGAGCGGGAGACGGAGTTGCAGCGTGACATGGTGCGTTTCCTGGAACGGCTGGCCCCCGCCGACGCGGACTACGGGCACAACCGCGCCCCGGTGGACGACCGCCTCAACGCGCACTCGCACCTGATCGGGCTCTTCATGAATGCATCGGAGTCCATCCCGGTGGCCGATGGCGAGCTGGTGATGGGCGGGTGGCAGTCGCTCTTCTTCATCGAACTGGACGGTCCCCGCGAACGGCGCGAGGTGCACCTGCATCTCATGCGCGCGGAGTGACGTCATGACGCGTGACGACATCGCGGCGTTCTTCACACGGCGCGACGCGCTCGACGCCGAGGCGTACCTCGAGCTCGACTATACCTTCGAATGCGTCGGCGACCCCCGCGCGGCGGCCGCGCACCTGGCGAGCGAGCAGTCGACTGCCCAGTGGAAGCGCGTGGGGATCGACGAGGACTACCGTCCGCGCTTCGGGGCCAAGGTGCTGGAGCTGGAGGCCACGGCGCTCCCGGGCGGCTTCTCGATCACCGTGCCTAACGCGCCACGTGGTCCGGTGCATGCCTGCCGCGTCACCATCGCGCATCCACATGGTAACTTCGGCGCGCGCTTCCCCAACCTCCTCACGGCAGTCCTCGGCGAGGGGCCGTACTTCTCGCCGGGGATCCCGCTCATCCGGCTCGAGGACATTCGCTTCCCCGATTCGTACGTCGCGCAGTTCGAGGGGCCGCAGTTCGGCGTGGCGGGGGTGCGCGCGCTGCTCAAGGCGTACGACCGCCCGATCTTCTTCGGCGTCATCAAGCCCAACATCGGATTGCCGCCCGCGCCCTTCGCCGACCTGGGCTATCAGGGGTGGCTGGGCGGGCTCGACATCGCCAAGGACGACGAGATGCTGGCGGATGTCGACTGGTCGCCGCTCGCCGAGCGCGCCGCATTGCTGGGTGAGGCCAGCCGGCGCGCCGAGCGCGAGATGGGGGAGCCGAAGGTCTACCTGGCCAACATCACCGACGAAGTGGACCGGCTCCACGCCTTGCACGACGTGGCGGTGAGCGCCGGCGCCCGCATGGTGATGGTCAATGCGATGCCGGTGGGGTTGAGCGGCGTGCGCTCGTTGCGACGACATGCGCGCGTGCCGCTGGTGACGCACTTTCCCTTCATCGCATCGTTCAGCCGAGTGCCGTCGCACGGTGCGCACGCGCGGGTCTTCACGCGGCTGCAACGCCTGGCGGGCGCCGACGTGATCATCATGCCTGGCTTCGGCGATCGCATGATGACCCCGGAGCACGAGGTGCTGGACAGCGTACGCGCCTGCCTGGAGCCGATGGGATCTATTCGCCCGAGCCTCCCGGTTCCCGGGGGGAGCGACTCGGCGGCGACGCTGGAAGCGGTGTATCGCCGCCTGGGGACCGTGGACTTCGGCTTCGTTCCCGGACGCGGTGTCTTCGGGCACCCCATGGGGCCGGCCGGCGGTGCCGCGAGCATTCGCCAGGCGTGGGAGGCGATCGCCAGCGGGATCCCACTCGCGGAATACGCCAACACGCACGAGGCGCTGCGCGTGGCGCTCTCGGCGTTTGGCGCCAGGCGTTAGGCGCGCGCCCCCGGAAACGAGCGGGGCGCGGCCACGAGTGTCTCGTGACGCGCCCCGCGATGGGCTGACGAGCGCTGGCCCTACTTCACGACCGCTTCGACGGCGCTGGTGAGCAACGCGCGCGCGACCGCGCTGCGCCCCTGCAGCGTGATGGTGCCGGCGATGGTCACATCCTTGGCCGGGATGTGGAACGAAAAGGTGTTCCAGAACCCCGTGTGCCCCCACAGCACCTCGCCGGCGACCTGCTGGCGATAGATCCCCAGCGCGTACGCACGCTCACCGGTGATCCCGGTGGGGATCGTCGTCATGGTGGTGATGGTCGACGGCTTGGCGTAGACGCCGCCCACGAAGAGCGCTCGGGTGAAGCGCGCCATGTCACCGGTGGTCGCGGCGAGGCCGCCGCCGCCATACAGGTCGAACGAGGGATCGATGCCTCGCGTGTCGGTCGAGTCGAAGTACTGGTGGGCGAGGTCGATGGTGGTGGCCGGGCGCGGCTCGAGCGTCTCCAGCCACGTGGCACGCAGCCCTAACGCGTCGTAGTGCAGGAGCGACCGGAACGCCTCGGCCAACCCCTGGGCGCTCAGGCGCTCGACGATCTGGCCGAGCAGGATGTAGCCGGTGTCGGTGTAGTGATAGCCCGCGCCCGGCGCGTTGTACGGCGCCCCCCACACGACGGCCGAGTCGACCTGTTCCGCGCGCGTCCAGCGATGCGTGGGGTCGCGGAAGATGATGGGGGCGAAGCGCGCGTCCATCGCGTAGTCGTAAAGCCCTCCGGTGTGGCTCAGGAGGTGGGCGATGGTGATGCGGTCCAGGTCGTAGCCGTCACGCCGGAGTGAGGCGAGGTCGGCGGCGGGGACGTGCTTGGTGACGGGGTCGTCGAGCGACAGCTTGCCCATCTCCATGAGCCGGAGGATTGCTGCGGCCGTGTAGGTCTTGGTGTTGCTGGCGATGCGCGTGGGGTGCCGCGCGGAGAGCGGTGCCTTGGTGGCGCGGTCGGCGACCCCCGCCGCACCGTGCCAGTCGAGGCAGAGGCGCGGCGCTACGACGGAGAGGGTGATCCCCGGGACGGCAGGGGCGCTGCGCTGGATCGAGTCGACGACGGATTGCAGGCGCGCCTCGATGCGTCGCGTCGCGTCGGTGGGGGTGCACGAGCGGGTGCCCTGTGCCTGCCCGACGCCAGGGACGGCGAGGGCGAGCAGGACGAGCGTGGCGGAAAGTCGCATAGGGCGGCGTGGCCGGGTGAGTGGAGTGAGATGCCTAACGCTTGACGGCACTGGAATCGCCTTCCATCCAGGCGCACATGGTCGTGCCGCAGCGCTTGATGGTGACGAGGTGTCCTTCCTGGTCGCGGATCACGCTGCGCATGATGAACGAGCTGTCGGAGGCCGGCTCGAGGATCACGTCGCGCCCCTCGTAGCGCGCGGCCACGGTGTCGCCACGCAGTGTCACCCGCATGAGCCCTGCGCGCGTCATGTACTCGCCCGCCACGTCGCGCAGCCGCTCGGGGGTGGCGCGGTAGCCGGTGGCCGCGACCGGTGCGGCGGCGGGGGCCGCCCCATACGGCGTGGTGGGGGCGCCGAGCAGGTGCTTCACGACATTCTGCAGGAGCTGCAGCTTGCCGTAGTCCACATCGTTGATGAGCATCGCGATGCCGATCTTCTGCTGCGGGAGCATGACGAAGAGCGATCCCATGGAAATGACGCTTCCGCCCTTCATGATCATCGGGACGCCGTTGAGGTCATGCACCTCCCACCCCAGCGCATACGTCGTGGGCCCGCCCAACTCCGACTCGGCGGGCTGCTGCGCGCGCAGGAGTTCGGCGGTACTGGCCGCCGAGAGCAGCTGCGTTCCGTCAGCCGCACGTCCGCCGTTGAGGATGGCGCGCAGGAATTGCCCGATGTCGCGCGAGGTGGAGAGGATCATCCCCGATCCGGTGTGACCGCGTCCCAAGGCGGGGGCGCTGACCACCGGCTTGCCATCGACCGACTCGCGATAGCCCTGCACCATCCCGCGCGACGGTCCCTCCCAGAAGCGCCCAGTGCTGTGCCGCATCCCGAGCGGGGCGAAGATGCGCGAGTTGATGTAGTCCTCGTACGAGAGCCCCGAGGCGTCCTGCACCACGAGCGAGGCGAGCGAGAAGCCGCGATTGGAGTACGTGTAGCCCTTGCCCGGCGCGAAATCGAGCGGGCGGGTGAGCATGTCGTCGCGGGCGAGCGCCTCGAGCGCGGTCGTCGCGGTGTCGAGCACGTCGAACGGCTCGCCCGCGAAGCCGGCGGGGATCCCACTCACGTTGGTGAGCAGGTGTCGCACGGTGATCGCATTGAAGCGCGGGTCGACCGGTGTCGCCTTCGCCACCTGCGTGCCTGCCGCCGTCGGCGCACCGAGGAGGGCGAGGTAGTGCGGCACGGTGGAGTCGAGCGCCACCTTCCCCGAGTCGACCAGCTGCATGATGGCGAAGGCGGTGATCGTCTTGCTCGTGGAGCCGATGACGACCGGGGTGGAATCGGTCATCGGGCGTTGCTGCTCGAGGTTCGCGAGGCCGTAGCCCTTGCTGTGGATCACCGAGTCGTTGCGCACGATGGTGACCGACATCCCCGGCACCTTGCCGTCGCGCATGCTCTCGGCGACGAGCGAATCGATCGCGGCAATGGTCGGCGCGGGGGCGCTGGCGGCCGGTGGCGGTGCCTCCTTGCCTCCGCAGGCGATCACGCCCCCGAGGGCCATGACGAGTGGAACGGAGCGACGGGCGAGGGAGTGGGCGCGCGGTGCGGGGCGCGGAGCGGCGATGGCCATGGGGCGGAACCGGATGGTGACGGGACGGGACACTACGTTGTCAGAGGGTAGGACAGCAGAACTTCGGGCAACGATTCGAGATGGCAAGAGGGCGGGGCACAATACCGGTGGCAACCGCCGGTACCACGGCTCGACCGATTGCCACGCCACGTCGAGGCTACCGATCCACGGCGAACAGGAGGGGGATGATGCGGGGGAGATCTTCGGGGGTGCGGTGGCTGGTGGTGGCGCTCGGCGCCGGGGTGATGCAGCTGGCGGGAGCCACGTCACGGCTCGGGGCGCAGGGTGCGGACAGCGTCTGGGTCAACACGCGGTCCGGGGTCTATCACTGTGCGGGGACGACGTACTTCGGCAAGACGGCGCAGGGGGAGTTCCTCGCCGAGATGGCGGCACGGGCCAAAGGCTATCGCGCCAACGGCGGGCGCGCCTGCGGCGGCCGATCCGCGCCGCCGGCCACCGACCGCCCCGATGCGTCGCCCTCATCGCTCCTCGGACCGATCGCTGCCGCTGGCGACGACACACCGCCGTCGGCGCCAACCGGCCCGACGATCGAGTGCACGGTCTCTCGCATCTCCGACGGTGACACGATCGAGTGCGACGCGCTGGGCAAGGTACGGCTCATCGGCCTCGACACCCCGGAGCCCGACCAGGAACCCTATGGCAGCGCGGCCACGGCGGCTCTGGCGTCGTTCGTTCCGTTCGGCGCCGTCGTCCTGCTGGAGAGCGACGCCGAGGCACGCGATCGCTACGGACGCCGCCTCGAGTACGTCTGGTACAAGGGGCGCATGGTGAATTGGGACCTGGTGCGACACGGGTGGGGGGTGACGCTGCACTACCAGCCTAACGTGCGCTATGCGGCGCTGCTGGACGCGGCCCAGGCGCGGGCGCAAGCCGAGGGCCGCGGGCTGTGGCGCATCGAGGGCTTTCGCTGCCAACCGAAGGCGCATCGCGCCCGGGAGTGCTGAGCAGCGGCGACACGGGCGCGTCATCGGGCAGATGCAACGCGCGCGTCGTCGCCATCCCGATTCCGTATCGGCGCCGATCGACGGGTGCAGCGACGCGCCAGCGCGTCCCCTGCCGATCCGCTATCCTCCACCCATGACGCACATCGTGGTCATCGGCGCAGGCGCCGCAGGGAGCATGGCGGCGATCTTTGCCGCACGCGGTGGCGCGCGCACGACGCTGCTCGAACGCACGCGCGACGGCGGTCGCAAGATCCTGATCAGCGGGGGCGGCCGGTGCAACGTCCTCCCGCTCACCGTTGACGAGTCGCGCTTTGTCACCGACTCCTCGGCCAACACGCTCCGGAAGATCGTGCGCAGCTGGCCGCTCGACGCCCAGGTGCGCTTCTTCGAGGATGAACTCGGCGTTCCATTGGTTGAGGAAGTCGAGTCGCTCAAGCGCTTTCCCGCGTCGCACAAGGCGCGCGACGTGCGCGATGCGCTGCTGGCGCGGGCCCGGCGAGACGGGGCCGAGATTCGCTTCGACACGTTGGTCACCGGCTTCGCGCCGCACGCTGGCGGGTGGCGCGTCACCATCGACGGCGCGGCGCCGGTCGATGCCGACGCCATCATCGTCGCCACCGGCGGCTTGAGCGTTCCCCTCACCGGGAGCGACGGGTTGGGGCTGCGCGTACTCGGTGCGCTCGGTCATGCGATGCACCCGACCTATCCCGCGCTCACCCCGCTCACGTCCAACGACGCGGCCTTTGCGGCGCTCAGCGGCGTCTCGCTCACCGTCACGCTCACCGCGCGCGATGCGATGCGCCAGGCGTCGTGGCGCGGCGGCTTTCTCTTCACGCACCACGGCTACAGTGGGCCGGCGGCGCTCAACGTGTCGCACGTCGTTGCGCGCTCACGGCTGGAAGGAGACCGCAGTGCGCGCGTGACGGTGCAGTGGACGGCGCTCGGCGACGCGGAGTGGGAGGTGGCGTTGCGCCCACACGGCGCGCGCACGGTCGTCGGCGCGTTGCGGCAGGAGATGCCCGAACGGTTGGCGCAGGTGCTGATCACGGCGGCCCACGTCGACCCGACGCGCACGCTGGCCGAGCTGCGGCGCGAGGAGCGGTTGCGGCTGGTGGAGACGCTGGTGCGCGGTTCGCTCCCCTGGTCGGGCGATGAAGGCTACAAGAAGGCAGAAGTCACGGGCGGCGGCCTCGACCTGGCCGAGGTCAACCCGCGCACGATGGAGAGCCGTCGGCATCCGGGGCTGTACGTGTGTGGCGAGGTGCTCGATGCCTTTGGCCCCATCGGTGGCTACAACTTCCTGTGGGCCTGGGCGACGGGGCGCGCGGCCGGGATGGCGGCGTCCGCGTCGGCGTAGCGCCCATGGCGCAACGGACGCGGTACTCGTAGCGTCACCGCAGTCTCTGTCGAAGCCCACCCGCGTTCCGAGCTTCCATGCGCCTCCCCTCACTTGCGATCGTGCTCGTCACCGCGTGCGGCACGGTTGCGGTGCAGCTGACGGCACAGGATTCGACCGTGACCCCGACGCGGCTCTGCTATCGCGGGCGTCCGGCCCCGCACTGCCAGCGCTTCGTGCTCACGGAGCTCGGCTACTACGCGCGCGCGGCCGGCAGCACCGAGAGCTACTCGCAGACCTACACGGGGAGCGACGGCCAACCGACGACGACCTCCTACACGGAGAACGACATGTCGAGCCAGCTCTCGTGGGAGGTCGGGATGATGACGAATCGCGGCCCGCGCGCGGCGCTTGGCGCGACCCTGTTGCTGGGCTTCGGCGACAGCGGGGGCGACGTGGGGCTGAAGGGGCGCTACCGGCGCTGGCTGGGCAGCGATGGTGCCGCCCTCGACGTGGGCGGCGGCGTGATTCGCGGCACGACGAATGGCCGCTCCGGGACCCGCACCGGGACCGGACTCACGGGCGACGTGGCGCTCAACGCCGCCGACTATGGCGCGATCGTGGTGCGCATGGACATGCTGCGCGCCGAAGGACGCAACACGTCGGCGATCTATGGCGGCGTGCGCCTGGGCTCCAAGCCGGCGCTGGTGGGGACCGGGGCGCTGGCGGTGGGCTTCGTCCTGCTGCTCATGGCGTTCGCCAGCGGCGACTACTAGGCGCCAACTCGCGACGGCGCGTCGCCCTTCGCCCGTGCGGGCCCTCCGCACACGGAGACGCGGCACCTCCCCGCTGTCATTCGCCCCTTGGGGGTGACATAGTCCGGGGGTGGCGCCGCTTCTCGATCTTCTCGCCGGAAACCCGCTCCTCCTCCTCTTCGCCGTCGTCGCCGTCGGGTATCCGATAGGGCGCCTCCAGGTGCGCGGGGTGAGCCTGGGAATCGCCGCGATCCTCTTCGCGGGGCTGGCGATCGGCGCGCTCGACGAGCGGTTGCGCCTCCCCGAAGTGGTGCATCTCCTCGGCCTCTGCCTCTTCGTCTACTCGGTGGGGCTCAGTAGCGGCCCCGGCTTCCTGGTCACGCTCAGGCGGCACGGTGCGCGCAATGGCGCGCTGGTGACGATGGCGCTCGCGGCCGCAGCGGTGGTGGCATGGCTCGGCGGGCGTCTTCTGGGCGTGAACGCCGGATCGGCGGCCGGGCTGTTTGCCGGCGGCGTCACCAACACGCCCGCGTTGGCCGCCGTGCTCGAATTGCTGCGCGGGCACGGGACGCTGGCTGGCGAGGCGGTACAGTCGGCGCCGGTCGTGGCCTACTCGGTGAGCTATCCGCTGGGGGTCGTGATCCCCATCCTGGCCATCGCCCTCGTCCCTCGATTCCTGCGCGGCGAAGTGCCCAACGACGCCCGGACCTCGCACAGCTGGCCCGCGGCGAGCCGGGAGCGCGCGGGATCCGGGGGATTGATCGTGGGGACGATGCAGGTGACCCGCGACGATGCGATCGGGATCTCGCTCGAGGCGCTGATGCGCGAGGCGGGAGGGCGGGTGCAGCCCGGTCGCGTGCGGCGCGTGGACGGCAAGGTCGAGCTGGCGACCAACGGGACGGTGCTCGCGTTAGGCGACCTGGTGACCGCCGTGGGAGAGGCGCGTGACGTGGCGCGGCTCGTCGACCGACTGGGTGAACGCAGCACCGAGATGATCAACCTGGATCGGCGCGAACTCGACGTGCGCCGCATCTTCGTCTCCAATGCGCGCGTGGCCGGCCACTCGCTGCGTGAACTCGACCTCATCCAGCAGTACGGGGCGATCGTCACCGCCATACGGCGCGGCGACGCCGATTGGATTCCCGACGGCAACACGGTCCTGCAGCTCGGCGACCGGGTGCGCGTCCTCACCCGCCGAGAGAACCTCCCGGCGATCAGCGCCTTCCTGGGCGACTCGTATCGCGCCGTGAGCGAGTTCGACGTGCTCTCCTTTGCCTTCGGCATCGTGGTGGGGATCGGCGTGGGGCTGATTCCGTTCCCACTCCCCGGCGGCCTCACCGTTCGCCTCGGGCTCGCGGGCGGCCCGCTCGTCGTCGCGATGTTTCTGGGGGCGCTCGGGCGCACCGGGCCGTTCGTCTGGGGCATTCCGTACGGCGTGAGCCTCACGCTGCGCGAGCTGGGTTTGCTCCTCTTCTTTGCTGGGATCGGGACGCGCAGCGGCTATGCCTCGTGGGCGGCGCTGCATGAGCCGTCGACGCTCGGCATCGTGGCGGTCGGCGCGGCCGTCTCGCTCGCGTCGGCGGCGACGCTGCTCATGGCCGGTCGCTACCTGTTCAAGGTGCCCGAGGGGGTACTCGAAGGGATGATTGCCGGCGTGCACACGCAGCCGGCGGCCCTGAGCGCCGCGCTCTCGCAGCGCCTCGACGACACACCTAACGTGGGATATGCGGCGGTCTTCCCCCTTGCCACCGTGCTCAAGCTGGTGCTGGCACAGCTCATCGCGCGCTCGTGAGCGGGGGTGGATACCGCGCCGTACGTGGCCAAGCAGAGCGGTGGCGCAGGCACCGCCCGCCGCTCAGACCGTTTCAGACGGGCCGCCGCTACTCCTGTCGCAGCGCCAGCGACGGCTCCACCGCGGCGGCGGCGTCGCGCGGGGAGATAGCTGGCGAGGAAGGCGACCGCCGTGAGCAGCGCCGACACGCCGGCGAAGGTGAGGCCGTCGGACGGTGAGACGTCGAAGAGGAAGGCGCGCATGAGCCGCGTGGCGCCAAGCGCGAGGGCGAGCCCGATCGTCATCCCGATCCCCACCAGTCGCATCCCGCCACCCACCACCAGCTGCTGTCGAGCCGGAACGTCCGCCCCACGGCGTCGCCCGCACCGAAGAAGTGCACCGCGAACCGCTCGTTCACCACGGCCACGCCGCCGCGGCATCGCGCGGCTGCAGCCCGCGCCCGAGGATCGATGCGTGACCAGTAGCGGATCGACCGAGGCAAAGCTGGTCGATCCCCCGCCCTTCGGCGGCGCGTCGCCCCGACCACGATCTCCGCCCCATGTCGCTCTAGAGCACGCGTGTCGACGACACCGCCTCGACCCCGGGAAGGGTCTGCAGCCGTTCCTTGAGTACGCGATAGAATTGGCGCGCGCGGGCTTCGTCGTAGCCGTACGACTCGGCGTCGAACGACGCCACCGCGACGTTGTTCACGTCCATCCCCGGGTCGACGCGTTCGCCGCGATCGAGCGCGCGCAGGAAGAGCCCCGCCGCGACGAGGAGAAGGGACGAGAACGCCACCTGCCCGACGATGAGGATGCTGCGCGAGCGCGAGCGGCGGCTCCCACTCCTGCGGTGTCGGAACCACGGATCTTGAGGTCGAGGCGAGACCCTGAGCGCCGGGCCGGCCGAACACGACACCGTGACGAGCGCCGTGATCCGTGCGAAGGCGAGGACGCGGGCATCGGGGGCCAGGTCGAGTGCAATCGGCACCTCGGCGTGGAAGTCCACACGCTCCAGCGCTCGCGTGCCCTGCGTGGCGAGCGCGACCCCGCCTGCCGCTCCCACCAGGAAGAGCAGGACGCTCTCGGTGAGGAGCTGACGCACCAACCGGTGGCGCCCGGCGCCGAGTGCGAGGCGAACCGCCATCTCACGACGACGCCCGACGGCGCGTGCCAGGAGCATCGCGGCCACGTTGACGCTGGCGATCATGAGCACCATGGCCGAAGCCGCCAGGAGCAACGCCAGGAAGCCGAAGACCGCCGTCCCCGCCTCGGACGGGAGCCCCCACAGGCGCGACAGCGTGACGCTGTTGTGCGTCTTCCAGTCCGCCGTCTCGGCGCCGGAGGCGACCCGATCGCTCGTCAGGCGCGCGAGCTCGGCGCGAGCCACCTCACGCGAGGTCCCGCCGCGCAACCGGCCAAAGGTCTGTAGCCACGCGGCGTTGGCGTTGGTGATGTCGCCCCCCGCGCAGTCGGCCTGCATCATCAACCCACACGCTCGGTAAAGACGCCGCGAAAGCCGGGTGGGGCCACACCGATCACCGTGAGCGGGTGCCGTTGATGCGAATGGTCCGTCCGAGGATCGCGGAATCGCCCGCGAAGCGGTCGCGCCACAGGGCGTGCGCGATCACCACCACGGGGTGCGTTAGCGGCGTGCGGTCCTCATCCTCGGCAAAGAAGCGGCCCAACGCCGGCCGCACGCCGAGCACCGAGAAGTAGTTGCCGCTGACGATGTTGCCGAGGGTGCTCACCCCCTCGCCGCCGGTGCTCAGGGTCAGTGACAACATCCCCCAGGCCGCCACGCCCGTCATCGTGCGGGCGCCATCGCGCAGCGCCAGGTAATACGGGTACGACGCCGAGCGAGCCGTTGCCACCCCGCCGTCACGAGTTGCGGGCGCGGCGCCGCCCAGGACGACGGGCGCTGAAGATCGTGGTCACGGCCCCGGTGCCGATGGCGATCACGGCGACCGCCACGACGGTGAAGACGGGGCTCTTGCGCAACATGCGCAGGGCGTAGCGCAGGTCCTGCGTTAGGCTGGCGAACATGAGGGGGTGTCGGCCGGCGAGGGTGGAAGGCAGCCACGTCCGGCCCCCGATGTCGGGGAGACGCGACGGAACGTGAGGCTCTCCCTACCGCGGTGGAGCCGGCGCGGGTTTCACCGCGGGCGAATGGGACGAACCGTAGCCCTAGCGACGGGTACGGCACGGGGGGCATCGTTGTCGCGCCCAGCCGGTCTCCAGCGACCGGTGCCCCTGACCAGCGAGCCACAACCATGAGTGCAGCGAGCCGCTTCCTCGAGGCGCGCGACTTCCTCCTCGCGCATCGCACCGACTACGAGGAGGCATACAACGGCTTTCGGTGGCCTGCCCTCGACGAATTCAACTGGGCACTCGACTATTTCGACGACATGGCACGCGGCAACGATCGCCCGGCGCTCTGGATCGTCGACGAGCACGGCGCCGAGTGGAAGGTGACGTTCGAGGAGATGCGCGTGCGCTCCAACCGGGTCGCCAACTTCCTGCGGGGGCTGGGGGTGAGGCGGGGCGATCGCGTGCTGATGATGCTCCCCAACGTCGTGCCGCTGTGGGAGATCACCCTGGCGACGATGAAGCTGGGCGCGGTGCTGAGCCCGGCGACCACGCTCCTTGCCCACGGTGACATCGAGGACCGTTTCGAACGTGGTGGGGTGCGCCACGTGATCACCGACCCCGCAGGCACGGCGAAGTTTGCCACATTCACCGGGGAGTACTCGCGCGTCGTCTGCGGCGGCTCGGTCGAGGGCTGGACGCCGTACGCCGACGCCGACACGGACGCGCCGGACTTCACGGCGGACGGCCCGACAGCCGCCACGGACCCGCTCCTGCTGTACTTCACCTCGGGGACGACGGCCAAGCCCAAGATGGTGCTGCACACCCACCAGAGTTACCCGGTGGGGCACCTGTCGACGATGTACTGGATCGGGCTGCGCGCGGGCGATGTGCACTTCAACATCTCCTCGCCTGGGTGGGCCAAGCACGCGTGGAGCTGCGTCTTTGCCCCGTGGAACGCCGGCGCCACCGTCTTTCTCTACAACCAGGCGCGCTTCGATGCGAAGAAGACGCTCGACGTGCTGGTGCGCTGCGGTGTGACGACGCTGTGCGCGCCGCCGACGGTCTGGCGCCTGTGCATCCTCGAACCGCTCGCCAGCTACAAGGTCGCGCTGCGCGAGGTGATCAGCGCCGGCGAACCGCTCAACCCCGAGGTCATCGAGCAGGTGCGGGCCGCGTGGGGGCTCACCATCCGCGACGGCTACGGGCAGACGGAGACGACGTGCCAGGTGGGGAACTCCCCCGGGCAGCCGGTCAAGCTCGGCTCGATGGGGCGGCCGATGCCTGGCTATCGCATCGCCCTCATCGACCACGACCGGCACATCGGCGACGACGGCGAAATCAGCATCGCGCTCGACCCCGCCCCGTTAGGCCTCATGGCGGGCTACCTCGACACCCCCGAGCGTACGGCGCAGCTGCTGGGCGGGGCGCACTATCCCACGTCGGACGTGGCCCATCGCGACGCCGACGGCTACTTCTGGTACATCGGGCGCGACGACGACGTCTTCAAGAGCTCGGACTATCGCATCTCGCCCTTCGAGCTCGAGAGTGCGCTCATCGAGCACGAGGCGGTGGCCGAGGCGGCGGTGGTGCCGAGCCCTGATCCCATCCGGCTGTCGGTCCCCAAGGCGTTCATCGCGCTCAAGCCGGGGGTCGAGGCGTCGGAGGAGACGGCACGGGCGATCTTCGGCTTCCTGCGCGAGCGCCTGGCACCGTACGCGCGCGTCAGGCGTCTCGAATTCGCCGAACTGCCCAAGACGATCTCGGGGAAGATCCGTCGGGTGCAACTGCGGGCCGGCGAGATGGCGCGCGGCGCCCCCACGGCGCCGCGTGACGGTGAATACTGGGAGTAGCGGAGGGCGTGCTCCAGCTGCGTTGCCGGGCCGGGCTCCCGGGTCGATCGCTCACGCCGGGATCGACAGGACGGCCTCGGACGAACAAGATGGGGGCACCCGACCCGGAGGGATTCGTGCGCCGCTGCTCCTTGCTGCTCCTGACGATGGTGTTGGCCTGCGCACCGCAGGGTGATCGGGCGCCCGCCGCGCTGACGCTGACGCTCGCCGACTCCAGCGAGTTCATCGACCGACTCGGGCGTGAGCCGATGGTCGTCCAGCATCCCGCCGGGACGATCTTCGTGGCCGGCTACGGCGATACCGTGCCCCATTTGTGGCGCTCTCAGGACAACGGACGCACCTGGGCGAGCGTGAACGTGGGCGTTCGGGACGACGGAGCCGTCGGCAATTCGGACGTCGAGCTGGCGGTCGGCCCGGACAGCACGCTCTACTTCCTCAACATGAGCTTCGATCGCCAGAGGCTCGAGGGGACGCGCATCGACCTCGCTACCAGTCGCGATGGTGGGAGCTCCTGGCAGTGGCGGCAGCTGTCGGACACCCGCCTGGACGATCGTCCGTGGATCGACGTGTCGCCCGGGAACGCCGCCCACGCGATCTGGAACGATGGGGCGGGGGTTTCGCACGTTCGGAGCACCGACGGGGGGCGCACGTGGACCGAGATGTCCCGCATCCACCCCATGGGCGGGTCGAGCCACCTCGCGGTGGGTCCGAAGGGCGAAGTGGCAGTGCGCGTGGTGCCCATCTCCGTATCCGGCAACTCGTTCAATGCCGGGGAAGACTGGCTGTTCGTCTCCACCGACGGTGGTGAGACGTGGGTGAAGCACAACGCGCCCGGCACGCGCGTGTGGCGCGCGATGCGCGACACGACGGTGAAACCGCCCACGTGGAGCGAGGCACCGCAACCGCGTTGGGTGGAGCCGATCGCGTGGGACTCGACCGGTGCCCTGTTCAGCCTGTGGGGACACGAGAACCGGGTCTGGCTCGCCCGCTCGCGCGACCAAGGGGCCACGTGGAGCACATGGGAGGTCGCCCACGACTCCGCCGTCACCTACTTCCCGTACCTCATTGCCCGTGGCGACGGCCAGTTGGCCGCGAGTTGGATCACAGGCACCGGCAACGCGACGGTCGCCTCGGTGGCGTACATCGAGACCGCTGGCGAGGGCGCACCGCGCGTGGCGCGTGCGCCGACATTCCAACCCGAGGCCTTCCAGGCCGGCATGCCGCCGGACACCGCGACGTCACGCAGCGCCGCAGGAGAATACCTCGGCATGAGCTTCCTCGCGGACGGGAGTCTCGGCGTTGCCGTACCCATCCAGCATGCGGCGGCCAAGCGCGTCGGCTTCGCCTTCCGTCGATACACCGTGCGGCGTTAGGCGGTCTTGCCACGAGCGAACCGGGGGGCAGCGCGATGCGCCGCCCCCCGGTTTGTGTTTCTGGATCGATCTTCGTCAGGCCCAGCGAATGCGCTACACCTTCTTGAGATCAAACGGCAGCTTGCGCACGCGCGTCCCCGTCAGGTCGAAGATGGCGTTGGTGAGCGCCGGGGTGAAGCCGGGGAGCGCCGGCTCGCCCGCACCGCCCGCCGCCTCGCCGTTGTCCATGATGTGGACCTCGATGGGCGGGATGTCGCGCAGGCGCGGGAGCGGGTACTTGTCGAAGTTCTTCTCGACGGCGCTCCCCTTGGCGAAGGTGACTTCGTGCGTGGTCGCCGCGCCTAACGCCATGACGATGCTCCCCTCCACCTGCTGGCGGATGACGTCGGGGTTGACCGCCACGCCGCAGTCCATCACCGTCCACACCTTGTCGATGGTGATGCCGCCGGCCTTGGCCTTCGACACCTTCACCACATGGGCCGCCCACGAGCTGAAGCAGTAGGTGAGCGACATCCCGTAGCCCTCGCCCGCCTTGCGCTGCTTCCACCCGCTCACCGCCTCCAGCTTGTCGGCCAGGGCGTGCAGACGCGGCGAGTCGAAGTGCTGCCGGCGGAAGGCGATCGGGTCCATCTTCGCGGCCCGCGCCATCTCGTCCAGGAAGCTCTCGTAGGCGAAGCCGTTGGTCGACGAATACACCGACCGCCACCACATCACCGGGACCGGCGCCTGCAACGGGATGTCGCCGAACTGGTAGTTCGGGATCGTCTCGAGGTAGGTCTCCGGGAGCCCTTCGGTCACGTTGTCGTTAGGCTTCTTGGGCGTATCGCCGGGCTCCTGCGCCATCAGGTTCTGCGCCGCCATCGTCATCTCGATCGCGGAGATCTTCCCATCCTTGAGCGCGCCGCGCACGTGGTACATCGCCCCAGGCCGGAACGGCCCGACGCTCAGGTCGTCCTCGCGCGTCCACACCACCTGCACCGGCGCCTTCACCGCCTTGGAGACGAGGGCCGCCTCGAGCGGGAAGTCGGTGAAAGCCTTGCGCCCGAAGCCGCCGCCCAGGAAGGTCATGTTCACCTTCACCTGCTCCATGGGGAGCTTGAGCGCCCCGGCCAGGTGCCCGCGGTTCCAGTCCGGCGCCTGCACCGGCCCCCAGATCTCGGCCGAGGTGTCGGTCACGTGCGCCGTGCAGTTGATGGGCTCCATGCAGGCGTGCGCCTGATACGGCGTTTCATACGTCACGTCGACGGCCGGCGTGGCGCCTAACGCCGCCGCCACGTCTCCCTTGGACTTGAAGCCGAGTGGCTTGCCGGCGAGTGACGACTTCAGGGCCGCCGCGAGCGAGGCGCTGCTCACGTCGGGAATGCCGGTGTCGTCCCACTCGACGATGAGGGCGCGGCGCCCCTTGATGGCGGCCCACGTGCTCGTGGCGACGACGGCGACCCCTTCGCGCATGTTCCCGAAGATGTCGCGCTCCGTCTTGACCACGTGCTTCACCCCCGGTACCAACAACGCCTTGGAGGCGTCGAAGCTCTTCACCTTGCCCACGAAGCGGGGCGAGCGTTCGACCACGGCGTACAACATGCCCGGCAGGCGCACGTCGATGCCGAACTTGGCCGACCCGTTGACCTTGAGCGGCGTGTCCTGGCGCGGCACCGGCTTGCCGATGAGCGTCCAGTCCTTCCGCTCCTTGAGCGCGACGTCCTTGTTGGGCGTGAGCTTGGCGGCATCCTCGACGAGGGCGCCATAGCCCAGCGTGCGACCGCTGGCGGCGTGCGTCACCTGCCCCATCCGGGCCTTGCAACTGTCGGCTGGCACGCCCCACCTGGCCGCCGCGGCGCGCACCAGCATGTCGCGCGCGGTGGCGCCGGTCTTGAGCAGCTGCGTGATCCCGCCACGCACCGTCGAGCTCCCGCCGGTGAGCTGGCTCCCGTACTTCGCCGGGTCGCCCTCCGCCACCACGATGGCGATGGCGGCAAGATCGACCTCGAGCTCCTCGGCCAGGATCTGCGGCACGACCGAGTACGCCCCCTGTCCCATCTCGGCGCGGTGCGTGACCAGCGTGACCTTCCCCGCCGTATCGATCGACACAAAGGCGTTGAGCTGGATCCCGGCGGCACTCGCCGCCTCGGGGGTCATGATGCCGTGGGCGGCCGCGGCGGCGTCCTGCGCGCGCGCCAGGCGCGGCACCACGAAGCCGAGGACGAGCGCCGTCCCCCCCGTCTTGAGGAACGATCGACGCGAGACCTGCGACGCCCCGTTAGGCGCCGGCGCCGGATCGATCGGGCTGGCCGCGTCGGCCGCCGTCGATGCCGTCACGGCCGCATCCATGGGAGTCCGAATCGTCGTGCTCATGGCGCCTCCGAGGTGGTGAGGCGGCGAGCGGCCGCATGGATCGCTGCGCGCATGCGCGGATACGTCCCGCAGCGGCAGAGGTTGGAGATGGCGGTGTCGATCTCGGCGTCCGTGGGATTGGGCGTGCGCGCGAGCAGCGTCGTCGCCGCCATCAGGAAGCCGCTCTGGCAGTAGCCGCACTGCGGGACGCCGAACTCGATCCACGCGTCCTGCAACGCCTTGCCGCGAGCCTCGTGCTCGAGCTCCTCGATGGTCACGACCTTCGCCGCGCCCACGGCCTGCAACTCCTGACGGCAGCTGCGCACGGCGCGCCCGTCGACATGCACGGTGCAGGCGCCGCAGCGCGCGATCCCGCACCCGTACTTGGTCCCGGTGAGGCCGAGGTGGTCACGCAGCACCCAGAGGAGCGGCGTATCCGGATCGGCATCAACCTCATGCGTCTTTCCGTTGACGGTGAGCTTGGTTTTCATGACCACGTGGAAGAGGTGTCGACCAGCGAGAGACCTAGCAGGAAACCTACGGATGACCGGCGAACTGCAATGTGGATACGTCCAAATGCGTCAGGGCGCTCGACCGAGCGACTTGTCGCGCGTGGCCTTGAACTCGTTCCCCGCGCGCCACTCCGGCATCTTCGCCGCTTCGGCCACGCGATAACCGATCGTGAGGTAGAGGCGCAGGTCTTCCACCCCACCGCTCAGGTCCCACCCTGGCTTGATCTCGTCCTGGGGGGCGTGATAGTCGTTGGCCGTGTACTCGTCGCGCTTCTGCCGCCCGAAGTCGGCCGGCTTGCCGATGTAGTCCATCCCGCCCTCGGCGTAAAACGCGGGGACACCCTGCTTGGCGAAATTGAAGTGGTCGGAGCGGTAATAGTACCCCTTCTGCGGCTCGGCGTCCGGCTTGAGGACGCGCCCCTTCTCGGCGGCTGCGGCGCTGGCGTAATCATCCAGCTCCGAGGCTCCGAGCCCGATGACCACCAGGTCCTTGGTCGGCCCCCAGGTGTTGAGCCCGTCCATGTTGATATTGGCGACCGTCTTGCTGAGCGGATAGAGCGGGGTGACCGAGTAGTACTGCGCCCCCAGCAGCCCCTGCTCCTCGGCGGTGACGGCGAGGAAGACGATCGACCGCTTGGGGGCGACGGGCATCGCCTTGTACGCCTTGGCCATGGCCAGGAGCCCGGCGGTCCCGGTCGCGTTGTCGAGCGCGCCGTTGTAGATCGAGTCGCCCTTGACCGGCGTCCCGACGCCGAAGTGATCCCAGTGCGCCGAGTACACCACGACCTGGTCCTTGAGCGCCGGATCGCTCCCCTCGAGCTTCGCCACCACGTTGCGCGAATCGACGGTGCGGAGCTTGTTACGCAGCGTGATGCTCGCGGTGACGCCTAACGGCACCGGCTTGAAGTCGCGCGTCGCGGCGCTGGCCTTGAGCGCGTCGAAGTCCTGCCCGGCCATCTTCAGGAGCGCCTTGGCCTGGTCGAGGGTGATCCACCCCTCCACGGCGGCGCGCGACATGTTCTTGTCGGGGGTCACGAGGTCGAACTGCTCCGACGTCTTCCCCTGCACCACGGTGAACGGATAGCCCGCGGCCTCGGTCTCGTGCACGAGGAGGACGCCGGCCGCCTTGTGCTTCTGTCCCTGCTCGTACTTGTAGGTCCAGCGCCCGTAGTACGTCATGCGCGGCCCCCCAAACTGCGACGTGTCGGGGAGCGGCGGATCGTTCACCAGCATCACCAGCGTCTTGCCGGCGACGTCCAGCCCCTTGTAGTCGTCCCAGTTGAACTCGGGAGCCTCGGTGCCGTAGCCGACGAAGACGAGTTCGGAGTTGGCGAGCGACGCCGTGGCATCGACGTGCTTGGTCCAGGCCACGAAATCGTCACGCCACTTGAGCGTGGTCGTCGCGGCCCCCTTGGCAAAGGTGAGCGATGGCGCCCCGTCCACGGTGATCCCTACCAGCGGGACCTTCTGGATGTAGCTCCCGTCGGGATTGCCGGGGGCGAGCCCTATCGCCTTGAACTCCCCTTCGAGGTAGGCGATGGTCTTGTCCTCGCCGAGGGAACCGGGGAGGCGGCCCAGCAGCGAGTCGGCAGAGAGGACGCGCACATGCTGCATCAGCGTGGCGGTGTCGATGGCTGCGACCGCTTCGGCGGGAACGGTCGCGGCACCTGTCGATTCGGCGGGGGCTGCGTCCTTCTCGCCCGAGGGTGAGCAGGCGAGCGTGGCGGCGGCGACCGCCGCGGCGAGCCGGCGCACGAAGCGGCGGCTCGCAGGAGGGAGGAAGTTGGTCATGAGGGAATGATGCGCGACGGAACGCCAGCGGTCACGCCCCTTCTTGGACGCCGGGCGGCCCGCGGTTGCGACGTCGTTCTCGAGCGCGACGTCGCCCATGGGGGAGACGACCCTCCAGTCAGCGGGCCAGGGTCGTCCCCCGCTGGTTCACGGCGTCAGCGTGAGCAGGTTGCACAGCTCCGGCGTTGCCCCGAAAGACAGGTCGTTGGTGTTGAGGAGATGGCTCTCCGTCTCCAGTCGTTCCAGCAGCGTGCGGCGCGGGACCTCGGTATTACTGGCGGTGTGCCCGTGTTTGCCCGGGAGGGTAGAGAGGAGAGTCTGTAACTGGCGCCCCTTTCGCTTCTTGAAGCGCTCCCAGAGCAGCGTGCGCGGCGTGGCGTTGAGTGATCCGTGATGGCCCACCTTGTACACATCCACGTCGGCCAGCAGGTCGCGCACCTCGGCGGCATCGGGGGCGTCCTCGAGGGCATAGCTCCAGTTCTCGAGCTGCGCGTCGCCAGGGAAGAGGAGCTTCTTGCCGAAGACCTCGAAGAGGAGGATGACGCTCGTGTTGTTCATCTGCGAGTCGAGCGAGCGCACGATTTCCAGCAGTTGCTGCCCGCGCATCTTCTCGAGGCGATCGCGGAACCAGCGTCCCTCGATCGGGAGTCTCTCCTCGGGAGCTCGCGTGCGCCCCTTGAGCCCGAGCGCCAGCCCGCGACCTGTTGCGCCGTGTTGTGTACCGGCCAGCAGGTGCCAGAACTGATCGGGGTCGCGGTCGCGCTGCTTGCGAATCTTCTCCGTCTGCGTGAGGTCCGGAGGGCCGAGCACGCGCACCGAGACGCCAGGGAGCAGGGCGTCGAGCCCCGACGAGTCGCCGTAGTTGAGGTAGCGGCTCCTGGCGCCGCGGGCCTCTCCCATGGCGATGAGATTCTCGATCGCCGAGAGGTTGGCGATGTTGTCCTGACCGATGAAGGCGAGCTCCTTCCGGACCGCGGCGCTCATCCACGGTGGATTGGTGGCCGCGAGTGCCGCGACCTGCCGGGCCACCTCGTGCATCGACGCGAGGCCAGCGACAAAACCCTTGCGGCTGCGATTGGAGACGCGCGTGGCCTTGGTGGCGTCCTTGGCCGCGTCGGGGTCCTCGGTCCACGGCTGCAGCACCAGTTTGGGGCGCAGCGCCTTGATGATGCTCCCCGACTCGCCGGTGCGGCCGTCGGTTCCGAATCCCGAGATGTGGTCGGCGTGCCGGTGCGTGGCCACGACGGCGGTGAGCCGTCCCTTGTCGCCGCCGCAGACCCGCTGGATGTCGGCGGCCACCATCGGCATGTACGTCGACGGTTTGGGTGACTTGGTCCCCTTCGACGGGAGCTCGGTGGTCCCGAAATCGATGAGGACGTGGCGCTGCATGCGCGCCGAGTAGATGAAGGAGAGCAGGAAGCAGTCGCCGAAGCCGACCTGGTAGGACCGGATCTCGACCTTGATGGGCTGGTTAGGCATGGCTCACCACCCCTCGGCAAAGGCACGGCGCGCGCCAATGGCGCGCAGCCGGTGGAGTGTGGACAGCCGCGAGGCGCGCAGGCGTGCGCCCTCTCGGCCGGCGAGGATGAGCCCCTCGTCCCACAGGTACTGCAGGCGCGGGCGCTGGCCACTCCCGAAGACGTCGTTATGCACCCAGTACTTCACCTGGCCGTACTCGTTGAAGATGAGGATGCCGCCGCCGTAGAGCGGGGTGACGATTCCCTCGTCGGCTTCGTCGAGGGCGGCGTCGTATCCGTCCGGCGCACCGTCATCCGAAGGTGGCGCCTTCCCCTTGGCGGCCGCCTCGCGCTTCGCGCGCGCCTCCCGTTCGAGCTCGGCCAGGCGCCGGAGATAGGCGGCGGGGGCCTTGACGCCGACGTCGGTCAGTTCCTGAGGGGTAAGGCGCGCCACCTGGTAGTACTCGGCCACCGTCTCGCGCACGACAAAGCCGTCGATGCCGACGCGCACCGTGGGGCGCACCGAGAGGACCTCGGTATAGGCGCCGTCGCGCAACTCCAGGGCGGTGCGGTTGTCCCAGATGAAGCGAAAGACCTCGTCCTTGTCGCTCTTCATCGACTCGAAGCGCACCCGGTCGTAGCGCAGCCCGGTGGGCGGCGCGTCCCAGATGCCGACGGGGTCCTTGCGGCGAGAGGCGGGGGCGAAGCCAAACGCTGCGAAGCGGGCGAGCATGTGTGCGCGCAACTGGTAGCGCGAGTCGTCGGGGCGCACCTCCAGGTCGGCGGTGAGCGCGGCGCTCAGCGCGTCGCCGAACTGCAGGTGCACCGGCGGCATGTAGTCGAGCGCGCGGATCCACATCGTCACCAGCGCGTCGGCGATGTTGGCCCCCTCCTCGGCCACGCGGGCGAGGGGGAAGTGCCGTTGGTTCGGGGTGCCTGACGAGAGGATGCGATCGGACCACGCGTCGATGAAGCCACCGATGATGGCCGCCACGAACAGCTCGCCGCGCCGATGCGACTCGAGAAACTCCGGCGTGTCCTTGAGCGCCGGGTCGGGATCGATCGACGCGCTCCGGCGCAGCGCGCTCCCGCGCATCGATTCGATCTCGCTCCCCATCTGGTCGGCGAGGCCGAAGAGGGCGCTTTGCCGCAGGGCGGCGGGGAGCACGTCCTTGCGGTTGATGAGGATCGCCTCCTTCCCCGTGCGCGGGCGCAGGAGGTGCACGACCACCTCGGGCTGCGAGAAGACCGACAGGAGGGCGACGACGTCGGCGAGTCCCTCGTGAAATGCCGCCTGGTCGGGGGTCGAGGGATCCATGTACCGCGGGCGCAGCGCGTCGATCAGCGCGTGCGTCGTTTCGTGCACGACGATGTCGTGCGAGAGGCAGGTGTAGACGGGGGTGCCCGACGCGCCGGTGAAGTAGCCGAACACGAGTCCCTCGTGCTCGGGCGAGTAGAACGCGTTGGCGTCGTACATCCCGTGGGGGGCCACCTTGAGCTGGTGCGTGCTGAACGACCAGCCGATGCGCCGTCCCAGCGCGAACTCGAAGCGCGACAGCGTGCGCATCACGAGGGCGTACGTGTTTTGCGCATGGAAGCGGTAGTCCTCGACGATGGCGGCGTCGCCGCGCCGCCACGCCTCGGGCTCCTCCTCGTAGCGAGCGGGGAGTTCGTGCTGCCCGTTGAAGTGCCGTCTGCTGGCATCGTAGTCCACCAGCTGCAACCGGTAGCCCATCGGCCCCACCCGCAGGTCTTCGGCGGGGACGGCGATGCGCGCGGTGACGATCTGTCCCTTGTACCGGACCGCCGGATCCTGCGCGATCACCGTCATGAAGCGCTGCGGCGGTGCAGGGTCGGTGCGCGGCGCCGACGAGAGCGCCGGCTGTTTCCCACGTCGAGCGGCAGTGTTGCGCGGAGGCATGGCGAGCGGTTGAAAGCGTGGCGATGCGCGGGAGAGGTCATGCGCTTCTCCCTCGACCACATATGTGGAGATCGCGCAGCGCGCTGCAAGCTGACTGATGCGTGGCCGCGCTCGTCGGCCGAGCGAGTCGTTGTGGCGTCGCGCGCACGCCACAGTCTCGCGCGCTGCGCCGAGCGGTTCGATCTTGTGTGACCGTCGCCTCTTCATGCCCGATCCTTCACCGATGACTCAACAGCTCCGCTGCCGGATAGTGTCACGCGCGCGCTGCGCGATCCTCACGTTCGTCTTCCTGGTGGTCGCTGCACCAGCGATCGGCGCGCAGTCGCGGGATTCCATCCCCCGTGAGCTGGTGCTGGCGTTGCTGGGAGTGCAGTCGCGCATGGCCGGCGCCGAGCTCCTGGTGGGGAAGGCGCCGGCATCGCTTCCCGCCGAAGTGCTCTCGCCCGATGTGCGCGTGCTGGGCGGTTTCGAGGGCGACCAGCAGAGTACCACGGTCCTCGTGGTGCCGGCCCGCTCGGACGAGGCGCGACGGCAGCTGCGGGAACGCCTGGAAAAGGCGGGGTGGAAGCGACCTCCCGAGTCTGCGCGACCTCAGCGACCGACCCGGGGCTTCGTCGACCACCGGTTCTCCGACGACACCCCTGACGGGTGGTGTCGCGGTGAGCAGAGCGTGATGACGAGCAGTGCCCCCCGCGCCCCCGGTTCGGTGACGATGACCGTGTATCACATGCGCTCGGGGATGGGCGGGATGTGCGCGGCGCAGGCGCGCTATGGCACGTCGGTGGACGATCTGCCCATTCCAGCGCTCGAGGCACCCGACGGGTTCGTGACGGAGGGGAATGGGTATGGCGGGGGTGGCCCCGAATGGTCGCTGCGCGCGACACTGCGCGGGCGCGGTTCCACGGTCGATGCCATCCTGCGCCACTACACCGCCCAACTGGTGGCGGCCAAGTGGAGCGCCGGCGATCGCTCGGCCGTGGCCAGCGCCGGGTTGCAGCTGCTGCGCCTCGCGGATGGGGAGGCGAAGTGGACGGGGGTCTTCGGCGTGGTGTCGCGGGACGAAGAAGGGGGGTACGACGTCTTCCTGAACTTGCGCAAGCGTTAGGCCGGCGCCGCCACGCGAGCGGGCACCCCCAGGCACCTCGTCCGCGTGACGACGCACGACCCAGTCGTGCCGGACCTCAGTTCTTTTCCAGGGCCGTCACCGCCTGCAGTGGTGCCCCGCCGGCATTGGCCTCGAGCACGGCAATGCTGCGCACGCTGCGGCTGGGGAGGTTGATCGTGTTGAGGTCGAGGACCACGGTCTTGGTCCCGGCCGTCGTCAGTCGGATGCGCTGCGCCCCCGACGCGACCTCGACGTAACGCGACGGCTTGAGGAACTCCACCGCGGTCACCTGTGGCACCGTGGTGGCCAGGTCGGCGTTGGCCGCCGTCACATACACGTCGACGTTCCCGGCCACCGGGGCGACGTTCAGGATGCGCACGTAGGCCTTGTCGGTCGCCGGAGTTGCGGACGTGTCGGCGAAGACCACCAGCGTGTCGGTGGTGGGGCGCTTGGCGAGCACGAGTGAATAGGCGCCACTGTTGGTGAGCGTCTTGGCCGTCGTCGCCAGGTCGGCGGCAGCGCCGGTGAGCCGGGCGGTGAAGGTGCGCGCCCCGGCGTCCAGCACGATGCTGGTGGACCAATTGGCGCCGTAGGTCTGGGCGGCACCGCGCGTCGTCCCGTCGGCGCGGAAGTCGACGGCGGCCCGACCCGGCGAGCCGTGGAGGAAGCGGATCCGGGCGACGCTTTCCGGGCCGTCGGAGTCGTCACAGGCCGCGGCGAGCGACAAGACGGCGACCGACAGGAGACGGGGGAGCGCGCGCAGCAGCTGGAGGCGGCGGGGCTGGCGATGCTGGCCCAGCGGGGCGGGACGAAGCGTATGAACGACTCGCATGGCGGAAGGTCCTCGAATCCGGTTGAAGGCCGCGCCGACCTCGGTGCGGCGTGGCGAGCGATAGGACGCGCCGTCACCGGGCGTATAGCACTTCGCCCCTCTCCCCTCGGGATGCGGGGCAGGGGGTGCTAGCATCCCACGTGTCACACGTCGTACAGGGGCCGGGATGCATACGCCGAACGGCGACGCCTCCGCCCGCCCTTCCACAGGGAACATCCGGTCGACGACACGATGGGAAGCCACCCCGCCTGGGAAGCGATCTACGCCGAGCACCGGCTCGCCCTCCTTCGCTACGTGCACCGCCTAACGCGCGATGTGCACCTGGCGGAAGACGTGGTGCAGGATGCCTTCCTGCGGCTGTGGCGTGAGTCGCACCCGGTGGACAACCCGCGCTCGTGGCTCTTTCGCGTCTGCACGAACCTGGTGCGCGACCAGTCGCGCCGCACGGCGATCCGCGAACGGCATGCGGCGCAGCCCGACGAGGCGCAGGCCGAGTCGCCCGAGAGGAGTTCGAGCGTGCCGAGTCGGTGCGCACGGTGCGCCTCGCGCTCGACCGCCTGATCCCGCGCGATCGCGAGGCGTTGCTGCTGCGCGAGTCCGGCTTTCGCTACGCCGAGATCGCCGAGGTGATCGACGTGCGCGTCGAAATCGTCCCCACCCTCATTGCCCGCGCGCTCAAGCGCTTCCACAAGGCGTACCTCGAGGAGACCTCCGATGCCACATCCTAGCGAGGCGGCGCTGATCGCCTTCGCCGACGACGAACTCGATGCCCGCGCGCGCGGCGAGGTCGCCGCGCACATGGACGGGTGCGGGCTCTGTCGCCACGCCTTGCGCGACCTGCGCGAGGCGATGGGGGCGTTGGCGGTGGAGACCGCGCTGGTCGACACGTGCGAACCGGCGTCGTGGCGGCAAGGACCGGCGGCGCTCCCGCGCACGGCCGGCCGGTCGCTGTCGCTCGTTGGGGCGACGGCGTCGCGGCCGGCCGTGGTCCGTGCACGGCCCGTGACCGCCATGCGCTGGGCGGCGGCCATCAGCCTGCTGGTCGGCGGTGGCGCGGCGGCCATGACCGCCCCGCGCTGGACGCGCCTCCTGCGAGGCGACGTGGCGGCTCCGGCGGTGGCCGCCACAGCCACGCCCGCGCCCACGTCCGACGCCGCGTTGCGCCTGTCGGCATCGGCCGCGGTCTCGGTCCTCCCCATCGATGGCGTGGCGACCGTCTCGCTCCTGAGTGGCGCCGTCGAGCGTGACGCGCGGGTGATCGTGCACGTGAGCGATCGACGCGACGTGCAGGTGACGGTCACCACCCCCACGAGCGCCGATCGCGTCCCGCGCTTCCTCACGGGCGACGGCCGGCTCGAGGTGCAGCTGGCGGGAACCGGCTCCGTGGTCGAGGTCGACTTTCCCTCGTCGCTGCGCGAGGCACGCGTGACGCACGATGGGCGCGCGGTCGTCACTGTGCGCGGCGGCGCCATCAGCCCGATCGATGCGGCGACGACCGGCGTCGCGCTCGCCCCTCGCCCGTAGCCGCCCCGGCACAGACGCCCCCCGGTTCACGCGCCCATGCGCTCCATCGTCCGGTGCTGACCCTCGCGGTCGCCCTCGCCCTCGCGACCGCGTCGCCGACACGCGACGCGTCGCCGCAGGCGCGTGCGACCGGTGCTGGTGACGCCCGGCGCGACACGCTCTCGCGCGTCGTTCATGCGCGCGACACGCTTCCGCGCGTCGTCCTGGCAACGCGCGACGAGCGCACGGCGCGCCGCGACTCGGCGAATCGCCATCGTGCCACCGCCATGGGAGAGGTGCGCGGGCGAGTCATCGACGCAGGGGCCGACGTCCCGCTCGCCGCCGCCTCGCTCACCATCGAAGGGAATGGCGCCACGCGACTGGCCACCTCGGCGCTCGATGGCGCCTTCGCCTTCGCGGGAGTTTCGCCCGGGCGCTACACGCTCGTCGTGGTCCGTACCGCGTATCGCCCCACGCGCCTGGGCATCGTCGTCCCCGAAGGGTCGGCGCTCGTGCTCGATGTCCAGCTCACGCGCCTGCCCGTGGCGCTGGCCCCGATGTTGGTGCAGGCCTCACGCGATGACGAGCCCGCGCTCGCCCCCGGCTTCGAGGCACCGGCCACTCGTTATGCAGACGGGGCGAGCTCGAGCCGCGCCGCGACGCTCCTGGCCTCGCCCGGCGGGATGTCGAGCGCCCTGCTCGGTGTCCTCCCCAGCCGCCGCCCGACCGATCCCGGGGGCAATCGCGATGGGCGCACGCTCTTCATCTGGGGGGCCAAGGACGCCGGCGCCCGCGTGACACTCGACGGCGTCCCGCTCGGTGCGCCGTTGCACCTGGGAGGGCTGCTCCCCGTGGTCGACGAGGACCTCATGGCGCCGGCCCGCATGTGGTCTGGTGGAGCGCCCGCGCGCTACGACGGCGGGACCGACTACGTGCTCGATCTCCGCACGCGCGCGGCCAATCGCGACTCGTTGCGGCTGTGGGGGACGTTCGACGTGCTGTCGGAACGCATCGGGGGAGAGCTCCCGCTAGGCGAGGGCGGGAGCCTGCTCGCCGGGGCGCGACGTGTGCACGATGGCTCGCTCGCGCGCCGCGCCGGCGCCGACCCCGACTACGGGTATGGCGATGGACTCGTGCGGTTGCAGCTGCGGCCCTCGGCGGGCCACGAACTCCGCGCGACGGCCTTCATCACCAACGAGGCGCTCGAACTCCCGCGTGACCAGGGGCGCGACGAGGCGCGGTGGGGCAATCGCGCCGGCGCGCTCGCGTGGGAACGCACCCGGTCGTCGCACGGAACGTTGGTACGGGCCGGCCTCTCCGATGCCATCATCGACCTCCCGCTCCTGACCCTGCGCGACGGCCACCTGCGCGCCGACGCGCGGCGCCTGTCGCTGCTGGCCGAGCAACGATGGGGGGGAACGCGGGCGGTGACGGCGCTGGGGGCCGAGGCGGAGCGCTTCGATGTGCAGCGCGCCATCGACGGCGATTCGCTCGGCGGGTCGATCCCGGCGCCGCCGAAAGAAGGGCCGCCGTGCGGCGTCACCGCCGCGTGCAGCGTCGCCCCCAACGCGGCCCGCGTGACGGGGACCACGACCGCGCTGTACGTCGATCACCGGCGCCTCGTGGCCTCGTGGCTGCAGCTCGGCGTTGGACTCCGCGGCGTGATTGCGCCCGGGATGCGCGAGGGGTCACGTGCGCTCCTCCTGCCGCGCCTCGCGCTGGAGGCGACCCCCTCCAGTGGGAGCACGGTGCGGGTGGGCGTGGGGAGCTTTTCCCGGGCGGCCACGCTCTTCGACGAGGCGAACGGGGTGACCGTCCTCCAGTCCACGGGACTCGCCGCCGCCGCCGGTGCCGACGGGGCGTGGATGTCGCAATCCACCGCGACGCAGTTCGAGGTGGGAGCGTCGCAACGCTGGACGCACGCACTGCTGGGCGTCGTGGCCTACTGGCAGCGCCCGCAGGTGACCGGCCTTGGGCAAAGTGCGCTTCGCCATCGCGGCGTGGATGCCACCTGGCAGTACGCGCGTGGCGTCACGTCGTTCACGGCGAGCTACTCGCGCGTGAACCGCGAGATTCGTTCGTGGGATGCTGACACGTCGGCCGAACTCCTGACGACGCGCCTCGAGCAGGTCGCCTCGCTCGGAGCCGCGACCCATGTGTGGAAGGTGCACGGATCGCTGTCGGCATCGTACGCACACGGCCTCTCGTTCGCGTCGGTCGTGCTCGAGCGTCCGAACCGGGCCAACACGAGTGGAACGCCGAGCGACCTAACGGGTGTCGGTGGGGCGTCGGCGCCGCCGACGATTCCCCCGCAGCGATCGTTCCTTCGGGTCGATGCTTCGATCAGCGGGCGCATCTGTGTGGCCGGCCCGTCGTGCCGGCTGGTGCTGGCGCCGTATGCCCGCGTCCTCAACGCGCTCGATCGCCGTGACGCGATCTTCTTCTATCGCGAGTCGCCGGCGCGCAACGCGAATCGACTGGGTTGGGTCCCGGCGCTGCTCTCGCTCGGCCTTCGCGTGGACGTGGCTCGCGATCGCTAGCGGGGCAAGGCGCCTAACGGCCAGCGCTCGTCTCGTGCGCGTCGAACGTGCCGCTCGTCACGGGACCACGATCACCGTTCGTTCGGCGGTCACTGGCAGGGAGTACGACGGGTTCGCGTCCTTGATGCGCCGTCCGTTCACCCGAATCACGCCCACCCCAGGCTTGGGGAAGACGGTCGTGAACGAGTGCACGAGCCGATCGGTCCAGATCATCGTGCAGACCTGCGCACCGGAATGGCGATCGAAGGCGGCAATGAAGGCCGAGTCGCCGCGCTGGGTGAGAGTCCCGCCATCGGACTGCCAGCAGCCGTTCTCGCCAATGGTATTGACCGTGATGGGGACCGACTGGCCCGCACGCACGGTGTCGCTTACCTCGATGACCTGCGCCGGCACGAGAAGGCGAATTTCATTGGCGCCAATGGGGGGAATCCACGTGGTGTTCCCGGTGTGGGTGCGCACGTTGAGTGACGCGGGGAGCGCGGCCGATGATTCGAGCTGCAGCGCCGCGAGGGTGCGCTGCGCGTCGAGCATCGGCGCGCTCGTCTCGGCGCCACCGCAGGCGGCCAAGGCGAGTAGTGAGCCGGCGAAAAGACTTGAGGCGAGCGAGGAGTCGCCGAACGGGCGTACGGGACGCATGGGCGTGAAGCGAAGGGGTGACGCGACGGAGCGTCTGTCTACAGGCGTCCGCGTAGCCTTCGTCGGACGCATGACTAGGACGCGCGTGGGGTCAGGGAGCTAGCAGACGGGAGCGCCCCGCGAATCCTGTCGATCGATTCCTCGTTGCCCGGTCCGGCGCACCGGTCAGTCGATGACTTCGAGCTTCACCCGCCCGGCGCCGGCATCGAGGATCACGACGGTCTTCTTGCCGCCGCCGGCCAGCGTGATACGTGCCGTGTCGAGGGCCGCGGCCCAACCGCGCGCGTCGCCCGGGCGATAGCTCGCGGTGTCGGTCCAGACGCGCACTTCCCACGCGCCCGGCGTGCTCTGGTAGTAGGTGTTGACCGCGTTGTAGTTGAACGGGAAGGCCCAACGAACCGGGGTCTGATAATCCGGCTGCGTGCGCCAGACCTGAACCTCGCCGGCCCTCGATGCGAGATGCAGCACGCGGAGCTTCGTGGCCCCGGACGGGACCACGGTGTTGGTGTCATCCAGCGACTGCAGGGCGAGCGTGCTGCTCCCGGCGCGGGTCGCGGCCACGGAGGAGAGTCGTCCCGAGCCCACGCGAACCGCGAGCGCTGCCGCTGTCCCGCCGGCGACGCGCACCTGCAAGATGCGATTGCCAGCGGCGGCCCCGACGCTCGCGAATTCGCCGGCGGCGAGCCCCGCGCGCGCGACCACACCGTCGATGACGACGTCCACTGGGGCATCGTAGCCGTTGATGACACGCACGCCGGTGCCGACCACATCGGGCGTCGCGGTAGGCGAGTCGGCGGCACAGCTGGCGACCAGGGTGAGCGTCGCGAGGGCGGCGAGTACGAAATGCGTGCGCATGGGACCTCCGGCGGGTGCGGCCTTCACGCAGTCTCGGGGCGGCACCGGCGCTCGGCAAGGGTGATGTGACAAGCCGTTCCGCGGGAGACGCCTTCACCTCTCGCCACCCACCGCGCGTCGGCGTGGGCGGTCACGGCGGCGCGTAGACGACCGGGAGCAGGAGACGCGGCTTGGCGTCGCCCAGTCGTCCCGCGTGCGCGCGGAGTTCGGAGACGGCGGCATCGTGCGCCACGACGGCGACACGCAGAGGTTCGAGCTGTCCGAGCCGCCGCGCGAGGGCGTAGTGCGGATTGGCGTGCAGGGCCTCTTCGAGTCGGGCACGAATGCCGTCGACGTCGCCGACATCGACCTCGTCCGAGATCAGCAGTTCGTAGCCGGCCCGCCCCCGTTCGGTCCATGCTCGCAGCGCGGCGTATGCCGGTGGCGCGTCCCCACGCCACGCCGCGCGAAGCGCCTCTGCCACGACGGGTTCACTCAACTTCTCGCCCCGCAGGTCGCTCACCCGCCCCGTGCGTCCCAGGAAGCGCAGCGTCGGTGCAGTCCTGAGCTGTCCGGTACACTCGACCATGTCGCCCAGGCGATAGCGCCACAACCCGCCGCCGTTCGTGATCACAACCTCGTAGTGCCCGCCGCGTTCCAGCTGGTGCGCCAGGCGCGCCTCGCCGCGTTCGTCGAGGAACTCGAAGAAGTGCGAGGTGACCGCCAGCACGTGCGTCGCGTGCAGGGGGATCGTGACCACCCCCTCCGTGGCCAGCAGCCCCTTGGGTTGCACGAGCACGTGCGGCAGGCGTTGCACGAGCGCGCGCCACCCGGCTTCGGCGGCCTGTTCGCCCCAGCAGCTCACCAGCTGCAACTCCGGCCACCACGCCGTCCACTCCTCGGCCCCGATGCGCCGCAGCTCCGCGCTGCGGGCCGCGTCCGGAGCCACGCGCCATCCGTCGCGCGCGGCGGATGGAAGCGCGTCGATCCACGGGCAGTCGCCGCTCGCGATGGCGTCGAGCAGGGCGGGCCACGCGCACGCGGCGCCTTCGACGAGGAGGGTGAGGAACGAGGGATGCCAGATCGAGACCAGGCGCAGGTCGCGCCGCCGCAGGAGGGCGAGTGCGGTGAGCGCCCAGAATGCCTGCGGGTCCCGCACGTGGCGGAGCGCCGAGGGGGCGGCCAGTGCCTGCCGCACGAGCCAGGCGGCGCCCGCGCCGAGGTAGTCGGCGTCGTCGGCAAATCCCACCGGAATTGCATCTGGCGGACGTCCCGCAGCGTCCACCGCCTCGGGCTCCGCGAGCGGCGACACCGACCAGTAGGCGGGACCACCCACGAGCGCCGGGCGCTGCCGCGCCAGGTCGTTCATCCAGCGGTTCACCGCGGCATTGAAGCCGGCCTGCAGCGACGCGGTGAACGGGATGAGCTTGCGCGCGCCGCTCGACCCGCTGGTGGGGGCCAGGTGCGTGACGCGCCCTACCGCGAGCACGTCGCGGGCGCCGCGCCGCACGCGCTCGATAGCGGGGGCCACGTCGTCGTAGCAGGAGAGCGGGACGCGGCGCGCGAAGTCGGCAGGCGAATGGAGCGCCCCAAAGTCGTGCGCCTGTCCGAACTCGCTGGCCGAATGGCGCTGCAGCTGCGCGAGCAGCCATCGGCGTTGCGCTGCGCCCGTGTCGCCTAACGCCCGCTCGAAGCGCCGAGTGGCGCCGAGTCCGGTGGCGAGCCAGAGCGCATTGGCGACCGCGGCGCCGAGGCTCACGGTGGCGGGGACGAATTGGTGGCCGGGCGCGCCGTGCGGACCATGCGCGCGCCGGCTGCGGTCAGGTTGTCATCGTGCAACTCGGTGAGGCAGACGAGTTCATCGCCGGCGGCGTGCGCGGCGTTGCGCGCCAGGAAGAAGCGCACGTGGGGATCTTCCTCGCGACCGTCGGGGACGGCGGCCAGCGTCCCGCGCAGCCGCTGCGGCTGCGCGAAGCGCACCACGCCGGCGCGCGCGTCATACGCGGCGCCGAACCGCTCGCGCGCCAACTCGTCGAGCATCGTCTGCACCGCGCGGGGGGGCTCGGCGTCGTGACGGGGCCAGAAGGCGCGCCAGAAGACGGGGAGAAAGCGATACGTGCGAAAGCCGGACGAGAGAAGGAGCCAGTACCACGGTTCACCGGGGCGCGTCGCCTGCAGGGCGCGCACGAGGGCGATCCATCCGCGGGCCAGCAGGGGCGATCCCCAGGCTTCGGGGGCCATGATCGTGTCGCCGGAGTAGATCACGTTGATCTCGCGTCCCGCCGGCCGCGCCCGATACAGCTGCAACGTGGTGAATCCCACCAGGCGCCCCTCACGCCGGATGCGCAGCACCCAGTCCTTCTCGTCGAGGTCATGATCGAACTGCGCGGGCGAGACTCCCTCGAAGTGCCGGTCGAGGAGAGAGTACAGCTCGGCGCGCTCGCCGGCGGTGAGGGCCGACCGCGGTGTCGACACGACGTCGTCTCCCGCCACCTGCAACGTGAGAAGCTCGGGTGAGGTGGACGGAGTCACAGCAGCCCCACCTCCGGGCGCACCAGGCGCGCGTCCCACGTGGCGTGCCGTGCCGGTGTCCCCAACGCCACGTCGTAGAGCGTTGTGTGATACTCGCGCGCGTGGAGGAGCTCGCGGAGGGTCGGGAGGTCGGGGGCGCGTGCGTCGCGTGCGACGGAGAGCCAATCGAGTCCGCGCCGGACGCCCTGACGCTGCAGCGCCGGCCAGAGCACTGCCCAGTCGCTGGGTTGTGCGACCACCGCGCCCAGCAGCGCCCCCTGCGCGAGCACGCTCCCCGGCGGCGGGAGTGGCGCCCGCGCGCTGAGCTGCATCGCCACGTTGGCCAGGGGCCGCGCCAGCTGCAACGCTCGGTCGTAGCCGTCGATCACGACTTGGCGAAACGGGCGCTGGTCCCAGATGGCGCCGCAGCCCACGATGTCGCCGCCGCGCCGGATCAGCACGAAGTCCTCGAGCCCGACACCGTGCGCAGCCAGCGCCTGCAACCGCGCCGCGCGCCACGACAGCGCGAGGTGCACCCCTTGGGCCTGCCGATCGAGGAAGGCGAGGAGCTCCTCTTGTTCCCCGGGCGTGCACGCATTGCCGGCCTCGCTGGTGGTGGTTCGCGCTGCGCGACGGAGTGGCGCCACCAGCGTGACCAGCGAGGCCATCGGGCGATACGCGGGGAGCCCCATGCGCCCGCCGTGCTCCAGCACGCGGCGCGCCCGGTCGTTGTCGCTCGTGATGCTGGTGAAGAAGGCCTCGACCTTCTCGCTGGCTACCGCGTGGGCCAGCGCTGTGTAGCCGGCGCGCAGGAGTCGCACCGCGCGCGACGTGCCGGGAACCACGCGCAACTCGCCCAGGTAGCCGATGCGTTGCACCTGGCCGTTTCGGTGGAGCGGGAGGATGCTGCACCGTCCCACGCCGACGAGCGCGCCATCGCGACGAGCGACCACCGTATGGTCGTGCCCCCCGGCCAGCCCCTCGCCAGCGGCGTAGCGCGGCTCCCGCGTGAAGGCGACGCGCACCGCCCCGGGGACGACCGACCCGCGCAGCAGGGCCCGCAGCGCCGCATCGTCCTCGGGGGCGAAGGGGGTCACCCCCTCCGCCCGTGGGTCACGGTCGCCGGTCAGCTCGCCGGCAGCAGTGCGCCCTGCCACGCCATGTCCCCCAGCGGATAGTGGTCGCGCAGGCTCACGTCGGCACGATGCATCGAGTTGATGAGATAGAAGTTGCGCCACATGAAGCCGTTGCCGCGGTTCACCGCGTCGAGGCTGCGGCGCAGGATGCTCGGCCACCCGTAGAACGTGCGCCGCGCCGCCAGGCACGAGCGCTGCAACTCGTCAGGCGCCATCCCCTTCGGCGTGAACGGGATGCGGTTGTAGCTGTAACGTTCGTCCAGCCACCAGGCGTCGTACAACAGGCGCCCCTCGCGCTCGAGTCGCTGGTATAGCGGCGTCCCCGGGAACGGCGTCAGGTGATTGAACGCGGCGATGTAGAAGGCATGGTCCTGCGCGAAGGCGACCGTGGGGGCGAAGCTCTCCGGCGTGTCGCCGTCGTAGCCGAAGATGAAGGTCCCGTACACGCGGATCTTGTGGCGCCGCAGGTTGGCCAGCGCCTGCTCGAAGCCCCCCTTGGCCTGGTTGAAGCGCTTGTTCATCGACTCGAGGTTGGCCGGGTTCAGGCTCTCGAAGCCGATGAGCACCCCCTGGCACCCGCTGCGCACCAGCAACTCCAGGAACTCCTCGTCGTGCGCGGCGTTGATGCTCGCCTGGCTCACCCAGCGCACGCCTAACGGGATCAGGGCGCGGAAGAACTCCTTGGCCTGCCGCAGGTTGGACGTGATGTTGTCGTCGACGAAGAAGAAGAGCTTCTTCTCGTCCTTGAGCGCCCGGATCTCGTCGAGGATCTGGTCGATGGGGCGGCGCGTCTGCGTGGCGTCGAAGACGGTCTGCACCGCGCAGAACTCGCAGGTGAAGTGGCACCCGCGCCCGGCCTCCACCAGCCCGATTGGGAGATAGCGCTTGCCGCGGAAGATCGACCGATCGGGGCGCATGCCGACGAGCGAGGACCGCCCGCTTGCCCGATAGAACTTCTGCAGGCGACCGTGCCGCGCATCGTCCACCACCGTCGGCCACAACTGCTCCGCCTCGCCCACCACCACCGACTCGGCGTACCGGGCGACCTCGTCGGGGCAGAGCGAGGCGTGAAAGCCCCCCATCACCACCGGGACTTTCCGCCGCCGGTACTCGCTGGCGATCTGGTAGGCGCGCCGCGCGGTGTAGGTCTCCACGCTGATGGCTACCAGGTCGGTCGCCTCGTCGAACGGGATGACCTCCATGCGATCATCGTAGAAGCGCACCTCGACGTCGCGCGGCGTGAGCCCGGCGAGCGTCGCGGCCGGGAGCGGCTCCATCTGCCAGGTGCGGATGTACTTCTGTCCCGGAATGCGCCCCACGCACGGATGGATGATCGTGATGCGCATCCGTTTCACGAGGCCACCGGCACCGACGGTTCCTCGTCCGGCGCAGGCAAACGAACCCCTGCCGGCGCACGCCCGATGATCCAGTCGCAATTGTAGAAGCGCGACAGGTTGTTGGCGTAGAAACGGTAGCCGAGGTTGGTGCCGATGCGCACCGGCCACGGGGCGGGGGAGTGGCGCAGGCGGCGCCAGATGGAGGAATAGCTGTAGGCGTGCTTCCACGCCGCTTCGATCCCCAGCTGCAACTCCTGCACGCTCATGTGCTTCGGCTGGAAGACGACGTGCTGTGCGTCGTACAGCTCCCAGTTCTTCGTGAGGATCCGCCCCTCAGCGTCGAGGCGATTGTACAGCGGCGTGTTGGGAAACGGGGTGACGACCGCGAAGCGCGGCAGGTCGATCCGGGCCTGGACCGCGAATTCTGCCGTCTTGAGGAAGACGTCGGGGTGATCCTCGTCGAGCCCGAAGACAAAGCACCCTTGCAGCGCGATGCCGTGCGCGTGCAGCCGCTCCACCACGCGCGCGTAGTGCTCGGGCGAGTTGAACCCCTTCCGGTTGCCCTTGAGGTTGGCGGTGGAGAGCGACTCCAGCCCCATCAGGAGCCCGGCGCACCCGCTGCGCTGGGCCAGCGCCAGCAGCTCGTCGTCGTCGGCGAGGAGCACGGTCGACAGCCCGTACCATTGCAGCCGCAACGGGATGAGGGCGGTGAAGAGCTCCACCGCGTAGCGGCGATCGGCAATGATGTTGAGGTCGACGAAGATGAGCTTGCGCGCCCCGTGCTGCCGGATGTCGGCGACGACTTCGTGCACCGGCTTCTGGTACGGCTTGCGCCCCCAGGCGGTGGGCACGACGCAGAACTCGCACGGATGCACGCAGCCGCGCGTGGCCTCGAAGACGTTGTTGGTGAGGAAGTGCTGGCTCGGCAGCAGGTCGCGCCGCGGAAACGGGCGCCCGCCGATCTCGAGAGCCGGCGCCTGCGTGTAGCGCGGTGCGAGGACTCCATCGCGCACGTCGCGCAGCAGTTGCGGCCACGACTCCTCGGCGTAGCCCACGACCACCGCGTCGGCGTGCGGTTGCGCGTCGTCAGGGATGAGCGTGACGTGCGGCCCGCCGAGCACCACGGTGATGCCGCGCGCACGGAAATGATCGGCCAGTTCGTAGGCGCGCACCGCGGTCCCGGTGATGACGGTGATCCCGACGACGTCGACGTCAAGATCGAGCGGGACGTCCGAGATCCCTTCGTCGAAGAGCACGACCGTGTGCGCCACGTCGCGCGGGATGTGCGCCGCCAGCGTCGTCAGCGTCAACGGCTGGTAGCGCAGCGACTTCTTCCAGATCCCCCCGCGATGGCGGTACAGCGGCCCCTTGGGAGAGATGAGCGCGATGCGCAGCGGTCGCGCGGCGGTGGTCGGTCCGGCCTCGGCGTTCATCGTCACCCTCCGCTGCGTGGGATCATGCCGATACTAGCGGTCGGCCGGATGGGAGCAAGGTTCGCGCGTCACAAACCACCGGGCACGGGGAGCGCAGGCCGACGATGAACGGGAAACAGAGGTCGAGCACGCCCTGTCGTGCGCCGGTCGCAGCACGCATCGTATGCGGGTCACCCTCCCTCGTCCCGTGCGCGCGAGGAGTCGAACATGGTCCCGCCGATCGCCAGCCCCGGCAAGGTCCTGATCGTCACCGGCGGCTACCTGTCGGGGGGCGAGGACAGCGTCGTGCACGCCGTGTGGAAGCAGTTGCTGCAGTCGCGACATGCGGAGCAATCGTGGCTCGAGGCCAAGGTCAAGGCGACGCTGGCCGAACCGATCGTGAAGGGACGGTGGCACGCGATGCGCGCGCGACGGCGCCTGTCGCCCGCGCTTCGCACGCTCCTCGCCGCGCGCGACAACTACGCCACCCCCGAGCTGACCGAGGTGGTCCTCGCCACCGCGCTCGCGAAGGAAGGGATCGACTTCGAGCTCCTGACCTTCGATGACCTGCTGCGCGGCGTGAACGACAGCGAGGCCAAGCTGCGTGCCTGCAGCGTGGTGTTTGCCTCGGCGACCTTCCTGCGCGACCTCAGCGAACTCGACCCACTGGTCGTGCGACTCAAGCGCCCGTGGAACCGCATCGTCGTCGGTGGGGCGCTGGCGGGCACGCTGCACGCGCACTGGGAGGGATCGCCGCTGGTCGACATCCTGGCGGTCGGCTACGGCGAGCTGCTCGTTCCGGTCCTCGCGCACTGGATGCGGTCCGGCTTCACCGTGCTCGAGCCGCCTCTGCGTGGCCGGATCATCGAGAAGCCGCATACTCGCTTCCTCTTCAGCGGCACGCCGGCGGCGCTCTCCCTCGATGCGCTCGACCGCCCCGACTGGGGACTCGTCGCCGCCCGCCGCGGGAGGCACTATCGCATGATCCACTACGAGAGCGTACGCGGCTGTCCGTATCGCTGCGCCTTCTGCAACTACCCGTACCTCTTCGACGACTCGAAGTTTCGCACGCGCTCGGCCGAGCGCATGGCCGACGACTGGGAGCACTACGCGACGACGCTGGGCGTCGAGTACATCACCTGCCTCGACTCGCTCTTCACGATGCCGCGCGCGCGCCTGATGGCGTTCTGCCATGCCCTCGTGCGACGCAAGCTTGGCATCAAGTGGATCTGCTACGCGCGCGCCGATGACCTGTGCGACGACGAGGTGGTCCTGCTCATGCGCGAGGCCGGGTGCATCCAGGTGCAAGTGGGGATCGAGTCCGGCGATCAGGGGCAGCTCGATCGCATGCAGAAGCGCACGACGGTGCGCGAGAATGCGCGTGCGCTCGAGGCCTGCCGCCGAGCGGGGCTCACGACCGTGGTCTCACTCATCGTGGGCTTCCCCGGCGAGACGCGCGCAACGCTGCAGCGTACCTGCGACATGCTGGCGGCGTCTCCTCCCGATTTCCACTTCCTCGCCACCTTCTCCACGCGCGTGGCCACGGTGCCGATCCTCCAACCCGAGCACGCGGAGCGCCACGACCTGGTGACCGATGCCAATCCGCGCACCGTGAGCCCCTATTGGCGTCATGCGACGATGTCGTGCGCCGACGTCGGCAACCACGTGCGATGGATGGCGAACGAACTCGTGGCGCGCCGCGTTTCCCTCGACGCCACCATGTTCTATCACGGGATCCTGCACTACGATCCGTCGATGCGCGACGAGATGCTCACCTTCCAGTGCGACGCCCTGGGGCGCGCCCCGCTCGTGACGCGGGCCTTCGACCGCCTCAACGACTGGATCGACCGCCGACTGCGCGCCGACGTGGCGCGCGTCCTTCCTCCGGGCGCGCCGGCGTCGGCCGCGCCGGTGTCGGCCGCGCTGGGCACGGTGTGACGTGAGCGACCGCCCGCCGCACTTCCCGCTCGTCCCGCACGGGTGGTACTACGTCGCCCCGGTCGAGAAGATGCGACGCCCCGTCGAGCTCCGCCTGGGGGATCGGGAGTACGTCGCCTTTGCCACGGGCCGTCAGGTGCACGTCCTGGATGGGCGCTGCTCGCACTTCGGGGCGCACCTCGCACGGGGCAATGTGGTCGGCGACTGCCTCGAGTGCCCGTTGCACGGGTGGCGCTTTCGTGGTGACGGGACATGCGAGCAGACCCCATCGGGCGAGGATCCGCCGGCGGCTGCGGCGGTGCGGTCGTATCCGATCGCCATGCTCGGCGGGCACCTCTTCTTCCATACCGACAGCGGCCATCGCGCCCCCGCCCCCTTCTTCGCCGACGTCGCTCCCGACGACCTCATCTCGGCACCGCCCTTCTCCTTCGACGTGGCGATGCCGTGGTGGATGGTGAGCACCAACGGCTTCGACACGCAGCACTTTCTCACCGCGCACGATCGGCGACTGGCCGGGCCACCGGAGGTCCTGCGCGACGACGCCGTGTTCGAGGCACGCGCCGCGTTCGACGTCGTGGGGGGCGAGTGGCGCGACCGCGTCACCCGCCTCGTCTCGGGGCCGCGCACGGAGATGACCGTGCGCAACGCCGGCGGTGCGCTCATCCTCGTGACGTCGCGCTTCCGGCGCACGGTGACGTACGGCCTGGTGAGCATCCATCCGCGCTCTCGCACGCAGTCGCATGTTCGCACGATCGTCTGGAAGCGCCCGCGCGCCGGCCCCGCGCGCGCCTTCGATGCCGTGGATGTGCTCCTGCGCGCGTCGTTCATCCGTGCCTTCATTCAACCCGATATCGTGGCCGGCGAAGGGATCCAGTTCGACCCGCGCCGCACCATCGCGGCCGACGCGGTGGTGACGCGATACCTCGCGTGGCTCGCGGAGCACTCGGTCGCGGCTCATTCGGACGAGCCCCTGTCCGGTGCCCGACGAGGCGCACATCTTGGAGACGCACTGCCCGAGTCGGCTGGCGATCACTAGCCGCCGACGCACCACCCGGCCGGCGGAGCACAGCGTGAGCCGGCCGTCCCCCCACGGGAGCGACGACGACTCCGGGCGTCGTCATCCCACCCTCTTCACCGTAGGCGCCCTCGAGGTGTCCATGCATCCACCACTCGTTATGCGCGTGCTCGCACTGGCGGCGTTCCTCGGAACGTTGGCGCCAGCCTCCCTCGCGGCGCAGTCCCAGCTCGGGAGTATCACTGGCCGCGTGACCGACGCGGCGACCGGGCAACCCATCGCCGCCGCCCAACTCGCCGTCGTCGGGAGCAACGTCGGGACGCAGACCAGTACGGAGGGGCAGTACACCTTGCGCGGCGTCGCCCCCGGCACCGTCCAGGTCCGCGTCCTGCGGCTCGGCTTCGGCGAGCAGCGGCAGTCGGCGACCGTGGTGTCGGGACAGGCCACCACGCTCAACTTCCAGCTCAACGCCCTCGCGGTGACGCTGAACCCCGTCGTGACCACCGCCACCGGGCAGCAGCGCCGCGTCGAGGTCGGGAACGCGATCGCGCAGGTCGATGCCTCGCAGCTCGTCGAGTCCAAGCCCGTGTCGGGGATGGCGGACCTCCTCACCTCGCGCGCCGCGGGGGTCCTTGTGACCCCCGGCACGCAGACCGGGGCGGGGACGCGCATCCGCATTCGCGGAACCAGCTCGCTCTCTCTCACCAACAACCCGATCGTCGTCATCGACGGCGTGCGCGTGGAGGCGTCCACCGGTTCGTCTTCGGTGAGCGTCGGCGGCACGCAAACGTCGCGCTTCGACGACCTCAATCCCGAGGAGTTCGAGTCGATCGAAGTGGTGCGTGGTCCGTCGGCCGCGACCCTCTACGGCACCGACGCCGCCAACGGCGTCATCGTGATCACGACCAAGAAGGGGACCGCCGGCCGCCCGCAGTGGTCGTTCTACTCGGAGCAGACCGGGATCACCGACCGCAACGACTATCCCACCGCCTGGTGGGGATGGCGCACCGGGCCGACCGCGGCCACGACGTCGACGCCGTCCAACACGGTGCAGTGCTTCCTGTCGCAGGTGGTGGCGGGCCAGTGCGTGCAGGACAGTGTCACCAGCTACAACCTGCACGACGACAAGGAGTCCACACCCTACGGGACCGGCTATCGGCGCCAGTACGGGGCGCAGCTGCGCGGCGGCTCGGATGTGTCGCGCTACTTCCTGCACGGCGAGTACGAAAACGAGGACGGCGTCACCAAGGTCCCCGAGTTCGAGCAGCGCTGGCTGGCGCGCAACAACCGCTCGCTCAGCAGCCGCCAGGAGAATCCCGGCATGCGCGGGCGCGTGACCGGGCGCAGCAACATCAACATCACGCTGCCGCGCAACGCGGAAATGCAGGTCAACGCCGGCTTCACGTCGCAGGACATCTACCTGCCGCGCAGCGATGACTCCGGCACGCCGGGCATTGCCGCCAACACCTTCGGTGGCCCCGGCTTCAAGTACAACCTCAACCCGCAGGGTGACACGCTCTTCGGGTGGCGCCAGTTCACGCCGCGCGACATCTACCAGACCGAAACGACGCAGTCGATCGAGCGCTTCATCGGCTCGGTCAACGCGAACTGGCGTGCGGCCGACTGGCTGACGACGCGCGCGAACTTCGGGCTGGACTACACCAACCGCCTCGATTCGCAGCTCTGCCGCTTCGACAACTGCACCAACACCGGGCAGGACCGCCTGGGCTTCAAGACCGACAACCGCACCAACTTCTTCGTCTACACCGTCGACGCCGGCGTGACCGGCACGCGTCGCCTGTCGGAAACGCTCGAGTCCAAGACGACGGCGGGCTTCCAGTTCTACCGCAACATCTTCAACCGCAACGGCGCCACCGGGACGCAGCTGCCGCCGGGGGCCACCACGGTCACCGCCGGCTCGGTCGCCGCCGCCGATGAGACGACCGCCGAAAGCCGCACGCTCGGCGCCTTCGTGGAGCAGGCCGTCTCGTTCCGCGACAAGCTCTTCGTGACCGGCGCGGTGCGCTCCGATCGCAACAGCGCCTTCGGCGCCGACTTCAAGACGGTCTTCTATCCCAAGCTCTCCGCCTCGTGGCTCATCAGCGAGGAAGGGTTCTTTCCCAAGGCCAACTGGATCAACCAGCTGCGCGTGCGCTCGGCGTACGGCGCCTCGGGGGTCCAGCCCGGCACCATCGACGCCGTGCAGTTCTTCTCGTCGTCGGTCTACCGCGGCGAGAGCGGCGACCAGCCGGCGCTCGTGTACACGGCGCTCGGCAACCGCCAGCTCAAGCCGGAGCGTTCCACCGAACTCGAGATGGGCTTCGACGGCACCTTCTTCGATTCGCGCCTGACGACGGAGCTCACGTACTACCGCAAGTCGTCCAAGGACGCGCTCATCTCGCGCATCCTCCCCCCCTCGATCGGGACGGGCGCCACGGCGCGCCTCGAGAACCTGGGCGAGGTGCAGAACACGGGGTGGGAAGCGCTCATCAACGCGCAGATCCTGCGCCGCGACGCGTTAGGCTGGGACGTCTCCATCAACGCCTCCACCAACGACAACGAGCTCGTGAGCCTGGGCGGCGTCCCGCCGATCGTGGGCGCCACGCAGCAGCAGAAGGAAGGCTACCCGCTGTATGGCTGGTGGTCGCGCCGCCTCAAGAGCTACGCGGACAAGAACGGCGACGGGATCATCCGCTACAGCGCCGACCCCAACCTCACCGAGATCACCGTCTCCGACACGGCCGAGTTCCATGGGTATCCGCTGCCGCGCTACGAGTTCGCGCTGACCAACAGCATCGAACTCTTCAAGCGCGCGCTGCGCCTCTCGGCGATGATCGACTACAAGGGTGGCAACCTCGTGTACAACAACTCGGAGCGCATCCGTTGCGCCTCGCGCTTCAACTGCGAGGGGCTCATCAACCCCCAGGCGCCGTTGTTCGAACAGGCACGCACCGTCATGGTGCGCGAGCACCCGAGCCGTTCGGTCGCCGGCTTCTTCGAGGACGGGGACTTCATCCGCTTCCGTGAGATCTCGGCGGTGTGGAACGTCCCGCGCGACTGGACCACGCGCTTGACCCGTGGCCGCTCGCTCTCGGTGACGGCGGCGGTGCGCAACCTCGGCCTCCTCTGGACCAACTATCTCGGCGTCGACCCCGAGTCGTTCGGCACCACCGGTGATGCGCCGTCGTCGTTCCAGGCCTTTGGCCCGCCGACCTTCTTCGCCTTCCGCGTCAACCTTGCCTACTAGGGTGATCGATATCATGCGAGCATATACGACCTTCATCCCCGCGGGCGACCGGCTGCAGGCCGCGGCGCGCCGCACCGCCGGCGCGGCCGGACTCGCGGCGCTGTCGCTCATCGCGTCGTGCACCACCGCCACCGAGGTCCTCGAAGTGAAGGACCCCGACATCGTGAACCCCACCGACGTGCAGTCGGTGGCCGGCGCGAATGCGGTGCGCCTCGGCGCCCTGGCACGCCTCAACGCCGCCACCAGCGGCGACGAATCGCTCCTCCTCCTCGGCGGCCTCCTCACCGACGAGTGGATCAATGGCGACTCCTTCATCGCGCGGCAGGAGATCGACCAGCGCACCATCACGCGCGAGAACACCTTCCTCACCGCCGCCAATCGCGTGCTGCATCGTGCGCGCCTCTCGGCGGAGCAGGCGGTCGAACTCCTCAAGACCTACAATGCGACAGCGCCCGGGTGGCAGCCGGCGGAGATGTACTTCGTGCAGGCGTACACGATCAACCTCATGGCCGAGCACTACTGCAGCGGGCTGGTCTTCAGCTCGATCGTGAACGGCGTCGAGCAGTACGGGTCGCCCATCACGACCACGGCGGCGTTCGACAAGGCGCTGGCGCTCGTGGACCAGGGGCTCGTGCTCGTGACCGGGACCACCGCCGACGATACGCGGGTGCGCAACGCGTTGCGCGTCCTGCGGGGACGCATCCTCGTGAACCTCAACCGCCAGGCCGAGGCGGCGACGGCGGTGGCCGCCGTCCCCAACTCGTTCACGTACAACATGCTCCACGCCGCGACGGCGACGAGCAACCAGATCTGGAACTTCAACAGCCTGTCGCGTCGCTACAGCGTGAGCGTGAGCGAGGGCGTCAACGGAATGAACTTCGGGTCGGCCAACGACCCGCGCGTCCCGGTGTGCCAGGGAGGCGATGCCGCGTGTCGTGCCATCGGCGTCACGCTGGCCACGCGTGACGACCTGCTGCGCCCGATCATCATCGCATCGGCCTGGCCGCTGCGCGAATCGCCGGTGGCCATCACCAACGGCATCGAGGCGCGGATGATCGAAGCCGAGGCCCAGCTCAAGGCGGGGAATGCCGCTGCGGCACTGGCCACGCTCAACGCCGCGCGTGCCACGGTGACCGGGCTTGCCCCGCTCACCGATGCGGGGACGCCGGCGGCCCGCCTCGACCAGCTGTTCCGCGAGCGCGCCTTCTGGTTCTTTGGCCGTGGTTATCGCACGGGCGACATGCGGCGCCTCATCCGGCAGTACGGCCGCGCGCAGGCCAACGTCTTCCCCACGGGCGGCTGGCACAAGGGCGGCAACTACGGGACCGACGTCAACTTCCCCGTTCCGCAGGCCGAGCAGAACAACCCCAGTGCGGGCGGCGCGAGCTGCATCGACCGCAATGCCTGACGATCGGCGCTGTCGCCAGCATAACCCACGCTGGCGGGGGCTCCTCGCACACGATGCATAACGACTGGCGCCTGTCGATCGTCCGATCGGCAGGCGCCGCTTCACTCTCCCCATCATGCGACTCTCCCTTCGCGCGCTCCTCGCCGCGCTCGTGATGTCGATCGCGATCCCGGTCGTGGTCCTGCCCCTCATGGCACAGGACGCGCGATCGCTGGCGGTGTCGCCGACGCGCTCGTACGCCGACCGCGTCGAGATCCGTCGCACGGCCTATGGCATTCCGCATCTCCAGGCCGAGGACCTCGGCGCCCTTGGTTACGCCATGGCGTGGGTCCAGCTCGAGGACTACGGCGTGCGCGTGGCGCACGGCCTGGTGCGCGCGCGGGGCCACCTCGGTCGCTACTTCGGGCGCGACTCGCTGCCGCGCGACTTCGAGGCACGCCTCACGCACCAGCGCGCCGTGGAGACCTGGCGGCAGCTGCAACAGGAGACGCGCCAGGTGTATGACGGCTTCGCGCAGGGGGTGAACGACTACGTGGCGCAACACCCCAGCGAGATGCCGTCGTGGATGCCGCACGACTTCACGGGCGAGGACGTGGCGGCGCTGTGGATGGAGGAGGCGGTTCCCAGTGCGGCGCAGAACTTCGGCGATCGCGAGCGGCGCCGGCGCGAGCGCACCCGGCAGGATTCGCTGCAGCGGGAAGGCGAGGGGTCCAACGCGTGGGCCTTCGCGCCGTCGCGCACCCGGTCGAAGCGCGCGATCCTCCTGCGCAATCCGCACCTCGACTGGAACGCCGGCTACTACGAGGCGCACGTCACCGTCCCGGGCGTCATGGACTTCTATGGCGACTTCCGGATTGGCCACCCGGCGCTGCTCGTCGGGGGCTTCAACACGCACCTTGGGTGGGCGACGACCAACAACAACACCGACAACGAGGCGCTCTACGCCCTCGACGTCGACAGCACGCAGGTCGATCACTACCTGCTCGACGGCGAGAGCCATCCGCTGCAGCGCATCGACCTCGTGGCCGAGTATCGCAACGGCGCCGGGCTCTCGTCGGAGGTGCGCACGATGTGGCGCACGCACGTGGGGCCGGTGGTCGAGCGCGCCAACGGCAAGGTGTACGTCGTGCGCTGGCCGTCGGAGGGGGAGTTCCGCAAGGGCGAGCAGTTCCTGCGCATGATGCGCGCGCGCACGCTCGAGGAGTGGAAGGACGCCATGCGCCTGCGCGCACACACGACGTCCAACCTCACGTACGCCGACGCCAGGGGGAACATCTTCTACGTGTGGAACGCGACCGTCCCGCGCCTCCCGCATGCCTCCGGCGGCGACTCGGTGGCCATCGCGGTGCGCACGAGCGCCGAGATGTGGCGCGACATGGTGCCGTTCGACTCGCTCCCGCAGCTGCTCAACCCGCCCGGGGGCTACATCCAGCAGTCCAACGACCCGTTCCACTACACCAACCTCAACGCCATCCTCGACTCGACGCGGTTCCCGTCGAACTTCTCGCGCCCCGCGTTAGGCTTCCGCTCGCAGCTCGGGATCCGCCTGTCGACGCAGATGCCGAAGATGTCGCTCGAGGACGTGGTGACGCTCAAGCACTCGTATCGCATGCTGGCCGGCGAGCGCCTGGCCGACGACCTGCTGGCGGCGGTGCGGGCCTCGTCGCCGTCGGCGGCCGTGGCGGCGGCAGCGGAGATGCTGGCGCAGTGGGACCGCACCACGGCCCCTGATTCGCGTGGTGGCATCCTCTTCGAGCTCTGGTACAATCGCCACCTGCAAGGCGAGGCGCTGCGCGCCCTCCCCTTCGCCGAGCGCGCCCGCCGTACCTTCGCGACGCCGTGGAGCCCGACGCGGCCTAACGATACGCCGGACGGACTCGCCGACCCGGTGCGCGCGGCCGCCGACTTCGCGTGGGCGGTGGACGAGGCGACGCGCCGGTACGGGCGCGCCGACGTGGCCTGGGGCGACGTGCACCGCGTGCGCCGCGGCGACGTCGACGTCCCGGTCGGCGGCTGCACGGGAGCGTTGGGGTGCTTTCGCGTGCTGCAGTACTCCGACGCCCCCGACGGCAAGCGGGTGGCGCGCGGCGGCGACGGCTGGGTCCTCGCCGTGGAGTTCACCCCCGTCCCGCGTGCCTACTCGGTGCTCGCGTACGGCCAGAGCGCGCGCCCCGAGTCGCCCCACTTCGCCGACCAGGCGGCCATGTTCGCCCGAGGCGAGATGAAACGCGTCGCCTTCACGCGCGAAGACGTCGAGAAGGGGACGCTGCGGCGGTATCGACCGGGACGGTGACCCTACCGGTGGTCAGGGGGCGAAGAGCGCCCCCGCCACCCCGGTCCGGACCGGATTGGGCGCCACCCATTCCCGCCGCGCCTCGGTCGACTTGAGCAGCTCGAACGCGTACCAGTCGCGAAAGAGCCCAGATCGACGCGCATAGATCCGGTAGACCTGACGCACCGCCTCCAGCCGCGAGATCCCCGACGGCAGCGTCGAGAGCGTCGCCGCCACCGCGCCCACCCACAGACGGGTGAGCGTCTCGTGATAGCCGCTCGTCTCCGTGTTGTGCCCGCCCTGGCTCGTGTTGTAATGCCGGATCGCCTCGCGCATCAGGTTCAGCGCGTGCGGGACGGCCGTCGACCAGAGGATCGCCGCCGCCATCCCCACGTGGGCGCCGTGCGTCCACCAGGTGATCGGAAACGTCCCGTCCCGAAACCCCTCGAGGAAGGTGTCGAGCGTCTCTTCGCTCGCCAGCCACGATGGCATCCACTCGTCAGGCACTGGCGCCGATCGCAGCTCCTCCAGCAACGCCCACCCCTCGGGCCACGGGCCAAAGCCGGCCGCGACGTTGATGTGACCTGCCCCCTCCAGCTCCACATAGCGGCTCCCCCAGGCGTCCGCGTAGGCGCGCGCACGTTCGGTGCTGACGTATGGGTCGTTGCTGCTGGCGACCACGATGCTGGGGAAGGGAAGCCGGACCATCGGGACCGGGGCAAAGCCGGTGGGCCCCGGCGGATAGTTGGGGCCCTCGGGATCGCTCGGCGCCACCAGGAGCGCCCCGCGCACGCGCAGGTGGCGCACCGGCGACGCCGAGACCGCCCAGTGCGCCACCAGCGGACAGGCGGTGCTGTGCGCGACCAGCACGACCGACTGCATGACGCCGACGATCGCCGCGTCGAGGCACGACACCCAGTCGGCGCGATTGGGGGCATTCCACTCGGTCTGCACCACCCGGCGGCAACTGTGGTCGCGCCGTTCCCACTCGCTTTGCCAGTGCTCGGGACCGGAGTCGCCAAGCCCGGGGAGGATCAGGGCGGAGATGTCGCTCATCCTGAAGGTCGGAAGACGGGAACATGGAAAGATGCGAGCACCGCGTTCACCCCAACCAAAGGCGGGGCCTCACACCGCGGGCGCGACGGAAGATAGTGCGCTTCGTGCACTGCAGGCTCGATGCGACGCGCCGCCGCTGCGCCGCGTCGCTGATGCGTCGCGCCGCCGTTGCGTGGCGCTCGCCGACACCGGCGTGCAGCTTCCACCACGTTGCCTCCACGCTCATCCCAGCGATCGATGACTCGCACCACCGCGTCGCGCCGCGACTTCCTGCGCACCGTCGGCGTTTCTTCCGCAGCCGCCATGCTGGCCCCTGCGCCCCTCGCCGCCGAGCCGGCGGCGCTGAGGATCGCTTCGTCGACGCGCGCCCCGACCGGAACTACGCGCGCCCCGCGCGGACTCGCGCTCGCCCCCGACGACTTCCTCTTCGAACCGGGGCTCACCTACCTGCAAACGGGATCGCTTGGCCCGACCCCGCGCCCGGTGATGGAGCGGACGATCGGGGCATGGACCACGCTGGAATCCAATCCCGCGGCGCAGGGCTACGGACCACTCGAACACGCCATCGAAGCGGTCCGCGCCAAGGCCGCCGCCTTCCTCGGCTGCAAGACCGACGAGATGGTCCTCACCAACTGCACCACCGAAGGGATGAACTGGGTGGCGCAGGGACTCGGGCTGGCGGCGGGCGATCATGTGCTCACGACTGACCAGGAGCACCCGGGGGGACGCGTCTGCTGGGACTATGTCGCGCGCAAGTACGGCGTCGTGCTCGACGTCGTCACGATTCCACCGGGCGAAAACGATGCGCAGGCCATCATCGATCGCTTTCGCGCCGCGATCACCCCGCGCACGCGCGTCTTCTCCTTCTCGCACCTGCTCAGCTCCACCGGGCTTCGCATGCCGGTCGCCCGACTCTCGGCGCTCGCGCGCGAGCGCGGGTGCATCGCCGTGGTCGATGGCGCGCAGGCCGTCGGGGCGGTCGAGGTGAACGTGAAGTCGTTAGGCTGTCACGTGTATGCCACCAGCGGCCACAAGTGGCTCCTGGCCCCGAAAGGGACCGGGCTCCTCTACCTGAGCGAGGAGTTGGGCACCGCCATCGACCCGATCGCCCTGCAGAGTGGGCGCGCCGCCTACTCGGCCTCGTCAGGCGTTGCGTCGCTGCCGAGCGTGATCGGGTTGGGGGCGGCCATCGACTACCTGAGCACCATCGGCCTCGCGCGCATCGAAGCGCACAACCTGGCGCTCCGTGGTCGGCTGCACACGGCGCTCGCCGCCGTTCCGCAGGTCACGATCGTGAGCGGCGGCGCGGGGCCGATCGCGTCGCCGCTCCTCAGCTATCGCCTCCCCGAGCAGCACAAGGCTGGGACGCTGCACACGCGGCTGCGCGAGCAACATCACGTCGAGGTGAAGGTCGTCCCCGGCAACTGGTTCAACGGGCACCGCATCTCGACGCACCTGTTCAACACCGAGCAGGACGTCGACACCTTCGTGCGCGCCCTGTCCGCCGAACTGCGCTGACCGCGGACGCTCGCTCACGTGCATGCGCCCACGTGCGCGCGCCTAGCTCCGCGTGCTCACTCGCGCGCTCACTCGCGTGCGCTCACGCACCGCACCGCGTCAGGCTTGCGCCTCTGACGGCGTCGCGGGTGGGCTGACGTCGTCCGCCTCGCTCGGCGCAAAGAGGCGGCGCACGGCGGTGGTGAGCGGGACGGCGAGCAGCGCCCCGGTGGGGCCCAACACGTACGTCCAGAAGAGGATCGCCGCAAAGAGGACGAAGGGGCCGAGGTCGAAGCCCTCCTGCATGAAGCGCGGCTTGATGACGTTGTCGACGACGCTGTTGAGCACCACCAGCAGCAGCACCAGGAGGCCGGCGCGCACCGGGCCGAACTCCAGCATCGCCAGCGCCACCGGCGGGATCATCGACAGGATGAAGCCGATCCCCGGGACGAAGCTGAGGACGAGCGCGACCAGCGCCCACAGCAGCGCGAGGTCCACGCCGAGCAGCAGGAGGATCACCCACACCACCCCGGCGTACATGAGCCCCGTGATGAGGGTGATCCAGACGTACTGCTGGATGTCGTTGGCCATCGCGTTGAGTCGTCGCTGCCAGGCCAGCGACAGCGCCTTGTCGCGCGCGCGGTGTCCCGGGCGATGCATGACGGCGTTGGACTCGATGAGCAGGAAGATCGACAGCATCACGATGAGGATCGTGACACTGAGCGCACTCCCGAGCCCGGCCATGAGGTTGGCGGACATCGAGATGACGCGTGACGGACTCACCATCGCCATGAGCTGGGAGCGCGACGCGTCGATCCCGAAACGGTCGAGCCACGAGACCCCGCTGGTCATGAGCGCGGAGAGTCGGTCCTGGTACTGCGGGACCGTCGCGACGAGCGCCTTGGCGGCGTAGCCGATGATGCCGCCAAAGAGGAGGAGGCCGGAGACGACCGCGATGACGGTGGCCGTCATCGCCAGCCGCGGCCCCAAGCCGCGCTCACGCAGCTTGTGCTGCAGCGGCACGGCGCACGCGACCACCACGGCCGACATGAGGATCGGATCGAGCACGCTCGCCGAGGCCTTGAGCCCCGCCACGACGATTACGATGGCGGCGGCGGCGACGAGGGTGCGGTAGCGTCGGACGTCGAGCGATGAATCCAGCGGCATGGCCACGCGAGTGAGTGAACGAGCACGATGGGCGCGTCGAATGTTGGTGGCTGCAGCGTCCGGGACCAGTCCCCGTGAGCGAACGCGGCCGCCAGGTGCCGCGCCACGTGCCCCACCACGTGCCGCGCCACGTGGGGTGCTCGACGGGCACCCACGCCTCGACCGGCGAGTGGTGGCGACGTAAGCTCAGCGCACGGCGGTCCGCCGACCTTCGCCTGCGACCGTCCCCCTCTCTTTCCTGCGAGATTCCGCATGCGTGCGCGTTCGCTCGGCGCGGCCGTCGTGGCGACGGTCGTCCTCCTCGCCTCCCCGGCGACCGGACAGTCGGTGCAGTACACCTCACCTGCCGGTGTCGCCTACCGCGCACAGGCCGACACTGGCCCCGTGGCCCGAGCGCAGGCCGCGCTGGCGAGCGATCCGCGGAACATCGACCGGATCCTCGCGCTGGGGGCGGCGCAGTCGGGGGCGCGGCAGTTCCGCGAGGCGATCGCGACGTACTCGCGCGGGCTGGCCATCGACCCTAACAACGCCATGCTCCTGCGCTGGCGCGGGCACCGACATCTCTCGGTGCGTGCCTTCGACCAGGCCATGGTCGACCTGACGCGCGGCGCCGCGATCGACTCCACGATCTACGGCATTTGGTATCACCTCGGGGTCGTGAAGTTCGTGCGCGGCGACTTCGCCGGCGCCGCCGACGCCTTTGCCCGCGCCCTGCCGCGCCCCCGATCCTGGCGAGCTCGCAGGATCGACGGACTGGCTCTGGATGTCGCTGGCGCGCGCCGGGCGCGGCGCCGAGGCCAGGGCGCACCTCGACCGGCGTACCGACTCGCTCAAGACGACGGTGGCGTATGCCCAGCGCCTCCGCCTCTATCGCGGCGAGATCGGCCCCGAGCAGGTGCTCACCCCCGCCGACACCGCCGACGTGCAGCTGGCGACGCTCGCCTTCGGGATCGGGAACTGGTACCTGGTGAAGGGCGACACGGCACAGGCGCGTCGCTGGTTCGAGCGGTCGGTGCAGTCTGGCGGGTGGCCCGGCTTCGGCTTCATCGTGTCGGAGGCCGAGCTCCGGCGGCTGCGGTAGCCGCGTGCCCGACCCGTCACCCTACGCCCGCGACGAGATCGTCGCCGAACTCGAGCGCGTGCACGCGCGCGGTGTCGCCTTCTGGAATGCCCTGTCGACCCGCGTCTTCTTCGCCCCGATCGGCACGGCCTGGTCGCCGGCCGACAATGTCCGACACCTCACCAAGTCGATGGCGGCGGTGAGCGCTGGCCTGCGGGTCCCGCGGACGCTGGTCGCCCTGCTGTTCGGACGGCCATCGGCGGCGTCGCGGACCTTCGAGGGTGTGCGCGACGACTATCGTCAGGTGCTGGCCGCCGGCGGGACGGCGGGGCGCTTTGCCCCGACACCCTCGAGACACGGTGCTACCCCCGATGTCGATCGCGCCCGGATCATGACGGCGCATCGCGCGGCGATCGGCGAGCTGCGCGCTCGCGTGACGCGCTGGAGCGACGCCGACCTCGACCGACATCGCTTCCCTCACCCCCTCCTGGGAAAGCTCACCGTTCGCGAGATGCTCCTCTTCACCCTGTACCACAATCAGCATCATGTGGATGGGGTCCAGCGGCGACTGGCGGCCGATGTGGAAAACCCACAGAGTGGACCCCGATAGCGGATGACGGGCGCGCTCGAAGGCTGCGTGCGACGACGATGCACGGCACTGGATATCGAATCTGCGCGCTGTACTGCCGTCTCAAGTGCCTGCAGGACAATTCTTTAGATAGCAACGAATAAACATGCGTACTCCCGCAGACCCCGCCGTGGCCGCCGCCGAAAAGAACCGCCCCCTCATGGAGGATATCAGGCTCCTCGGGCGGATCCTCGGCGACGTGATTCGCGAGCTTGATGGGCGGGAGGCCTTCGAGCTCGTCGAGCGCGTTCGCCAGCTCTCGGTGGCCTACCGCCTCAAGAGCGACTCGGCGGCCGGTGAGGCGATGGACAAGCTCCTGCGGAACCTGTCCAACGACCAGACGGTGAGCGTGATCCGCGCCTTCTCCTACTTCTCGCACCTGGCCAACATCGCCGAGGACCGCCACTTCGTCCGGCGCCGACTGCATCACGAGCGGCAAGGGCACGTGCAAGAGGGGTCGCTGGCCAAGACGTTCAGGCGGCTCGCCGCGGCGGGAGTCAGCCCCGACACGATCGCGCAGACGCTCCAGTCGGCCCACATCTCCCCGGTCCTCACCGCGCACCCGACGGAGGTGCAGCGGCAGAGCATCCTCGCCGCCGAGCGCGCGATCGCCGCCCTGGTCGCGGTGCGCGAGACGCTCCGAACCGACCGCGAGCGCGCGGAGAACGAGGCGCAGATCAAGGGGTGGGTGACGCAGCTCTGGCAGACGCGGATGCTACGCCTGGCCCGGCTCACGGTCGGTGACGAGATCGAGAACGCGCTCCAGTACTACCACGCGACCTTCCTACGCGAGATCCCGCGGATGTACCGCACCCTCGAGGAAGCGCTCCCCGGGACGGACATTCCCGCCTTCTTCCGCATGGGGAACTGGATCGGCGGCGACCGGGACGGGAACCCCTTCGTCACGGCAACGACGTTGCGGATGGCGCTGCAGCGCCAGGGCGAGACCGCCATCGGTTTCTACCTCGACGCGCTGCATGCGCTCGGAGGGGAGCTGTCGATGTCGGCGCTGCTGGCCCACGTCACGCCGGAGCTGCAGGCGCTCGCCGAGCGCTCGCCCGACACCAGCGAGCACCGGCAAGATGAACCGTATCGGCGCGCCCTCATCGGGATGTACGCTCGCCTGGCCGCCACGTTGGAGGCGCTGACCGGAAAGGTCGCCATGCGACAGGCGGTGGCGCCGGCGCCGCCGTATGCCTCGCCCGATGCCCTGCTGGATGACCTGCGCATCGTCGAACGGTCGTTGCGCGGACACGGCGCCGGCTCGGTGATCACCCTGCGCCTGGCGCCGCTCGTGCGGTCGGTGCAGGTCTTCGGCTTTCACCTGGCCACGGTCGACCTGCGGCAGAGCTCCGACCGGCACGAGGCGGTGTTGACGGAACTGCTGCGCGCGGCCGGGCTCGAGCCCGACTATTCGTCGTTAGGCGAAGACGGACGGCGCGCGCTCCTCGTGCGCCTGCTCGACGATCCCCGTCCGCTGCGCGTGCGCGGCCACCGGTACGACGACGCCACTGCCAGCGAGCTGGCGATCTTCGAGACGGCGGCGACGCTCCGCGCGCAGTTCGGTCCCGACGCCCTCCGCCACTACATCATCTCGCATACCGAGGAGGCGAGCGACCTCCTGGAGGTGCTCCTCCTCTTCAAGGAGACGGGGCTGGTGCGCGGCACGTTGCGCGAGGGCGCGGTGACCGACCTGATCGTCGTCCCGCTCTTCGAGACCATCGGCGACCTGCGCCGATCGACGGCGATCATGCGCGACTTCTACGCCACGCCGGGCGTTGGCGCCATGATGCGCGCCTCGGGGGGCGAGCAGGAGATCATGCTCGGCTACTCCGACAGCAACAAGGATGGCGGGACCTTCACCAGCAACTGGGAGCTCTACAAAGCCGAGACGGCGCTCGTCGCGCTGTTCGCTTCGCTCGAGGAGGCGCTGGGCGTGACGCTGCGCCTGTTCCACGGGCGTGGGGGGACGGTGGGGCGCGGCGGTGGGCCGAGCTACCAGGCGATCATGGCGCAGCCCCCTGGGACGGTGAACGGGCAGTTGCGCCTGACGGAGCAGGGCGAGGTGATCGCCTCCAAGTATGCCAACCCCGACATCGGGCGACGCAACCTCGAGACGTTGGTGGCGGCAACGCTCGAGACGACGCTCCTCCCGCCGGCCAAGGCGGTCCCCCGGACCTTTCGCGAGGCCGCCGAGGCGATCAGCGACGGGAGCTTCACCGCGTATCGTGCGCTGGTGTACGAGACGCCGGGCTTTGCCGACTACTTCTTCAGTGCGACGCCGATTCGCGAGATCGCCGAGCTCAACATCGGGTCGCGCCCTGCTTCGCGAAAAGCGACGCGCGCCATCGAGGACCTGCGGGCGATCCCCTGGGGCTTCAGCTGGGGGCAGTGCCGTGCCGCGCTTCCGGGGTGGTGCGGCTTTGGGTCGGGGGTCGCCTCGTACCTCGCCGCCGATCCGGCGCAGCACGATGACCGCCTCGCCCTCCTGCGCCGGATGCACGAGCAGTGGGCGTTCTTTCGCACACTGCTCTCCAACCTGGACATGGTCCTCGCCAAGACCGACCTCGGCATCGCGCAGCGCTACGTCGAGCTGGTGGAGGATCACGCGTTAGGCGAGCGCATCTTCGGGTGGATCGAGGCCGAGTGGCGGCGCACCGACCGCGCGCTCTCGCTCATCACCGGCGAAGCGAACCGCCTGGCCTCCAACCCCGCGCTCGCGCGCTCGATCGAGCACCGCTTCTCCTACATCGATCCGCTCAACCACCTGCAGGTCGAGCTCATGCGGCGCTATCGCGCCCGTGCCGCCGACTCGGAGGAGGCGATGGAGCGCGTGAAGCGTGGGATCCACATCTCGATCAATGGCGTCGCCGCGGGGCTGCGCAATACCGGCTAGCCCGCGCGGAGCGGGCGCCGGCGCATTGACCCATTTGACATCGCGACGTGCGACGGAGAGTGTTGCGGGATGAAGACGCTATCGCCAATCGTCGCGCTGCTGGCCGCGACCGCCTGCGTGGGGTGTGCGCCGAAGGGCGAGACGCCTCGCACCGACGCTCCGGCCGCCACGGCCGCGGCGCCCACCGATTCCATCACCACGCCGCCGGCGGCCACCTGGTGCGCGCAGCTTCCGCGGGCAGCCAACCGCGCCCTGACGCGCGTCGACGTTCCCTCCACCTGGTTCGAGGTCTACCGCGTCGACGATGGGGTGTTCGCCCTGGTCGAGTCGCAGCAGTGGCAGGAGGCGATCTCGTACCTCGTCGTGGGACGGACAGGGGCATTGCTGTTCGATACGGGGCTGGGCATGTCGCCCATCCGTCCGGTGGTCGAGGCGCTGACGCCGCTCCCGGTCCGCGTGCTCAACTCCCACACGCACTACGATCACGTGGGTGGCAATGCGGAGTTTGGGGAAGTGCTGGCGGTGGAGTCGCCCTACACCCGCGACAACCAGCGGGGATTCCCGCACGAGAACCTCGACAGCGAGGTCGTCCCGGCGAGCTTCTGCCATGGTGCACCGGCGGGGCTTGATACGGCGACCTTCCAGACGCGCGCGTGGACGGCCACGCGGCGTGTGGCCGACGGCGACACCCTCGACCTGGGGGGGCGCGTGATCGAGATCCTCCAGGTCCCCGGGCACACGCCGGACGCCGTCGCGCTGCTCGACCGCGCCAACCGACTGCTCTGGACCGGCGACACGTACTACGACGCTCCCGTCTGGCTCTTTGCCCCCGAGACCGATCTCGATGCCTACGAACGCTCGATCGCGCGCCTGGCCCAACTCGCGCCATCGGTGACTCGGCTCCTCCCCGCACACAACACCGCGGTGGCTGAGCCGGCACGGCTGGGCGAGATGAAGACGGCGATACGTGCGGTGCGCGAGGGGAAGGTGAAGGGGGTCGCCGAGGGGGGCGGGTCGCAGCTCGTCTTCACCTTTCCGCACTTCGCCATCCTGACGACGCAGGCCCTGCTCGACGGTACGCGCACCGACGGCAAGGCGGGGAGCTCCGGGCTCAAGGTGTTGCCGTAGCGGGGCGAGCGTTTCGAGGCGTCGGGAGGGGAGCGGCGGGGCACCGACGGGTTCATCGCGGAACGGTCGTGCGGGGTGATGCGATCGCGTGTGACGGGAGCCGATGACGGCCCGTCCTTGAGGCGACTCCCACGCGCTTCAACGCCGCGCCTCTTCCATGCGCCTCACCAACGTCGGCCGAACCATCACGCTCGAGCACACGCCAGGGATGCACTGGTTCCTGGGAGGGCTCCTGATCGTGGTCGGGCTGGTCGGCCTCGCGGCGCCCGTGGGCATGGCGGCCGATGCCGGGACGCTCCAGGCCTGGGAGCGCGTGGCGGTGGCCGCGGCGGGGGTAACCGCGCTGCTCGCCGGGGGGTGGGTCTGCTGGCGGGCCCCAAGGACGCAAGCCGTGCTCGATCTCGCAAAGGGGGTGGGGCGCATCGAGCACACCGGGATCGGGGTGCGCGAGACGATCGAGTTCCCGCTCGAGGGGGTGGACGAGGTGGTGCTCGACCACGGCAAGGACGACGACGGGGGTGACGTATACCGCCCGGCGCTGCGCATGCGCGACGGACGCATGGTGCTCCTGTCGCCGGTCTGGATGCACCACGGGCCACAGGACACGGTGCAGGCGTTGGGGCGCGCCCTCGACCGCCCGGTGGCGCGGCCGGCGCTCACTCGTTAGGCTCACGGGGCAGGGTCCTGCCGATCGATAGTCGCGGCGACTGATCGCGCGCCCCGCACGGATTGCGCCTGCGCGGCGATGGCGGCACAATGCAGGATGCCGTCACGTCACGTCGTCTCGCTCGCCGCCGCCCTCGCGCTCACGGTGGGCGTGCCCGCGGTCGCCGCCCCGCAGCCCCCCGCGGTCGACACCGTCGCCTTCACCACGCGAGAGGGGACGTGGATCTCCCTCGACGTGGCAGCTGACGGCACGCGCCTCGCCTTCGAACTGCTCGGCGACATCTACGAGCTCCCGATGGCTGGCGGCCGGGCGACGCCGCGCCTCACCGGCCGTGCGTTCCAGTCGCAGCCACGGTACTCCCCCGACGGGTCGCGGCTCGTCTACGTGAGCGATGCCTCGGGGTCGGACAACCTGTGGATCGCAGGGGCCGATGGTGGGGCGCCGCGACAGCTCACCACGCGCCGCCGGGCGCTGATGATCTCACCGGCCTGGGCGACCGACGGTCGCTCGGTCATCGTGACGCTGGTCGACGACACGGGGCCGCGCGCCGCCGAACTATGGCGCTTCGATGCCACCAGCGGGGCGGGGGAACGCCTGGTGGAGAACACCAACGGTCCGCAGCCGCCGCTCATCTCGGCGCCGGCCCCCGGGGGGTACGGTGCGGCGGTGTCGGCGGATGGGGCGTGGCTGTACTTCGCCTCGGTGACGCCACGTCCCTACGGCAGCCGCAACGGCGCCTCGAGCGTCATCATGCGGCGGCCGCTCACTGGCGGGCCGGCACAGCCGGTCGCGCTGGAAGGGACGCTCCCCATGCGTCCGGCGCTGTCGCGCGACGGGCGGTGGCTGGTGTACGCCGCGGTACACGAGGGGGTGACCGGGTTGCGCGTGCGCGACCTGCGGAGTGGCGACGAACGGTGGCTGGTGCGCGGGCTCGACCGACACGAACTGGAGAGCCGTGCCACGCGCGACGTGGTGGCGGGTTACGCCATTGCGCCTGACGGTGAGTCGGTCGTGGTGGCCTTCGGCGGCCGCATCCACCGCATCACGATCGCCAGCGGCACCGATGCGATCATCCCGTTCGAGGCGCCGGTCTCGCTGGAGGTGGTCGCGCCGCTGGCCGTGCCACAACGCCTCGCGACGGGCGAGGTGCCGGCCAGACGCCTCCACCATCTTGCCGTGGCACGCGACGGCCGCCTGGCCGTCTCGGCGCTGGCCCGCATCTACGTGGCCACGAGCGGCGGCGGCGTGCCGCGTCGTCTCACGCGCACCGAGCGGCCGCGCGAGTTCATGCCCGCCTGGTCGCCCGATGGGCGGTGGATCGCCTATGTCACGTGGGACGAAACAGGGGGGCACCTGTGGAAGGCGCCGGCTGACGGGCGCGGCGCGCCGGTGCGACTGTCGGCGCTGCCGGCCTGGTACGCCGACCCGGTGTGGACGCCGGCCGGCGACTCGATCGTCGCGCTCACCGCCACGTTAGGCGCCACGCGCCTCGTGAGCACCGCCGTCCCTGCCGAGATGCGCGTGACCCCACCGCCCGACGCGCGGGTCGTCGTGGTGTCGGCCGCGACCGGTGGGGCGCGCACCATCGTGTCGAGCGACGGATTGCGCCTGCCGCACTTCGCCGCGGGCCGGCTGCATCTCTCGTCGCCCGCGGTGGGGTTGGTCTCGCTCGGCATGGACGGAAGCGGGCGCCGCACTGAGGCGACGCTCGCGCCGTCCCTGGGCCGCGGCTACTTCCTGCGCAGCCCGGATGGGCGGGCGCTGCTCGTGCAGGCCGGGCGCACCCTCCTGCGCGCGGCCATCGCCGCCGATTCCACGAGCCCGCGCGTCATCGCCGCGGCCGACGCTACCGTCTTGAGCCAGGCGACGCCGACCGGTGTGGCGTGGAGCGCCGATGGTGAACGTGCGTCGTGGCTCGTGGGGGCGACGGTTCACATGGGCAGCGGAGCGGCGTCGGACGCGCGCGCCGTGTCGTTGACCATCGGCGTGCCGCGCGCGGCTGCTGTCGGTGTCGTCGTGCTGCGCGGTGGGCGCGTGATCACGATGCGCGGTGACGAGATCGTCGCCGACGCCGACGTCGTCGTGCAGGGCGAGCGCATCATCGCGGTTGGCGCCACCGGACGCGTCGCCATTCCCGCGAATGCACGCATCATCGACGTGCGTGGCAAGACCATCGTGCCCGGATTCATCGACCTGCATGCGCACCTTGGCGTGTCGCAGGAACTGCAGCAGCCCGAGTGGACCGGCGGCTTCGCCAACTTGGCGTATGGCGTCACCACCGCGCGCGACCCGCAGGCCGCCCCCGACATCTTCGCGATCGCCGACATCATCGACGCCGACGGCGTCCCCGCGCCCAGGATCTTCTCGACCGGGCCTGGACTCACGTTGGGCGAGGGCGGCACCGGGAACTTCCTCGCCCGCGACTTCCGCTCGCTCGACGAGGTACGGCAGGCCATGCGCCGCTACCGGGACGAGTATCGCACGTCGTACCTCAAGTCGTACCTCACCGGGAACCGCGAGCAGCGGCAATGGGTCGTGCAGGCCGCCCGCGAGATGGGCATCATGCCCACCACCGAGGGGGGCGCTGACGCCAAGGCCAACCTCACGCACGCCATGGACGGCTTCAGCGGCAACGAACACGCGATCCCCAACGCCCCCATCTACGACGACGTCGTGCAGCTCATCGCCCGCACGGGGATCACCTACACTCCCACGGTGATCGTGGCCTTCGGCGGCGCACTGTCGATCTACCGGTTGCTGGCCGAGGAACGTCCGCACGCGACGCCCAAGGTGAATCGCTGGTACGCCGACGGGGAGCTGTACCAGCGCTCGCAGACGCGGATGCTCTGGTTCCCCCCGCAGGACTACAACGATCGCGACGTGGCCGCGGGGGCGGCGGCGATCCTGCGCGCCGGCGGGCGTGTGGCGTTAGGCGGCCATGGCGAGGTGCAGGGGCTCTCCAACCACTGGGAGATGCGCCTGCTGGCCGACGGTGGGATGACCCCGCACGAAGTGCTGCGCGTGGCGACCATCGAGGGGGCGCGAGGACTTCGGCTCGAGGCGGAGCTGGGCTCGCTCGAGGCGGGGAAGATGGCCGACCTCGTGGTCCTCGACCGCGACCCGCTGGTCGACATCCGCAACGCGACCGCTATCGCCTACGTGATGAAGGGCGGCGTGTTGTACGAGGGCGAGACACTGGCGCGGGTGTGGCCCACGGCTCGGGCACTACCATTGCCCTGGGCGCTCGCGCGTTAGGCGCGCCCTCGCGGCGGTAGATCGTGAAGCGCGTGTCACCCGACGTGATGGTCGAGTGGCCGGGGGCGATGGGGTGACTGACCGCGTGCTCGACCGCCAGCACAGGGGAGAAGCGCTTCTCCTGCCACAGCCGGATGATCCAGTCGAGCTGTCTGGACTCGTACGGCGGGTCGCAGAAGGCGATGTCGTAGCGGTCCTCGGTGAGCGCGTCGGCAAAGTGAATGGCGTCGTGCTTGAAGACGCGCGTGCAGTCCTTGAGTTTGAAGCGCCCGATGTTGGCCTTGAGCGCAAAGAGCGACGACGGGCGCCACTCCACGAAGTCGACCGTCTTGCTCCCGCGCGACACCGCTTCGATCCCCAACGCGCCCGTGCCGGCAAAGAGGTCGAGGATGCGCGCGTCGGCCAGCTCGGGCTCCAGCAGGTCCAACAGCGCCGAGCGCATGTGCTCGGCGGTCGGCCGCACTCGGCGATCGCTGGGAGAGGTGAGGTCGCGCCCTGCAAACTTGCCGCCGACGATGCGCATGCGATGATGATGAAGTGACGCCGGCGTGACGCCGGCGCGTAGTGTTGCTGCCATGACTGATACAACCTATACTCGGCCCATGCCCACCGCCGCGCCGATGACTGCCGAAGAGCTGCTGCGCCTCAACGTCCAGGACAAGCGAACGGAGTTGGTGAAGGGGCGTCTGGTGGTGAGGAAACCGGCGGGGTACCAGCACGGCCAGGTGGCGATGCAATCCGCCGTCGCCATCTCGAATCCGTCCGCCGGCATCGGCTCGGTGCGAGCTTCGCCGCCGAGACCGGCTTCACACTCTGCGCCGCAACCCCGATACGGTGCGCGCGGCCGACGTGGCCTTCATTGCGACGGCCCGGCTGCTGCCTTCGAGACGCGCGGCTTTCCGGAGCTTGCGCCCGACCTGGTCGTGGAGGTCCTCTCGCCCGACGATCGGCCGGGCGAGGTGCTCGCAAAGGTCGCCGACTGGCTCAATGCGGGATGCCGTCTGGTGTGGGTCGATCGACCCCATGCGCCGTACCGGCTGCGTGTATCGGGCCGATGGAGCCATCGCGCTCCTGGGTGAGCACGATGTCTTCGACGGCGAGGATGTGCTCCCGGGCTTCCACAGCCTGAGCTGGCGTCGATCCTGACGTGAACGGCGGCGGGAAACGAGCAGCGGGGCGCGGCCACTCGGCCGCGCCCCGCGTCGTTCTCCCCCTGCCATCGCTACGGCGTGAGCGTCGTGATCGGCGTCAGCAGCACCTTCCGGAACTCCACCGGCGTTCCTTCCGACTGGATCGCGATCTGTCCGTGATCGGCCGTGGCGTTGGTCCCGTGGTTCACCAGCGTCCCGTTCACCCAGACCTTCACCTCGCGCCCCAGCGTCTCGATCACCATGCGGTTCCATTCGCCTAACGACTTCTCGGAGCCATCGGTGAGGTTCTTGATGCGCCGCGCCTTCCCCTCGGTGATCCCCCAGGTGTCGCGTGGACCGCGGCGCGCGATCATGTCCGGGACGGTGATGTCCTCCACGATGCACCAGAAGTCGCCGGCGTTCCCGCTCTCCATCTGCACCTCGATGGACTTGGGGAACATCTGGTAGAGCGCCCGAGGCGTCGACGCGTGGATCAACACGCCAGCGTTGCCCGGCTTGCCGGTGAAGTGGTACTCCACCTCGAGCCGGTAGTTGCGGTACGAGGCGTCGGTGATGAGGTGTCCCTGCGGCTCGCCTAACGTGGCGAGCTGACCGTTGCGCACCACGAACGGCTGCGGCGCCCTGGGATTGGTGTCCAGCACCGGGACGTCGACGTGCCACCCGGCGAGGTCCTTTCCGTTGAACAGCGAGCGTGAGCCCTGCGCCGGCGCCACGGAGGCGACGGCGCAGAGCGCGAGGGCGATGACGGGGGCGCGCATGTCCTACTGCCCCGGCTTGTACGTGCGCTCGGTGTGCCCTTGCAGCTGGTTCGGGTAGAAGTACACCGGACGCAGCTCCCCCTTGGCGTACCGCTCGGCCTGATCGTTGAAGTGCTTGTTCTTCGGGTCGCCATTCACGCCCCCCGCGGTCACGGCGATCGCGCGCACGCTATCGCCAAACTCCACGGCGGCCACGAACGAGTTGCCGCTGGTGCCGTACCACTTCTTCGTCCCCTTGTACGGACGCGCCCCGAACGAGGCCAACGAACCCCAGCGCGCCGAGGCGAACGGCACCGGGATGCTCGCCCCGGCGTCGTCGAACGGCTGCACGATGTCGCCGGTGAGGCGCTGGAAGCGGTTGATGTCGCCCCACGGGGTCTTCCACGCACCAAACGACGCGGTGAGCGTGTCGACGGCCGCGGCGAGCCCTTCGAGCTTCTGCGCCGGCGCGATCTTCCTGCCGATGTAGTCGTACACCGACAGGTCCTCGCTCTCGGCGTCGGCCGCCGACTTGCGCCACATCTCCTCGCCCCAGAAGATCGCCAGCGATGTCGGCACCGAGGTCGCGCTCCATCGGAAGTCCCACCCGCGCAACTCGGCGATCGGCTCGGCCAGCTTGGCCTTGAGCGGGCTGGACGCCGGCGCGGCATCGTACGCCTTCAGCAGTCCCGGGATCAGGTCGGCCAGGGCCGGGAGGTAGCTATCGAACGCCGCATCGCGCAGCGTCTCGATCGTGAAGTCCTTCTTGTCCTTGAGCACCATCATCGCGTGGACGCCGCGCGGATTCTCCGGGTACGTCTCCATGTACGCCGGGTAATCCCGCTTCTTCGGACTGTTGGGGCCGGCCGCCGAGTAGGGCCAGTTGTTGGTGTTCTGGATCCAGCCGCTCGCCGGGTTCACCACGTTGGGGCTCTCGTCGACGGTGTGCACCCCCTTCCACTCCGCCGCCGGGTTGGTGCCGTCCACGGGTTCGTTCCAGTTGAACTTGGGGTCGCGCTTCTGCACGTGGTTGGCGTGGAAGTAGGCGATGTTCCCTTCGGCGTCGGCGAAGATCGTGTTGTTGGACGAGTTCGTGTGCAGGTCCATCGTCTGCTTGAACTCGGCGTAGTTCTTCGCCTTGGTGCGCTTGTACGACTGCGTGAGCGCGGTGAGCGGATCGTTCATCATGTTGAAGGCGATCCACTTCCCGTCCTTCTCGCGCACGATGGGGCCGTGGTGCGTGCGGTAGACGGTGAAGTCCTTCGTGGCGGGGCCGGCCGCACCCTTGTAGGTGATGGTGATCGTTTCCGCGCTCACCGGGCGCTGCTCGCTCCCGTACGTGTACGTGAGGGCGTCGCCGTTCTTCGTGATCGTCTCGGCCCACTCGTCCACCACGTCGGCGCCGCTCGAGGTGTGCATCCACCCCGCCTTGTCGCTGAAGCCCTGGTAGATGAAGAACTGTCCCCAGGTGATGGCGCCGTAGGCGTTGAGCCCCTCGTCACTCGTCATCTGCGCTTCCTCGCGGAAGAAGAACGACGTGTGCGGATTGATCCACAGGAGCGCCTTCTTCGACGCGCTGTTGGACGGGGCGATGGCAAAGCCGTTGGAGCCGGTGGGCTCCTGCGGGCGCCAGCGCTCGGCCGTCGCCAGTTGCAATTCGCGGGCGCGCCGCTGCGCCGTCCGCTTCGTCGTGTCGCTCTTGCCGTAGAAGGCCTCGAGCTGGCGCAGCGAGATGTCCTCGATGTCGCCGCCAATGCTCCCTTCGCTGAACGAGAGCGCCATCCAGGGCTCCCAGTGCGCGATGACGCGCGGCTTCACCTCGGGGTGCTTGGCGAGGTAGAAGTTGAGCCCATCGGCCCAGGCGTCCATCAGCGACTTGAGCCACGGCTCAGCGCGACCGTAGAGCGCCTTGAGCGTGTCGGGGTGGACGAACAGCCGCTGCCGCAGGTCGCGGTACATCGCCGACTCGCCTTCGGCCTCCGCGAGTCGACCGAGCGAGACCAGGAAGTTCGTCTCGACGCGGTTGAAGTCGTCCTCCGCCTGGGCGTAGATCACGCCGAAGACGGCGTCGGCGTCGGTCGTGCCGCGCACGTGGGGTATCCCCCAGTCGTCGCGCGTGATGGTGACGGCCTGCGCCCGCTGTTCCCAGCGCGCGGCGTCCGCGTTGGTCGTGGGGTTGGCGCTGCCGTCGGACTCGGGGCGGGACGAACACGCTGCGGTCAGGGCCGCAACGAGCAAGAGGCGCTTCATGGGGAGGGCGATCGTCGCTCGGGAAGGGAAGCTGGGGGAGAGCGCAGATAAGGTACGCGCGCACCCCAGCGGTCAAGACTCCCGGCTTATCTCGCGCCGCGATCTTCGCGGACGGGCGACGACGACTGCCACCGCTCCTGCAACGGCGAGCGCCACGCCGGCTGCAGGTCGATGCGACTACGACTGCGTGGTGGCGCCTTCGCCCTCGACGGGGATCGCCTGCGGATCGGGCGACTCGTCAGCCTGTGCGCGCGACTCCTGCCGGCGCTGGAGCTTTTCTTCCTTCTTGCGTTGGCGTTCCTGCTCCTTCTTGCGACGCTCGAAATCGTAGTTGACGCGCTTCTTCATGGGATTCCTGCTGGAGTCAGCGGTGTGAGGGCGGTCGCATCCCCGACGGCTCGCCGACGAGATCGGTGAGCGAGGAGGCGTACGGGCTCAGGTCGATGAGCGATCGGGCGAAAGCCTGGCTCATCTCGTTGGCGCCGTCTTCGGTGGCCGCGGTCGCCTGGGAGTCGAACGCGCGCAGGGAGCCCCAGCGGCCGATGACGACGCCCACGGCCCAACGCCCGGATCCGCGCACCTCGTAGGTGCGCGCCGCGATGGTATATCCTCGGTACTCGAGCGGTGCGATGCGGACGGCCTTGGAGAGGGACACCGAAACCTAGTCCACGACGCACCCCCCGTGGCGCGAAAATGCCCGGGTTCTCGGCGTTTCCGCGCCGTCGAGGGCGCATCGAGGCTGCAGCGAGGCTGCAGCGAGGCTGCAGCGAGGGCTCCAGGCCGACTCCGCGGCTCACCCCTTGTCCACTTTTCGCTCCGCCAGCTTGCGTCGAAGCATCAGCACGCGGACGTCCGGATCGACGACGACCTTCTCCGGCCCGAAGGGCGAGCGCACCTTCACGGTGCGCGTCTCACCGCCGCCGATGGTGACCCGCGTGAGCGCCTGCGCATACGGCGTTGCGGCCTTTTTCGTCGAGTCGGCCGGATAGCGCTCCCCCTTCACGACGCCGATGTCGAGCGGCATGCGCGCGGTCCCGGTGTTCTTCACCACGGCTTCCGTCTCCCACTCGCCGTCAGTTGCAATACGTCGAGTGGTCGCCCGTTGGACCTTGTACTCCAGCGTGGAGACCGAGTCGAACCACTGGCGCACGAAGTCGTCGTAGGCCGCGGTGTCGGACGCGTAGCCCCGCAGGTGCGCCGTGAGGTCCTCGAGGGCGGCGTGGTCCTCCGTGCCGCGGAACTTCGCGATGAACTCCTTCATCCCCCGAAGGGCGTTGGCGCGCCCCATGCGCTCGGCGAGCATCCAGAAGGTCCACCCGGCCTTCTCGTACGTCACCACGCCATCACCATCCTTGGAGCCGTCGATGCGATACAACGTGCGCTCGGCGTCGGCGCGGCGCCCCTCCTCCCAGCGCGTCTCGAAGCGCTGGCGGATCTCCAGCGCGGCCCGCGCCCCCTTCTCCTGTTCGATGAGCAGCATGGTGGAGAAGTGCGCCATCCCTTCGCTCAGCAGGTTGGCGCCGGGGCCGCGACCGGGCTGCAGCATGTTCGCCCACCACTGATGCGCGATCTCGTGCGCGCTGACCATGTAGGCCAGCTGCGTGCGCGGTTCGCTCTTGGTGAGGAAGCCGACGTCTTCCGAGAAGGAGATGTTGGTGGGAAAGCCCTGCGCGTAGGTGGAGAGCGCCGGGAACTCGGTGATCTTGAGCGTCTTCCACGGATAGGCGCCGAACCACTCCCCGTACCACCGGCGTGCGCCGTTCATCGCCGAGAGCATCTCGTCGACGTTGTAGCGATGCGCGGGGTGATAGAAGAGTGCGGTCCCCGCCCCGCGCTTCACCTCGTAGCGGCCGGCGATGATGTTGAAGGCCATCACCGGCTCCTCCGTCTGCCACGTCACTGTGCGCGTGTCGCCCCGCACCGAGTCGGCGACGAGTTCCCCGACGCCGTTGGCCGTGAAGTCCTTCGGGACGGTGATGCGCGTGCGAACCGTCGTGGGCAACTGGCTCCCGAAGCTGGCCGGCGTCGTTCCCACGTACCAATCGTCCGGATACTGTCGCGGCTCGAACCGGTTGTCCTTGTCGACGCCGATATCGGCGATGTAGCCCACATACGGAAACCAGCGCGGACCGAAGTTGGTCATCACGACACCGGAGGGGATGATGAACTCGCCGGCCGCGCCGCTCCCCTTGGTGGGCGCCGAGACGTCGCCCGTGTACGAGAAGGCGATGCGCACCGAGTCGCTGGGGCCTAACGGGCGCTTGAGGCGGAAGAGGTACAGCGCCGACGCGGTGTCGGGGACGATGGAGTCGCCATCGACGGTCCAGCGCATCTGCTCCCAACGCCCCACGGTGAGCGCCAGCTGACGCAACGTCGTGTCGCGCTGGTTGCGGATCAGGTAGCTCCCTGCCACGGCAAAACGCTGCGCCGCGGCATCGATGGTCACGTCGATGTCGACGTCCTTGAGCCAGGGAAATGGCGCCTCGGCGAACGTCGCCAGGTTCTTCTTCCAGTAGTCCTTCTCCATCTTCTCGGCGCGCCCACCGTCCGGGCCAAGGCTCACCTGCCGGGCGAGCATCACTCCAAAGACGGCGGGGGCGAGGAGGAAGGGCGACGCGTGGCGCAGGGCGAGCCAGAGCTGACGCCCCGAGAACGCATGCGCCAGGCTCACCGTGTCGCGCGCCGTGCGCGGATACCACCGCACGGCGACGCGCCAGAACGCCACCGCCAGCGACAGCCACAACAGCCGGTTGAGGATGAGCGCGTTGCGGTCGAACTCCAGCGTCCCGAGATCGGTCCAGCGTACCCCCGTCCACAGCGACCAATTGAAGACCCACATGCTGCGGCCGCTGATCGTGGCCCATGCCGTCCCGGCCAGTGCGGCCAGCGCCACCGCATATGCCGTATACCGATTGCGCACCACGCTCCACGTCGCGAAGACGAAGGTCGTGAAGGCGAGGAAGGTGGGGAGGAAGAGGAGCCCCCACATCAGCAGGAACGGCGTGACCGAGAAGGGGACCTTCCCCTGCACGAGGATGAGCACGGCCGCCGCCGCCAACCCGGCGAACGCGACGACCAGCCAGACGACGCCGAGCGCCATGAGCTTGCCGACGAGCAATGCCCCGGTGTTGACGGGGAGTGTGTCGTGGATGGCGTTGAGCCGCGTGGCGCGTTCGCGCTCCATGCTCTCGACGCCGTAGAAGACCAGCAGCAGCGTCACGAAGACCGCCATCATCTGCATCTGCGAGGCGGCCAGTTGCCCCGGCGTGAGCAGGAGCGGCGTGTCGAAGGCGCCGATGAGGGTGATCGAGTTGCCCACCAGCTGCAACACTATCAACGGGACGAAGAGATAGAGCCCGGCGCGTGAGGCCAGTTCGCGCGCCTCTGCCTTGGCCCCTCCCCACGCCGTGGCCCACCACCCGTGCGGCGCCGCGGTCATCTGCAGCGTGGCGAGCGAGGCCTCGGCGCCCGTGAGCGCCACTGGCAGGGGTGCTGCCGCCGCACTGGCCAGCGCCGTGCTCACCTCGGCCGCACTCACGCGGTGCGAGGCGCGCGCGGTACGGGCGAATCGACGCACTCCCCACCACGTGGTCGCGAGCCCGACCGCCAGCCAGAACAGGCGATTGGCGACGATGAGCGACTCCCACCCCACGCGCTGCGTGTTGTAGAACTCGGCGCCGCGGTCCACCTCGAGGTACGTCTCCCGCAACCAGCGCGTCCCGGCGGGGTCGGCAAACATCAGCGCCCGGTTCGCCGACTCACTCAGCCAGGCCGGCGACCACGACCAGAGAAAGAAGGCGCAGAGCATCATCACGGCGATCGGCGCCGCGAAGACGAGGATCGATCGCCGCGTCCCGGTGCCGATGCCGAAGGCCACGCCCGCCGAGAAGAGGATCGACGGCACCGAGATCACCAGCGCCGGGACCAGGAAGTTCGTGAGCGCGAACGGTCCGCGCGACTCCTGCATGTCGGCGTTTGGCAGGACCGACAGGAAGAGGATGAGGAGCGCGACGTGGAAGGCCACGACGAGCAGAAAGGCTGCGGAGACACCCAGGAACTTCCCCCACGCATACTCCGTCGGGCGCAACGGCGTGGAGTTGAGGATCTCGAGGGCGCGCGCCTCGTCGTCGCGAATGACGCTCAGCCCGGCCGCCGCGGCGACGAAGAAGGTGTACAGCCCGAAGGAGAGCACCGTCATGATCTGCGTGACGGCAAACTGCGACGTCACGAAGGCCTTCTTCCCGCCCACCGACGCGTCCCCCGATCCGAGGACGATCTGCACCACCCCTTCCGACATCCCCCACGTGATGAGGAAGAGCAGGACCAGCAGCGTCCACACCATCGGGCGCCTGAGCGTAAGCGCGAATTCGTCGCGCGCGACGATCCACAGGCGGCGCCCGCTGCCGCCTGACGAGTCGGTGCGCATGCTCGCGGTCTGGCTCGTACTCATGCGATGGCGCTCGCGCTGAGCGCCGGCGCGCGCATGAGCAGGAAGTAGGCATCCTCGAGCGTCCCCGAGACCGGCTCGAAGCCCTCGGGACAGAGGCCGCTCTCCTCGAAGATGCGCACGCGATTGCGCCCCTCGACCAGGACCGCCTGCGTCACGCGGCGCGTGCGACGGACCTCCTCCAGCTGCTCCGGCGACACATCGCCTTCAAAGACCTTGCCGGTCAACTGCGACCGCGCCTCGTGCGGCGACGTCAGCGCCACCACCTGCCCGCCGCGAATCACCGCGAAGCGACGACAGAGGACCGCGACGTCTTCCACGATGTGCGTCGACAGGAGCACCGTGCGCTCCTGCGCCAGCTCGGCGAGGAGTCGGTAGAAGCGAAGCCGCTCCTCGGGGTCGAGCCCCGCCGTGGGCTCGTCGACGATGATGAGCTTGGGATTCCCGGCGATGGCCTGGGCGATCCCCAGGCGCTGCCGCATCCCGCCGGAGTAGTCCTTCACCTTGCGCTTGGCGGCGTGTGCAAGGTTCACCCGCTCGAGCAGTTCACCGGCGAGCGCGCGTACGCCACGCGGTCCACCCACCCCCTTGAGCTTGAGCAGGTACTCGAGCATCGCCTCCCCGCTCAGGTGCGGGAAGAAGCCGAAATCCTGCGGGAGGTAGCCGAGCGATGCGCGCAGCGTATCGGGATTGGCGAGGACGTCGAGTCCGTCCAGGTGCACCGACCCGGAGGTGGGCTCGAGGACGCCGGCCAGGATGCGCATGAACGTCGTCTTTCCGGCCCCGTTAGGGCCCAGCAGACCGAACATCCCGCTCGGGATGTCGAGCGAAACGCCTTGCAGTGCGGCGACCGGGCCGGGGTAGACCTTCACGAGGTTGCGAACGGCGAGCATGGCGCAGGAGGGGGAGAGGAGGGCGGTCGGCGGCAACCGACGGCTGGTGCGTGGCGGGACCGCGACCGATGGACGGAGGGAGTCGGCTAAGCTTCACCTGTCGCACCGCTTCGGAAGGGGGACGCCTCGCCGGCGGCGGGGCACGGTGCGAAGTTGAGGGCAACTCGCTCCAGGATGCACGCCATGGGTCGCGACCTCTCCCGCAAGGAGTTCCTCTCCCGCACCGCGCTGCTCGCCGCGGGCGCCGTGCTGCCGCGCTCCGCAGGCGCGACCGGCTCGGCCGCACCCGGTGCGTCGCAGGCCAAGGGGAGCGGTGTCGAGGCCGACCTCATCGTGGTCAACGCGCGGGTCTTCACGAGCGACTCCGCGCAACCGCGCGCCGAGGCCTTTGCGGTGAAGGACGGTCGCGTACTCGCCGTCGGGCGCAACGCCGACATCCGCAATGTCGCCACCGCCCGCACGCGCGTCTTCGATGCGGCCGGGATGACGGTGACGCCCGGGTTCATCGACGCGCACTGCCATCCACGTGGCGAGCGTGTCCTCTTCGAGGTGGATGGGAACCTGCGCAGCATTGCCGCCCTCAAGGCGGCGATCGCCAAGAAGGCGGCCGAGACGCCGCCAGGGTTCTGGGTCAACGCCTACATGTTCGACGACACCAAGCTGTCGGAGGGGCGTCCGCTGCATCGCCGCGACCTCGACGAGGTGGCCCCCAATCACCCCGTGTCGGTGAATCATCGCGGCGGCCACACGAGCTGGTACAACAGCGCGGCGTTGCGCCTGGCGGGAGTGACACGCAACACCCCCGACCCCGAGCACGGCCGCTTCTTCCGCGACGCCGATGGGGAACCCAATGGCCGCGTGGCCGAGCGGGCCCGCGACGTCTTCGCCTCGGTGGGACAGCGCAAGCGCTACACCCCGGACGAGCTTCGCGAGCGTGCACGGCAGGGGATGCGCCACATGTCGCGCCTGCTCACCGCCTCGGGGCTCACGACGGTGCATCACATGTACGCCGAGCAGGACGACCTGACCGCGTACCAGGACGTGCGCGCCGACGGGGAGCTCCGCCACCGCGCGTACCTGATGGTCGGGCCGAACGCGTACCGGCAGCTGCGTGATGCCGGCGTGCGCACCGGAATGGGCGACGAGTGGATCCGCATCGGCGGCACCAAGCGCTCCGCCGACGGCTCGGCGTCGGAGCGCACCATGCGCATGAGTACCCCGTACGTCGGCACCGACGACTACGGGATCCTCACGATGTCGCAGGAGGAGATCCACGCCGAGGTGGATGACGCGCATTCGCACGGGTGGCAGGTCGGCATCCACGCCAATGGCGACGTCACGATCGACATGGTGCTCAAGGCCTACGAGCGCGCGCTCGCCCGCTGGCCGCACCCCGACCGGCGCCACCGCATCGAGCACTGCTCGCTGGTGAACTCCGACCTGTTGCGACGCATCAAGGCCACCGGGACGATCCCCACCCCCTTCTGGACCTACATCTATTACCACGGCGAGAAGTGGGGGGAGTACGGCGACGACAAGATGCGCAACATGTTTGCGCATCGCTCGTTCCTCGACGCGGGCATCGTGGTTCCTGGCGCGTCGGACTACGGCCCGGGACCGTTCGAGCCGCTGATGGCGCTGCAGAGCATGGTGACGCGCCGCGACTTCAAGGGGCGCGAGTGGGGGGCCAACCAGAAGGTCACGGTGGATGAGGCGCTGCGCATCGGAACCATCAACGGCGCGCACGCGTCGTACGAAGAAGCGAGCAAGGGGTCGATCACGGCGGGGAAGTGGGCCGACTTCGTGGTGCTGGAGCGGGACCCGCACGAGGTCGACCCGAACACCATCAAGGACATTCGCATCGTGCAGACCACGGTGGGCGGCAAGGTGATGTACCCGGCGAGCGGTGCCTGACGAGTGACGCAGCGCGATCCCGCCGCCCCGCTCCTCGGTATCGTGACCATCGGCCAGTCGCCGCGCCCCGACCTGGTCGCGGCGTTCGCCGCCCATGCTCCGGGGGCGCGCGTGGAGGTGCGCGGCGCCCTCGACTCCCTCGACACGACGGCGATCGACGTGCTGAGCCAGCTTCCCACCGACTATCCGCTGCTCGTGCGCCTCGCCGACGGGACAACGCGATCGATCGGGCGCGACGCGCTGCACCCCCTCGTGCAACGCGTGGCCCAGTCGTTTGCGGCTGACGGTGCCTCGGCCGTGGTCGTCGCCTGCGCCGGCGACTTCCCCGACGTTGCCTGCGACGTTCCCGTCGTGCTCCCGGGACGCGTTGTCCCCGCGGTCACGCGTGCCCTGTGCACCAGTCCCCGCATCGGCGTCGTGACGCCCATCGAAGGTCAGGTGGCTGCCGCGACCGCCAAGTGGCGCACCGATGGCTTCGACCCCGTCGTCACATCAGCCCCGCCCGACGATGACGCAGCGCTCGACCGCGCAGCCGAACAGCTGCGAAGCGCCGGCGTCACGCTCATCGTGCTCGATTGCATGGGGCACGCCGACGATGCGGCGCGCCGGCTCGAGGCGCACGCGGGGGCCCGCGTCCTCCTGGCCCAGTCGCTGGCGGCGCGCGTCGCCGGCGAACTGGTGCGCCCGTTCGTCTCCGTATGATCGCACACGCTCCCTTCACCCCACGTCGCACGTGCTGACCCTTCGTCGATTCGTCGTCCCCGCCGCCCTTGTCGCGATGGCAGCTGCCGGGGCGACCACGCCGCTCGCTGCCCAGGTGCAACGCCCCGTTGCTCCGGCCTTCCAGGGGAACATCACCTTCCTCTACTACAAGGACATCCCGCGCGCCCAGCGCTTCTACGAGGACGTCCTCGGCCTCACCCTCACCGTCGACCAGGGCTTCTCCAAGATCTACCAGGTCTCGCCGACCTCGTTCGTCGGGCTCGTCGACGAGGCGCAGGGGCTGCATCGCGCCAGCGAGACCAAGGCGGTCACCCTCTCGTTCGTGGTGCAGGACATCGACGGCTGGTACCGGTACCTCAAGTCGAAAGGGGTGCCGATGCGCGGTGAGGTGAAGGACGCCACGCGGCATCCCACGCGCGGCTTCGTCGCCTACGATCCCGAAGGGTACTTCCTCGAGTTCGAGCGCTTCCTGGACGACCCGCAGAACGCCAGGCTCAACGCGGCACTCAAGGCGGCCGCGCGCCCATGACGTCGCACCGGCTCACCGCCGACACGCGCGGCGTCTTCGTCATTTCGGCGACGCCGTTCCACGACGACGGCTCGCTCGACCTGTCGTCGCTCGATGGCGCCCTCGACTTCTACCTGCATGCCGGCGTGCACGGCATCACGCTGCTCGGCATGATGGGTGAGGCGCACAAGCTCACCGCCGAGGAGAGCGTCACCGTCGTCAGGCGCGGGCTCGCCCGCATCGAAGGGCGCGTCCCCGTTGTGGTCGGCGTGAGCGGTGGGTCGCTCGTCGCCATGCGCGAGCTGGCCCTCGACGCCATGGAACACGGCGCCGCCGGCGTCATGGTCGCCCCGCCGTACGGGCTGCGCACCGACGACGCCATCGTCTCGTACATGGCCACGGTCGCCGAGGCGTTAGGCAGCGATGTGCCGATCGTCTTCCAGGACTATCCGCCCACCACCGGCGTGTACCTCTCGGCGGGGTGCCTGCACCGGGTGATTCGCGATGTTCCGTCGGTGGCGATGTACAAAGCCGAGGACGTCCCCGGGCTCGACAAGATCTCGAAGACGCGTGCGGCCGAGCGTGCCGGGACGCGGCGCGTGAGCGTCGTGTCGGGCAACGGGGGCCTGCTGCTCCCGCAGTCGCTCTCGCGTGGCGCCGACGGCATCATGACCGGCTTCAGCTATCCCGAGATGCTCGTCGCCGTGTACGAGGGCTACGCGCGCGGCGAGGTCGACGCCGCGGACGACCTGTACGATGCCTATCTCCCGCTCGTGAGCTACGAGAACCAGCCGGGCTTCGGCCTGGCCATCCGGAAGGAGATCCTGCGCCGCCGCGGGGCGATTGCCTCGGCCAAGGTGCGGGCCCCGGGGCCGCGACTCGTCCCCGACGACGTCGCCGAACTCGATCGCCTCCTCGCGCGCCTCGAGCGCGCCCTCCAGCACCGCGGAACCACGCCCCGATGACCTACAGCTACGACCTCGTGATCCGTGGCGGAACGGTGGCTACCGCCGCCGAGACCGTCTTCTGCGACATCGGCATCCGCGACGGGGTGATCGTTGCGTTAGGCAGCGACCTCGGAAATGCGAAGGAGGTGCTCGACGCCTCCGGGCGCCTCGTGCTTCCCGGCGGCGTCGACGCCCACTGTCACGTGGACCAGGTCTCCAGCACGGGGCTCATCACCGCCGATGACTTCTACTCCGGCGGCGTCTCGGCGGCCTGCGGCGGGACGACGACGATCGTGCCGTTTGCCGCGCAGCACCGCGGCAACTCGCTGGTGCAGGTCGTGCGCGACTACGAGGCCAAGGCGGCCCCGAAGGCGTTCGTCGACTACGCCTTCCACCTCATCGTCTCTGACCCCACCCCCGCCGTTCTCTCCGAGGAGCTCCCGCAACTCATCCACGAGGGGCACCCCTCGCTCAAGGTCTACCTGACGTACGACGCGTTGCGTCTGACGGACAAGCAGGTGCTCGACGTCCTCCTCGTGGCGCGCAGGGAGGGGGCGATCACCCTCTTTCACGCCGAGCATCACGAGTCCATCGCCTGGCATATCGAGCGCCTGCTGGCCGAGGGGAAGACGGGGCCCAAGTGGCACCCCTACGCGCGGCCCGAGGCGGCCGAACGCGAGGCGACGGGGCGCGCCTGCTTCCTGGCCGAGGTCACCGGCGCCCCGATCCTCATCGTGCACGTGTCCGCGGGTGCACCGCTGGACGAGATCCGTCGCGCCCGCGCCCGCGGCGTCCACGTCCTGGCCGAGACGTGCCCGCAGTACCTCGTCTTCACGAAAGAGGACCTCGACAAGCCGGGGTTCGAGGGGGCCAAGTGGATGTTCTCGCCCCCCGCGCGCGACCACGCCGCCCAGGAGGCGCTGTGGGAAGGGTTGGCCGACGGGACCTTCGACATCTTCTCCAGCGATCACGCGCCGTATCGCTACGACGATCCCCAGGGGAAGAAGGCGCACGGCGAGCACGCGCCCTTCACCAAGGTGCCTAACGGCGTCCCGAGCCTCGAACTCCGCATGCCGCTCCTCTTCTCCGAAGGGGTGAAGAAGGGGCGCCTCTCGCTCGAGCGGTTCGTGGCGCTCACCGCCACCAATCCGGCGCGGATCTACGGCCTGCTTCCGCGCAAGGGGACGATCGCCGTGGGCGCCGACGCCGACCTCGCGCTGTGGGACCCCGAGCGCACGCACACGGTCACGCGCGAGCTGCTGCACGACCGCATGGACTACACCCCGTTCGAAGGAATGCAGCTGACGGGCTGGCCCGTCACGACGCTGTCGCGCGGTGAGGTCATCTGGCACGAGGGGGAAGTCCGCGGCGCTCCCGGGCGTGGGCGGCTCATCCACCGCCCGGCGCACCGAATCTCCTAGTGTCCGATCGCGCCGCGGCCCGCCGGGTGCGCCTCGTTATCGTCGGCGCCGGTTTCTCCGGCATCGGCCTGGCGATACGCCTGCGGCAGCAGGGCATCGAGGACTTCGTGCTCCTCGAGCGCGCACAGGCGTTAGGCGGCACCTGGCGCGACAACAGCTATCCGGGGTGCGCCTGCGACGTCCAGTCGACGCTCTACTCCTTCTCGTTCGCCCCCAACCCCGACTGGAGCCACGTCTTTTCCCCGCAGCCGGAGATCTGGGCGTACTTGCAGCGCTGCGCCGAGCGCTTCGACGTCACCCGGCACATGGTCTTTGGCCAGGACGTCACGGGCGCCGTGTGGGACGACGAGTCGCACCGGTGGGACGTGACCAGCAGCGGTGGGCGGTGGAGCGCGGAGCTGCTCGTGCTGGCCAACGGTCCGCTGAGCGATCCGGTCATCCCCGATATCCCGGGACTCGATCGGTTCGCGGGACCTCGCTTTCACTCCTCGCAGTGGGACCACGCGTATCCGCTGCAGGGCAAGCGCGTCGCGGTGATCGGGACCGGCGCCTCGGCCATCCAGTTCGTGCCGCGCATCCAGCCGGTGGTGGCGCGCCTGGACCTGTTCCAGCGCACACCGCCCTGGATCATGCCGCGGCGTGATCGCGCGATCGCCGGCTGGCGGCGCGCGCTCTATCGCGCCGTGCCGGCGGTGCAACTGGCGGAGCGCCAGGCGCTCTACGCCTTTCGCGAGGCCCTGCTCGTCCCCTTTCGCCACCCACGAGTCGCTCGCGTGGTGGAATGGGTGGCGCGCCGGCACCTCGAGGCGCAGGTCGCCGACCGCGAGCTGCGGGCCAAGCTCACCCCGCCCTTCACCATCGGATGCAAGCGCATCCTCATCTCCGACGACTACTACCCGGCGGTCACACGGCCGAACGTCGACTTGGTGACCGAGCGGGTGGTCGCCGTCACCAACACCGGCGTGACCACCGCCGACGGCCGCACGCGCGAGGTGGATGCGATCATCCTCGGGACCGGCTTCCGGGCCACCGATCCCCCGTTGGCGCCGTTCGTGCTTGGGCGCGACGGGCAGTCGCTCGCCGAGGCGTGGCAGGGGAGCCCGGCCGCGTACATGGGGACCACCGAAGCGGGATTCCCGAACCTCTTCTTCCTCCTGGGCCCCAACACCGGGCTTGGGCACTCATCGGTCATGCTGATGGCGGAGGCCCAGATCGAGCACCTGCTGGGCGTGCTGCGCCTGATGCAGTCGCGCGGCGCCACGACTGCGGAGCCCAGCGCCGACGCGCAGCGCCGCTACGTGGAGTGGCTCGACGCGCAGCTCGCCCCCACCGTGTGGAACAGCGGCGGCTGCGACAGCTGGTATCTGGATCGCACCGGACGCAACTCCGCGCTCTGGCCACTTGGCATCGGCCGCTTCCGCCGTACCGTGAAGGATGTGCGTGCCCAGGACTACCTGTTCGCGGCGGCGCGACCGTCTCAACGGGGGAGCGTCGCGCATGGGTGATACCGGCGACGGCGCGGGCCGCCCCGACCCCGTGCGCCCTGGCCTGCGCGAGTCGATCGAAGGGCGCATCGCACGCCTGCTCTCTCACGTCCCTGGCGCCTGGTTGCTGCGGCTCGTTGGTGAGCGCCCGACGGTCGTGAACGGTGCGACGCTCGACGCACATGTGCAGTTCCTCCTCGCCGCCCGACGGCGCAAGGGCGATCCGGGGATGTGCGAGCCAACGGTCACGGCGGGGCGTGCCCGCTATCGCCGCGAGACGGCAGGCGTTGCGGGCCCACTCACGCCCGTGGGGCGCGTGCGCGAGCTCCAGGTCGATGGGGGCGCGGGGACGCTGTTGGCGCGGCACTATGCGCCGGTCGCCGCGGCGGCGGAACGCGCGCCGCTCCTCGTCTACCTGCACGGGGGCGGTTTCGCCATCGGCGACCTCGAGACGCACGACGAGCCGTGCCGCCAGTTGTGTCACCACGCCGCGATGCACGTGTTGAGCGTAGCGTATCGACTGGCGCCGGAGCATCGCTTTCCGTGCGCGGTCGACGATGCCATCGCCGCGTTGCGCTGGGCGCAGGAGCACGCCGAGTCGTTAGGCGCCGATCCGTCGGCGGTCGGGGTGGGCGGCGACAGCGCCGGGGGGAACCTGGCCACGGTCGCAGCGCTCGCCCGTTCGCGCGCCGGATGCCCGCCGGTGGCGCAGCTCCTGCTCTACCCGGTCACCGATGCCGACGTCGCCACCGCGTCGCGTCGTCTCTTCGCCACCGGCTACGTGCTGGAAAAACGGGACGTCGATGCCTTTCGCGACCTCTACCTGGGTGACGCGCTTGCGTCGCGCGCCGACCCCCGCGCCTCACCGCGGCGTGAGGGCGATCATTCGCTCGCGCCGCCGGCGCTCGTGGTCACCGCCGGCTATGATCCGCTGAGCGACGAGGGGCGCGACTACTCCGAAAGTTTGCGCCTGGCGGGAGTGCGCACGGAGCACCTGCATTTCCCGCCGCTCGTGCACGGCTTTGCCCACATGACCACGGTCGTCCCGGCGGCCCGCTCGGCGATGGTGCAGGTCGCCCGGCGGTGGGGCGAATTCGTGGCCGAGCAGCGTGGCGGGGGCGCACCCCCCGGCCATCGGCTCACCCCCACGGCATAGTGCGGCGACGGCGCACGCCATTAGGATTGTTGGACGCGCCGCGCTGACTCCCGCGCGCGCCATCACCCCATGCCGACGCCTGCCATGACGCGCCTCCGTTTCCTGCTCGCCCTCGTCGCCCTGTTCGCCTTCGGGAGCTCCGCCGTTCACGCCCAGCAGAAGGGGGTCGATGTCACCGGCAAGTGGGCGTTTGCCGTCACGACCGAGAACGGGACCGGATATCCCACGGTCACCCTCAAGCAGGAGGGGGAAAAGCTCACCGGGACGTACGAGTCGCAGCGACTGGGGAGCCGTGCGGTCGAAGGGACGGTGAAGGGCGATACGGTCAAGTTTGCCATGAAGGGGGCCGACGGGATGCCCGACTTCGAGTTCGTCGGGGTGATCGTCGACAAGGACAACCTCAAGGGAACGCTGGAGATGGGTGGGATGGGGAGCGCTACCTTCACCGGCAAACGCTCGCAATAGCCGCGATCGCCATCGGGCCCCCGGCTCGCACCGAAGCTCCCTGGTGAGCGCTGCGTCCCCCGGTGGGGCGTCCGGCCCGGACGTCTACGATCGCGCCCTCATCGACGGGCCCCTGCTCCCCGCGGTCTGGCGCATCGCGTGGCCCACGATGCTGCAGAACGTCATTGGTGGATTGCAGGGGGTCATCGATCACGCCCTGGTCGGTCACTACGTCGGCTACGCCGGCAACGCCGCGATCGGCGTCAGCCTCCAGATCTACCTCGTCGTCATCGCCTTCATCTCGTCGCTCTTCATCGGGATGAGCGTCCTGGTCGCCCGCTTCGTCGGTGCGCGCGACGCGGATCGGGTGAACCGCACCGTCCTGCAGGCCTTCCTGGTGGCGGTCGGGCTCTCGGTCGGGGTCCTGGCGCCCATCGGCTACTTCGCCGCCCCCGCGCTGCTGTCGCTGGTGAATGCCGCGCCTAACGTCCAGGCCGAGGCGCTCCCGTTCCTGCGCATCATGTTCGTCTTCGGCGTGGGGATGCTCCTCTTCTACATGGTGGGCGGGGCCCTCCGCTCCGCGGGCGATGCGCGCACGCCGTTGCGGCTGGGCATCGCCGTCACCGCGCTCAACATCACCTTCAACGTCATCCTCATCCAAGGGCTCGGCCCATTCCCGGCACTCGGCACCAGCGGGGCCGCGATCGGGACGGCGATCGCCACCGGGAGCGTGGCGCTGTACTCCGCGTACAAGCTGTGGAGCGGGAGCTGGGTGGTGCGCTTTCCGCGCGGGGAGGCGTTCCGCATCGAGTGGGACATCGTGCGGGCGCTGTTTCGCTTTGGACTCCCGAGCGGAGTGCAGGGGGTGGCGATGAACGTCGGCGGTGTCATGCTGCTCGGCTTCATCGGGTCGCTGGCGATGAGCGGGCAGGCGCAGGCAGCGTACGCGGTGGGCTACACCGAGCTCTTCTCGCTCATCACGTGGACGTCGGCGGGGCTCACGGGAGCAGTGGCCACCGTGGCGGGGCAGAGCCTGGGGTCGGGGAACGCCGATCGCGCCCAGCGGTCGGCCTTCGAGGCCGCGCGGATTGCGGCGACCGGTGCCGCCGCGATGGGGCTCCTCTTCGTCCTCATCCCGCGACAGCTGCTCGCCCTCTTCGGGATGACCGAGCCAACCGCCGTGGAGCTCGGCGTGCAGCTCCTGCGCTACCTCAGCGTCTCCGGGGTCTTCGTTGCCGTGGCCCTCACCTACACCGGTGGGTTGCAGGGGACGGGCGACACGCGCAGTCCGCTGTACATCTCCCTCGTCTCGCAGATCGTGATTCCGCTGGGGATCTGCTGGCTCGTGCAGCGCTACTCCACGCTCGACCCGTGGGACATCTGGCGCGCGATCCTCGCCGGCCACGTGACGCGCTGCCTCCTCTCGATCTGGCGTTTCAGGCAGGGGCGGTGGCGAGAGATCAGCGTCGACATCCGACCGACGCGCGCGTGAGTGTCGGTCGCGCGATGGCGCGCCGTTGGCTCCGCACGCAGAGGGGGACGCCGGCCGCACATCGCCGGGCACGTGCTTGCCGGCGGATGACATCGCCCCCATGCTCCACGCGCCGATGCGCCGCCGCATCGCGTGCCCCTACGCGCCTCGGCGCATCCCCCGGGATTCCCACCGCATGTCGCTTGCTCGATTCCTCTCCGCTGCCTGCTGCTGCCTGACGACCGTCGTGTCGGCGCAGTCGGCGCCGACCACGGTGCGCGCCTTCACCGGTGCCCGCGTCATCGACGGCACCGATCGGCCGCCGATCACGAATGCGACGATCGTGGTGCGCGATGGGCGGATCGTCGCCGTCGGTCCCGCCGCCCGCATCACGATCCCGGCGGGGGCCGAGCGCGTGGCGCTCGACGGGAAGACGGTGATGCCGGGGTTGATCAATGCGCACGGGCACGTGACCGGGGCGAAGGACCTCGACACGTACGCGGCGTACGGCGTGACGACCGTCTACTCGCTGGGCGGCGAGCCAGCCGATGTCTTCGAGGCGCGCCGGGGGCAGGAGGCCCCCACGCAGGCGCGGGCCCGCGTCTTCGTGGCGGGGCCGGTGATCACGGCGACCACGCCGGACGAGGCGCGCGCGCAGGTGGCGGCGGTCGCCGCGCAGCGGGTGGACATGGTCAAGATCCGCGTCGATGACAACCTCGGCACGGCGGTCAAGATGTCCCCCGAGGTGTACCGGGTGGTCATCGCGGAAGCGCACGCGCGCGGTTTGCGGCTGGCGGCGCACCTCTTCTACCTCGCCGATGCCAAGTCGCTCCTGGCTGCCGGCGCCGACCTGGTGGCGCACAGCGTGCGTGATGCCGACGTCGACGCCGAGCTGATTGCGGCGCTCCGCGCGCGCGGCGTCTGCGTCAGCCCCACGCTCATGCGCGAGGTGTCGGCCTTCGTGTACGAATCGACCCCGGCATGGTTCGGCGATTCGCTCTTCCTCACGCACGCCAATCGTGAGTGGATGGCGACGGTGCAGGAGCCGGCGCGCCAGGACGCCATGCGGCGAAGCCCCAGCGCGCAGCGCTACAAGGCGGCGCTGGACGTCGCCAGCCGCAACCTCACGCGACTCGCCGACGCCGGCATCCCGATCGCGATGGGGACCGACACCGGTCCCATGGGGCGCTTCCAGGGTTACTTCGAGCTGATGGAGCTGGAGCTGATGGTCAAGGCGGGGCTCACCCCGCGGCAGGTCCTCACCGCGGCGACCCTCGGTGCGGCGCGCTGCATGCAGATCGAGCGTGACCTGGGGACGCTGGAGCGCGGGAAGTGGGGGGACTTCGTCGTCCTCGACGCCGACCCGCTGGCCGACATCTCCAACGTGCGCCGCATCCACTCGGTGTGGATCGCCGGCAACCGCGTGGCGCGCTAACCGAGGTTTCGAGACCCGCGGCCGCAAGCGCAGCCGCAGCGCCGGCGCCCTGCGCCGGCAACGGCGCGGCGACGGGTCTTGAAACCAGCGGTCGCGCCGCGGGCGCCTAACGACCCTCGCCGCGCGCCGGCACGGTCACACCCAGCGACGCACCCGGGCGCAGTACTCGCGATAGGTGGGGCCGAACATCGCCTCGAGACGCGCTTCCTCGCCGGGGATGACCACGACGTTCATCACGAGGATGATGACGGGGAGCCCGACCAGCGGCCATGCCGAGTTGGCGAGGGCGGTGGCGCCCAGGTACAGCAGGGTGAGGCCGAGGTACATCGGGTTGCGCGAGATGCGATACGGCCCGTCAGTCACGAGCGCGGTCGTCGGGCGCCACGGCAAGGGGCTGGTGCGGGCGCGGCGGAAACGCAGCAGGGCGGAGATGCCGATCGTCGCCAGGGCGAGGAGGGGGAGGCCGATCCACGTGCCGATGGTGCGCGGAAGAAGCGGGAGTGGGTGCCACCGGTCGAGGAGCAGGGCGCCCACGAATGGGACCGCGTAGACGAGCGGCGGCGGCAGGTGAAAGCTCGAAGCGTGCGACGAGCCCTGTGGCGGGTTGTCCATCGCAGGGAGTGGTGAGGGAGAGGGGCGGCCAGCATTCGTCTCATGGACGATGGCGCGGTTTGCGGATGAAGTCGAGGCGTTTGGCCGACCCGAGACACGCACGCACTGAACTGCACGTCGAGCGGCACGTCGAGCGTCAGGCGTGTGGCCGCTCCGGTGCCGGCACCGGTGGCTGCGACGGCGCCTCCGAATTACGATCCAGCGCGCGGCTGGCACGGCCAATCGCTCTCCCCCTCGTGCGCGCCCCCGAGCCCTGACGGCACTCCCCTGGCAATGAGCTTTCCGGCGTCCGCCCTCGTGGCCCTGTTCGCCGTCGCGACCTTCCTCAATGCGGCGCTGCTGTTCGCCGTGGAGCCGATGTTCACCAAGATGGTGCTCCCCTTGTTAGGCGGAACACCGTCGGTCTGGAATACCTGCCTCCTCTTCTTCCAGGGGGCGCTGCTGGTCGGCTACCTCTATGCGCACGTCACCTCGCGCTGGCTGACCGTGTCGCGCCAGGCGGCGTTGCACCTGGCACTGCTCGTGGCGGCAGCGGCGATGCTCCCCATCGGGGTCGCACGCGTCGCGCCGCCGACGGTGGGGACGGGGGCAACCATCGGCTGGCTCCTCACCCTGCTCGCCGGTACGCTGGGGGCCCCGTTCGTCCTCCTGGCGGCCGGGGCCCCGATGCTCCAACGGTGGTTTGCCGGCACTCGGCACCCGATGGCAGGCAATCCGTACTTCCTGTACGTCGCGAGCAACATCGGGAGCTTCGCCGCGCTCCTCAGCTATCCGACCCTTGTCGAGCCGCGGCTGCGGCTCGGCGAGCAGAGCGCGCAATGGACGTGGGGATATGGCGCGCTGTTGTTCCTGGTGCTCGCGGCCGGTGGGGCAGCGTGGACGTGGCGCGCGAGCGCGGTGGCGACGGGAGCGCGCGATGACGCGGCGCGGGGGGTGAAACGCGAGGATGACGCGCGCAATGAAACGATGACAGCCGAGGGGCTGTCCGACGGTAGCGTTGTTATTGGGGGGGGCCCCCCGCGCCCTCACCCCCTCACCCCAGACGACGAACCCCCACCCCCCACCCTCGTCCCCACCAACGCCTGGCGCCTACGCTGGGTCCTCCTCTCCTTCGCCCCGTCGTCGCTCCTGCTCGGCGTCACCACCTTCCTCAGCACCGACATCGCCTCGGTCCCCTTCCTCTGGGTCGTACCGCTGGCGCTCTACCTCCTCACCTTCGTCTTCGTCTTCGCCCGGCGCCCGCCACTCAACCGCGGCTTCCTCCTGGCGTTGCACCTCGTCCTCACCCTCGCGCTCCTGCTCTTCCTTGGCGCCGAGTCGTCCAAGCGCCCCACCGCCGTCGCCACGCTCCACCTGGTCACCTTCTTCGTGACCGCGATGGTCTGCCACCGCGAGCTGGCCGACGCCCGTCCGCGCGCCGAGCACCTCACGGAGTTCTACTTGTGGATGTCGCTGGGGGGGCTGCTGGGCGGCGTCTTCAACGTCCTCCTCGCGCCGCTCCTCTACGACCGCGTCGTGGAGTACCCGTTCGCGATGATCATCGCCCTCGGGCTCCGGCCCATGCGCACCGCCGCTGGTGGCGACGCCCGACGAGCGCTCCTGCTCGATCTCGCCCTCCCGATCGCCCTCTTCGGCTTCGTCTCGGTGGGCTACCTCCTCCCCACGCCGGCCGGGAAGTGGGGTGAGTACGCGCTGTACGCCTACCTGGTCGTCGCCGCCCTGCTCGCGTCCTCCTTCTACCGGCGATCACTGCGCCTCGCACTCGGCGCCGCCGCCATCTACCTCGGCATCGATGCCGGCGCCCGAGCGTCCGACGACACGATCTACCAGGCACGGTCGTTCTTCGGGGTCTACCGAGTGCGCCACTGGCAGAACTACCGCCTGCTCCAGCACGGGACCACGACCCACGGCGGCCAGTCCCTCCTCATGCGCCGCACCACCGAGCCCCTGACCTACTATCACCGCGACGGGCCGCTGGGCGACCTCTTCCGCCTCACGACCGACTCGGTCGGGCCGCGACAGGTCGCCCTGGTTGGGTTGGGGACCGGCACGACGGCGTGTTATGCCCGTCCCGGGGAGCAATGGACCTACTATGAGATCGACCCGTTGGTGGTCGCCATCGCGCGCTCGCCGCAACTCTTCACGTACCTGCGCGACTGCCAGCCCGACGTCCGGATCATCCTTGGCGATGCCCGCCTCTCGCTGGCCAGCGCCCCCGATTCGTCTTTCGACCTGATCACGCTCGACGCCTTCAGCTCCGACGCCATCCCGGTGCACCTGCTCACTCGCGAGGCGCTCCAGCTCTACGCCCGCAAGCTGCGCCCGGGCGGGATCGTCGCCTTTCACATCAGTAACCGCTATCTCGACCTCAGGCCGGTGCTGGTCGAGCTCGCGCGCGACGCGCGCCTGGCGGGCGCCTCAGTCGATCGGGATGTGACCCCCGAGCAGAAGGAACAACTGTTCTACGGTTCCCGCTGGGTCGCCCTGGCCGCGCAGGCGCACACCCTGGCCCCGCTGGTTCGTGAGGCGGGGTGGAACGTCCTCGCCCCGTCTGCCCCCATTCGGGTGTGGACCGACGACTACTCGGACGTCTTTCAGCTGCTCAAGCGCGGGAAGTAATCGCGGCATTTCCCCCGCCGATCGCTCGGCGCTTTTGCCTCCGCGTCGGCTCGTGCGTCGATTCGGAGGCGTCACAGGCTGGACCTTCTTGCGTATCCCCCCTCGCGTGTCGGGCCTTTCCGGGCGAGCTTGAGCGCCGCGTGTCATCGGATTGCAGCTCCCCTCGCACATTCGGAGGATTCGTGTCCCTTGGACGGCTCGCGGTACTCGTCGCCGGCACCGTGTTGTACGCCTCCTCGCTCAGCGCGCAGGCGTCGCTTCTGGCCGTCCCGTCGCTTCCGCCGGTCGCCGGGGACTCTTCCCGTCAGTTGCAATCCGGGATCAGGTTCGAGCTCCCCCCGCTGCTGCCGCTGCATGCCATGTCGGTCTCACGCACGGCGCCGCCGTTCGTGCGCGCGTCGCTTCTCGCGGTTGGGGTGTCGGGGGCGGTCTCGCTTGCCGACGGGCCGATGATGCGCGAGATCGCCAAGCTGCGTTCCGACGATGGCTCGATGCGACGCGCCTCGGTGCTCTGCGCCTCGCTCGGCGGCTTCGTTCCACTCTCGGTCGGGGGGCTGATGTGGGCCGGCGGCGCGATCGCCGGCAACGACGTGGTCAAGCACATCGGCGTCGAATCGACGCAGGCCGTGATGCTCAGCGGGGTGCTCACCATCGGGATCAAGGGACTCATCGGGCGCTCGCGCCCCAACGCCTCCCCCGACGACCCGGACCATTTCTACCCGGGACGCGGCTTCTTCGATGCGCGCCGTTCGTCGTTTCCCTCCGGGCACACGAGCGCCGCCTTCGCCCTCGCCACGGTGTTGTCGCGCGAGCTCTCCGGGCGCTACCCTTCCAAGCGTTGGCTCATTCGTGGCGCGCTGTACGGCGCGGCCGGGTCCGTCGGACTGGCCCGCATGTACCAGAATGCGCATTGGCCGAGTGATGTGGTGACCGGCGCGGCGCTGGGGACGCTGAGCGGCATGCAGGCGCTCTCCTGGCACGCGGGACGTCGCTAGCTCTTCGCTGTCGGGGGTGATGGTGCTGCGCCTGCCGTTCGTGAGCCGTTCTACCGGCGTGACCATCACTCGTGGTGCGTGGCGTTGCCTAACGGCAGCGTCTCTGCTCTCGACCACGTCGGCCGCCGCCCAGGGGCTCCCACCGGATACGCTCGCTGGCAGCGCGACGGCCGCCGCCCGCGCGGTGCCATCTCCCCTCGCCCCCGATACGCTCGTCCGGCGCGTCTTCAACGTGCGGGGGCCGGCGCAGCGCTACGAGCTGGGGACGCACGGCACCTTCGAGTACCGGCGCCCCGTGCGGCTCCGCATGGCGCGCGAGATTCCAGCAACGGTGGCGGGGACCTTCGCGCTCGGGCTGCGCCCCGGCAGCCTGCCGGAGTGGGGGGCTACCGCCGTCAGCACGCTCGCGCTCTATGCGGCGGACGACTACCTGATCGACAAGACGCGCATGCTCGCGCGTCACGTTGGCCTCCCGCCCAACCACCCGTCGATCAACCTGCGCTTTGCCGGCATGAAGCTCCCGATCCCGAGCACGCTCGGGTCGGCGCTCTACTTCCTGGGGGACGGGACGACCGACCTGCTCGTGGCGGGGGGATTCCTCGTGCACGGCATGCGGAAGAACGACAATCGCGCGCGCACCACCGCCAGCGAGATCACCTCCGGGCTCGTCTCGCTCGGCGTGTACACACAACTCCTCAAGCGCTCGTTCGGTCGGCAGACGCCCAACGAGGCCACCGAGCCGCGCGGGCGCTGGCGCCCGTTTCCGGCGCTGGGCGACTACAACGCCAATGTCCCCGCGTACGATGCGATGCCGTCGGGCCACATGGCCGCGGCCATGTCGACGGTGGAGATCGTGGCCCTCAACTACCCCGAGAAGGCGTTCGTGCGACCACTCGGCTATTCGTTGATGACGGTGCTCGGTTTCGCGATGGTCAACAACGGGGTGCACTGGGCGAGCGACTACCCGTTGGCGCTCCTGATCGGTGGCGGCGTGGCGCGCGTGACGGTGGCGCGCGGACGCGCGCAGCTGAGCGCGGCCGCGAACGGGAGCGACGACACGTCGAGAGAAGGCCGGCGCGGCTTCACCTGGTCACCGCTGCTCACGCCGCGCGCGGTCGGCGTGACGGTGGGACTCCCCTACTGAGCCGCGCCGGGTACGGCGCGGTCGCCTAACGCGGCCGTCCTCGGACGGGGCATCGGTCGCCTGCCCGTCAGGGCGTGGCGCCCTGCGAGAACTCCCGCAGCTGCAACGAGATCGTCCCGAAGACCACGTGCGTCTCCATGCGCACCATCAGGCGGCGCTCGTCGTCGGTGAACCAGATCTCGGCGCGCCCGTTCTTCGAGAAGACCCCCTTGGACTTGATGATCGGCTTGATGACGATCGTCTGGAAGGTCCCGGCCGGGACGGTGAGCTTCTCGCGCCGCGCAGCGATCACCGTGACCGGGTTGCGGTCGGGGATGAAGTAGCGCGGGTAGTCGTACGTGCGGCCAACCTCCAGCGGTTGGTTGCGCACGAAGAAGATGAACGCCCCTTCGTCGAGCGGATTGGCGACCGTGGGCCGCTCGGGCTTGGCGTCCTCGCGAAAGACACCGCGCTCGGGGTAGATCTCGTAGACTTTCGTCCGCTCGCGCTTCCCCTCGACCGTTTCCTGCCGATGGCGCAACGAGTTGAACGTCTCGACGTCGATCCAGCTCTCCAGGACGTCATGCACGCGATAGCCCGGAATCCCGCCGCTGATCTCGAGCTTGGTGTGCCACACCCGGCGGCCGCGCAACGTGTCGAGCCCCACCACCTCCATGCGCGCGGTCCCGACGTTGAACATCCCGTACTTCACGTCGTACACCATCGACTCGCCGATCCCGAAGGCGAGCGGGCGTGCCGCCCCCCCAGCCGCCGTCTGCGCCGCCAGCGAAGTTGGCGCGCCAACCGCTCCCTGCGTCGCCACGGCCAGCAGTCCCCCCGCGAGCATGGCTCGCAGGCGGCGGCGACGGGGCGGGAAGCGATGGGGAGCGGACGACATGCGGTTCCTCAAGGATCGGCGTGGCAATCTAAAGCCTTACTCGGGGGCGGTAATTCCGGTTCCCGAGACGTGCCACGATCGTGGCAGCGCCAGTGGGAGTTCGTGGCCCTCTCATCGGCATCCCGCCGATGGTGCGAGCGGGCGGGCTCTCCCATGGTCATGACACCCCCTTTGCCAGCGTGACCGAGGCATGAGCGCTCACCTCGACCACCGATCGGCCGCCGTCCTCGCCGCGCAGGCCCGCCTGCGCAAGGGGATCCTCGTGCTGCTGCTGATCATCGCCGCCGGCATTATCGGTTACCGGCAGCTTGAGGGGTGGACGGTCGTCGACGCGCTCTACATGACGATCACGACGCTCACCACGGTGGGCTTCATGGAGGTGCACCCACTCAGCGATGCTGGGCGCCTCTTCACCATCGTCATCCTCATCACTGGGGTCGGGACCTTCTTCTTCATCGCCGGCACGTTCACCGAATACGTGATCGGCGGCTCGCTCACCGGCGTGGTCAGGAGCCGACGCATGCAACGACAGATCGATGCGATGACCGGGCACCAGATCGTCTGTGGCTACGGTCGCGTGGGAGAGCAGGTTGCGCTCGACCTGGAGGAAGACGGGCTGCAGGTCGTGGTGGTGGAGAGGGATCCCTCTGCGCTCCAGCGCCTGGGCGATCGCTTCCCCTGCGTCACCGGCGACGCAACCGACGAAGCGGTCCTCGCCCGCGCCGGGATCGCGCGCGCGGCGGGGCTCGTAGCTGCCTCTGGAGAAGACACCGCGAACATCGTCATCACCCTCACCGCGCGCGGCATGAACGGCACGCTGCAGATCGTCGCCCGCGGCGGCGCCGACGAAGCGGCGAGCAAGCTGATGCGAGCCGGTGCCAATCAGGTGATTTCGCCCTACCGGCTCGCCGGTCGCCGCATCGCCGCGCAGCTCCAGAGCCCGCGCGTCAGCGACTTCCTCGACCTCGTCATGCACTCCCGCGACGTGGAAGTCTGGCTGCGCGAGGTGACGGTTCGCCCGAAGAGCCGGCTGGACGGGCGTCCCCTGGCCGAGTGCCGTCTCGCCGACGAACTCGGCGTCACGCTGCTCGCCGTGAGCGAAGGCGGGAGCGGGCACCTGCTCACGTCTCCCCCGGCGACGCTCTCGCTCGGCGCCGACGACATCCTCATCGTCCTCGGAACCACGGAGCAGCTGCGCCGCCTCAACGTCCTCGCGGGAAACGCGTCGTGATCGCCGTGCAGACGACACGCCTGCACATTGACCACCCCTTGCCAAGAGGGACGGTGCCGCCGCGCCGGCTCGCCACCGCTGACACGGTCCCGAAGTCAGAGGACGGCCGTGGCGAAGCGGGGGGCGCGAGCGATATGTTCGCGAACGCCTCGATCATGGCATGACCCCCGCCCTCCCCCCCATCGCACAGCGCCCCGGTTGCACGGTGCTCGTTCTCCCGTTCGCCTCCAGCCGAGGCGTGGATGGGGGGAGCGCTCACGTGGCCGAGGGGGTCTCGGATGAGCTCGTGATGGCGCTCTCGCAGCTCCCGGGGCTCGCGGTGATCGGGCGCGGGACCTCGTCGACCTTTCGCGGGACGACCGAGTCGCCCGTCACCTGCGCGGCCGCGGTCGGCGCCGATCTCGTCGTCTCCGGTACGGTGAGCGATGAAGCGGGCGAGCTGCGGGCGGAGGTGACGATCACGGTCATCGCGGCCGACGGTGGTGGTGGGCGCGAGGAGCGCGCCGAGCGCACCGAAGTCACCATGACTCCCCTCACCTTCACGAGCGGCGTTTCACAGCTGGCGGAGCGAGTGGCGGAGGTCTGTGGGGTGACACCGACCGATGCGTGGCGCGAGCGGGTGCGACGCCCGATCAGCGACCATCCGGAGGCCTTCGACCTCTACTTGATGGGGCGCTTCCACTCGGAGCAGCGCCCGATCGGGGTCAAGCTCGCGATGCAGTGCTTCGACCGGGCGATCCGCCTGGATGGGGCGATCGCCGGGGCCTTCGGCGGGCTGGCGATGCTGTGGACCAACTTCGGGATCTTCCTCGCCCTCCCACCGCGCGGGGCCCGCGATCGCGCGCGCGAACAGGCGCGCCGCGCCCTCGCCATCGACCCCGACGAGCCGCTGGCGACCGCCTCGCTCCTGGCCAATGCGACGTTCTACGAATGGGACCTCGCGCTGGCCGACACGCTCGGGGCGCAGCTCCTGGCCAGCCATCCATCGTTGGTCGTTCCACGCCAGTCGCTGTTGTACGCCCACGCCGCCCGCGGCAACGCGGAGGCGGTGCGCGCGTTAGGCCGCGAGGTGCAACGGCTCGATCCGCGATCGGTCGACCCGGTCAACGATTTCGGCTTCGCCCTTCTCCTCGTCGGCGACGCCGCCGGGGCCGTGGAGGTGCTCGATGCGCACGCCGCGCTGCATCCCGCCGCGAGCGAGGTGCACCGCCGCCTGGGGCTCGCCCTCCTCGAGGCCGGCGACACCGCGCGCGCCGTCACCCACCTCGAGCGCTCGGTGGCCCTCTCGCGCCGGCATGCGTGGGGCGTCGCCAACCTGGCCTGCGCGCACGCCCGGGCCGGCGACGCCGCGGGGGCGCGCGCCATCCTCGCCGAACTCGAGGAACGCGGCGATGGCGGCGGGGAGCTCGTGCCATCCGTCGCCCTGGCGGCGGTGCACGCGTCGTTAGGTGCGCACGACGCCGCCTTTGCCGCCCTCGACCGGGCGATCGACGCGCGTGACTACTGGCTCCTCGCCCTCGACGCCGACCCGCTGCTCGCCCCGCTGCGCAGCGATCCGCGCTTCGACGCGGTGCGCCAGCGGGTGCACGCGATCGCGCGAAGCTGACGTGTGCACCGCGGTGAACACCAAGGGCCAGCATCAGTGGCGAACACCAGTGGCGAGCGCCTGCTGAGTCCACCAGCGAAGGTCACCAACTGACTGCACGTGCGGCGCCGCACGCCGGCGCCGAAGTGCACGGCTCTACCGACGCGCGGCGCGATCCACGACGCGCCCCGCCGCCCCTTCATCATCCAGGATCAACATGTCCGCTGCATCGGCTGACCTCCTCGCCCTCCTCGACCTCGAGCCGCTCGAGGTCAACATCTATCGCGGCAGCAATCGCGATGTCGGGACGGGACGCGTCTTCGGCGGCCAGGTCTTTGCCCAGGCACTCGTGGCGGCACGCCGCACCGTGGAGGGCGAACGCGAGGCCCACTCGGTGCACGGCTACTTCATCCTCCCCGGCGACCTCAACGCACCCATCGTCTACTTCGTCGATCGCCTGCGCGACGGCAACTCCTTCACCACGCGTCGCGTCACCGCCATCCAGCACGGCCAGGCGATCTTCAACCTCTCGGCCTCCTTCCACATCGCCGAGCCAGGGCTCGAGCACCAGGAGGGAATGCCCGAGGTCGTCCCCCCGGAGTCGCTCGCCCCCGAACTCTCGCTCATCCGTGAGATGGCCGATCGCATCCCCGAATCGCTGCGCCCCGTCCTCACGCAGGATCGTCCCATCGACTTCCGCCCGGTCGTCCCGAACGACCCGTTCCGCGCCGAGGTGCGCCCGCCCGTTCGACACGTCTGGTTCCGCGCCGCTGGGCCGCTCCCCGACGACGCGCTCACGCATCAGGCCGTGCTGGCCTACGCCTCGGACTACGGGCTCCTCCCAACCGCCCTCGGCCCCCACGGGATCGCCTTTCGTACCAAAGGGCTGCAGATGGCGTCGCTCGATCACTCACTCTGGATGCATCGCCCCTTCCGCACCGACGAGTGGTTGCTGTATGTGATGGACAGTCCCGCTGCGGCGGGGGCGCGCGGTTTCGTGCGCGGCTCGATCTTCACCCGCGACGGCGTGCTGGTGGCGTCGGTTGCGCAGGAAGGACTCATGCGCATTCGCACGCCGAAGTGACACACGCGTTGCCCCGGCCACGGCGCGCGACCGACGTTCACGGCTTCACCACCTGTCATTTCCGCTGACCACCATGCTGCGAAGCTCCCCACGCGTCATCGCCCTCGCGACCATCGCCCCCGCGTTGCTCGCGCTCTCCGCGCTTCCGGCGCAGCAGACCGCCAAGCGCCCCTTCTGGCGTCCGGGACAGACGCAGACCGGGAGCGCGCCGCGCGCGGCGAACGGCTTCTCCGCCGAGCGCCTGGCGCGCATCGACCGCTTCATGCAGTCGTACGTCGACGAGCATAAGGTGGCGGGGGCGGTCGGGCTCGTCCTGCGCAACGGGCGCGTCGTCTACGAGAAGGCGGTGGGGTGGAGCGACATGGAGGCGGGGCGCCGCATGACGCCCGACGCGCTCTTCCGCATTGCCTCGCAGACCAAGGCCATTACCAGCGTGGCCATCATGGCGCTGGTCGAAGAGGGGAAGATCGCCATCAGCGATCCGGTGAGTCGCTTCATCCCGGCCTACAGTCGCACGATGGTCGCAACGCGCACGGACACCGGCGTCGCCATCGTGCCGGCCAAGCGCGCCATCACCATACGTGACCTCCTGACGCACACGGCCGGCATCTCGTACGGCACCGACGCCCATGTCGCCAAACTGTACGAAGCGAAAGGGCTTGGCCCCGCCGCTGGATTCGGATGGTACACGGCCGACAAGGACGAACCCGTGTGCGAGACGATGGAGCGCCTCGCGTCACTCCCCTTTGTTGCGCAGCCGGGTGAGGCGTGGGTCTACGGTTACAACACCGACATCCTCGGCTGCGTGGTCGAGAAGGCGTCGGGGATGGCGCTCGACGCCTTCATTGCCGAGCGCATCACCGGGCCGTTAGGCATGGTCGATACGCACTTCTTCGTCCCCACAGGCAAGCGCGACCGGCTGGCAGCGGTGTATGGCAGCAACACCGACGGGTCAGCGTCGCGCGCCCCCGACGGACCCCGCGGGCAGGGGAACTACCTCGACGGTCCGCGCCGCTCGTTTGCGGGGGGCGCGGGACTCGTCTCCACGGCGCGTGACTATGCGCGCTTCCTGCAGATGCTGCTCAACGGTGGCGAGCTGGAGGGCGTGCGCATCCTCGCGCCCAAGACGGTGCAGCTCATGACGACCAACCACGTGGGGACGCTGCACTCCACCTCGGGGCTCGGCTTCAGCCTCGGCTTTCAGACCGTCGACAGCTTCGGTGCCAACGGGATGAGCTCGCAGGGGGCGTACGGCTGGGGTGGGGCGTACGGCTCCAACTATCGCGTGGATCCGAAGGAAAAGCTGGTCGTCGTCTTCATGGTGCAGCAGATTCCCAACCGCACCGACCTCGCGGCCAAGTTCCCGACGCTCGTGTACCAGGCGTTGGTGGCGCCCACGCCGTAACCGCGCGACCCGACATCGACGCACGTAGGTGCGCACCAGCGGAGGGGAAGATGGCGATACGTGAGGAGCCGGCCGAAGTCCCGAGCGCCGTCCGCAAGCCGCGCGACGACGAGATCGACGTGTACGGCCTGACGCATCCGGGGAAGGTGCGCACCGAGAACCAGGACAACTTCCTCATCGCCTCGCTGCACCGGCAGATGCGCGTACACCTCACGAGCCTCCCGGCGCTCGGCGGCGTGCAGCGCGACACCGATCGCCTTGCCTTTCTCGCCGTGGTCGCCGATGGCGTGGGGGGCGGCTTCGCTGGTGAAGAGGCGAGCCGTTTCGCCCTGGAGTCGATGAGCCAGTACGTCAACGACTCGGCGACCTGCTTCTACACCGCCGATGCCGGCGACGACGAGGCCTTTCGTCGCACCCTCGAGTCAGCGGCGCTGCGCGTCCACGAGGCGCTGAACGAGCGCAGCGCCGCCCTCCCGGGCCGACGCGGCATGGCGACGACGCTCACGCTGTTCCTCGGCGTCTGGCCGCGCATCTACCTGCTCCAGGTCGGCGACTCGCGCTACTACTTCATGCGCGACGGAGAGCTCACGCAGGTCACGCGCGACCAGACCATCGCGCAGGAGCTCATCGACCTCGGTGTCCTCACGCGTACCGACCAGAAGGTCGCACGCTTCTCCAACGTCCTGGCCAGCGCCATCGGTGGGGCGCAGTCGTCGCCCGTCGTGACCGGCGTGCAGAACGCGTGGGGGATGGTGCATCTGCTGTGCAGCGATGGGCTCACGCGCCACGTCGACGATGCGCGCATCCGCGAGCGCTTGCTGGCGATGACGTCGGCGCGCGAGGCCTGCGAGGCGCTGCTGCAGGACGCCCTCGACGGGGGCGGACGCGACAACATCACGGTGATCGTCGGCAGGACGGCCCGCCTCGACGAGCCCCCGGCCGCCCCCTAGTCGTTGGAGACGCGGCGCTTCAGTCGCCGTGTCAGCGCCGCCAGGCGAATAGCGCATCAGGGCAAGGGCGCCCCTCCCCGCACCGGCAGCCTCAGCCGCATGCCCATGGTTCACAGGCAACGCTCTACATGCCGAATGCGGGCCAGTGAAACACTCACACAAGAGACGTGGAACCGGCGATGCGCCGGGGCTGCCAGAGGTGAATCGTCTGGTACGACCTGGCGGGAGGGGGTATGGGTGGCATCTTCCTGGGCATCGACATCGGCTCGACGACTGTCAAGGTCGTCGTCCTTGATTCCAACCGCCGATTGCTGGACTGGCGCTACGTGCGCTCCCGGGGGCGACCGCGCCAGGCGCTCCTTGAGGCGGTGGATGAACTCGCCGACGTCATCGGCGATGCCACCATTCTCGGGTTAGGGCTCTCCGGCTCGGGTGGCGGACCGGTCGCCGACCTCATCGGCGGGACGCACGTCAACGAACTCGTCGCGCAGACGCGCGCGATCGGCGCCTATCACCCCGAAGCACGCACCGTCATCGAGATTGGCGGACAGGACTCCAAGCTCCTCTCCGTGCGCTGGGACCCCTCGAGCCAGCAGATGCTGCTCGAGGACTTCGCGATGAACGCGCTGTGCGCGGCCGGAACCGGCGCCTTCCTCGACCAGCAGGCCGAGCGCCTCGGCGTCGCGATCGACCAGGAGTACGCGCGACTCGCGCTCACCAGCACCAACCCGGCGCGCATCGCCGGTCGCTGCACCGTATTTGCCAAGTCGGACATGATCCACCTGCAGCAGGTGGGGACGCCTCTCCCCGACATCCTGATGGGGGTCTGTCTGGCCATGGCGCGCAACTTCACGACGGTGATCGGGAAGGGGAAGCGCTTCGTCCCGCCGATCCTCTTCCAGGGGGGCGTGGCGTACAACGCCGCCGTCACGCGCGCCTTCGAGACCGTCCTCAAGGTGCCACCCGGGAGCATCATCGTCCCCGAGTACCACTGCCTCATGGCGGCGATCGGGACCGCCTTCGTGGCGATGGACGATGCCGAGCGTGGGCAGGGGCGCCGGTTCCTCGGCTTTAGTGCGCTGGACGAGGCGCTCAAGCACGACACGGCGCACGAGTCGATGCCGCCGCTGTCGCGCCTGGCGCATCATCTGACGACCGGACGCGCCCTCCCCATCGCCGAGGCCGCCCCGATCGACGTGTCCCTCGGAATCGACGTCGGATCGGTCAGCACCAACGTCGTCCTCATCGACGACGACAACCGCGTCGTTGCCCGGCAGTACCTCCCCACGGCGGGGCGCCCGCTCGAAGCGGTGCGCGACGGGTTGATGCGTACCGGCCTCGAGGTGGGGAGTCGTGTGCGCGTGCGCGCCGTCGGCGTGACGGGATCGGGGCGCTACCTCACCGGCGACTTCGTCGGCGCGGACTCGGTGCGCAACGAGATCACGGCGCAGGCGCGCGCCGCGGTGTGGATCGATCCGCAAGTCGACACGCTCATCGAGATCGGCGGGCAGGACAGCAAGTTCGTGCGCATCAACCGAGGCGCGGTGGTCGACTTCACGATGAACAACGCCTGCGCCGCCGGGACCGGGTCGTTTCTCGAGGAGCAGGCCGACCGGCTGCGCATCAACATCCGCAACGACTTCAGCGAGCTGGCCTACGCGTCGCCTTGCCCGTCGGCGTTAGGCGAGCGGTGCACGGTCTTCATGGAGTCGGACCTGGTGCACCACCAGCAGCATGGTGCCAAGGTCGCCGACCTCACCGCCGGCCTCGCCTACTCCATCGCCGAGAACTACCTCAATCGCGTGGTGAACGGACGGGCGCTGGGAGATCACGTCCTCTTCCAGGGGGGCGTGGCGGCCAACGAGAGCGTGGTCTCGGCCTTCGCTGCCCTCACGAAGAAGGAGATCATCGTCCCACCCAACCACGACGTGACGGGGGCCATCGGCGCCGCCATGCTCGCCCGCGAGTCGATGGCGCGCCGCGTCAACGCCAGCGGCAATGGGAACACGCCGCCGTCGACCCATTTTCGGGGCTTCGACCTCTCGCAGCGCCACTACGAGAGTTCGGTCTTCGAGTGCAAGGCCTGCCCCAACCTGTGCGAGGTGCACAAGGTCACGATCGAAGGGGAGTCGCCGTTCTTCTACGGCGCCCGCTGCGACAAGTTCGAGGAAGCAGGACGCGCCGGCGACCAGTCGTGGGCGGCGATTCCCGACCACTTCGCCACGCGCGAGCGGTTGCTCCTGGGCGATTGGGTCGATCCGGGGGCGCGCCCGTCCAGCGAGCCGCGACGCCGGCGCGTGGGGCTGATGCGCAACCTCACCTTCTTCGACTTCTTCCCGTTCTGGCGCGGCTTCCTTCACGCGCTCGACTTCGACGTCGTCCTGTCGTCACCCACCAACCCGGCCATCGTCGGCAAGACCATCGCCAGCGCTGCGCTCGAGTCGTGCTTCCCGGTCAAGCTCGCCTTCGGGCACCTGCTCGACCTCTTTGAGCACGACGTGGACGTCGTCCTGGCGCCGAGCATCATGACGCGCCCCGATGCGGTGCCGGGCCAGCCGCACAACCACTCGTGCCCGCTGGTGCTCTCCACCCCGTCGCTCCTCATCGCCAACCTCGGGAACACGCCGGGGGCGCCACCGATCGTGTCGCGGCCGTTGCACCTGCAGAACGCGCGGGCGGCCCGGCTTGAACTCACCGCGCTGGCGAAGGAACTCGGCGCCACGAGCGGCGCGGACATCGACCGGGCCATCCAAGCCGGCTGGGCATCGCAGAAGGCCTTCGAAGGCGCGGTGCGGCAGGCCGGGCGTGAGGCGCTCGAGGCGATCGTCCCCGGACAGCCCGCGGCGGTCATCGTCGGGCGCCCATACAACGGTGGCGACCTGGGGGCAAACCTCGACCTGCCGTACAAGCTCCGGCGCATGGGGGTGCTCCCCATCCCCATGGACTTCCTCCCGCTCGAGCAGGCGACGCTCCCCGACCTGCACGAGGACATGTACTGGCGCTCGGGGCAGGACATCCTGCGCGCGGCCAACGTGATCCGCGGTGACGACCGGTTGCAGGCGATCTACCTCACCAACTTCAACTGCGGCCCCGACGCCTTCCTGATCACCTTTTTCCATGAGCAGATCGGGGACAAGCCGTTCCTTGAACTCGAGGTGGACGAACACACCGCCGACGCCGGGATGATCACCCGCTGCGAGGCCTTCTTCGACAGCCTCAACATCCGTCAGGTGGCCTGATGCCTAACGTCGCCCTTCCCGTGTTGCCGGATGTTCCCTCCGTTGCGGCGGAGCGCTCGGCGTCCACGCTGCCGCTGACCGAGAAGACGGTCTACATCCCGTTCATGTCGGATCATGCGTTGGTGCTGGCGGCCGCGCTCCGGCATCACGGCATCCGCAGCGAGGCGCTCCCGCCCCCGAACGATCAGACGATGGACATCGGGCTCTCGCTCTGTCGCGGTCGCGAGTGCCTCCCCTGCTTCCTCGCCATCGGCGACGTGATCCGCGCCTGCCGGACGCCGGGCTTCGACACCGCGCACTCGGCCTTCCTCCTCCCGGGGAGCCCGGGGCCGTGCCGCTTCGGGCAGTATCGCGTGCTGCAACGCGCCCTCCTCGATCGCCAGGGCTATGCGGACGCCGAGATCCTGTCGCCCACGTCAGAGAATTCCTATCGGGGCTTCGGCGAGCGCCCGCGCGCGTTGCGGCTGCTGGCGTGGAGCGGCGTGGTGACGGTCGACCTCCTGCTCAAGCTCCTGCATGAGTTCCGCCCGTACGAACTCGAGCCCGGCGTCACCGACGCGGCGTACCAGCGCGGCATCGCACGGCTCACCCAGGCGATGGAGCAGGGGGGTGGGGCGCACCTGATGCGCGCCATGCGCGAGATCGCGCGCGACTTCGAGTCGCTCCCGGTCGATCGCTCCACCCCACGCCCGCTCGTCGCCTTCCTGGGTGAGATCTACGTGATGCTCAACCCGCACGGGAACCAGGAGATGATCCGCCAGATCGAGGCGGCGGGAGCAGAGGCGATCTCGGGATCGGTGGGCGAGTGGCTGCACTTCGTCGACGAGACCAAGATGGACCGCGACCGCCTCTTCGGGACCTGGCTCTCCCTCATGGGCACCAAGGGGCTGTCCATCTACCAGCGCACTGCCGAAAAGCGCCTGCGCGCGCCGATCGCGCACCTGCTGCGTCACCCGCCGGACTCCAGCATGCGCGAGATGTTCGACATGGTGCGCCCGTACTTCGATCCACTGCTGGGGATGGAGACGACGCTCACGCTCGCCAAGACCATCGAACTGGCGCGCCACGGCGTGAGCGGCGTGGTGAACGTGATGCCCTTCTCCTGCATGCCGGGGATCATCGTCGCAGGAATGGCCTCGCGTGTGCGCGCCGACTTCAACCAGCTGCCATGGCTGGACATCGTCTACGACGGCCAGCACCTCACCAACATTCGCACGCGGCTGGAGGCTTTCGTGCACCAGGTCGCGCAGTTCGCACGTTCACACGAGAGAACGCACTAGTCAGCACGCCATCGTCCTCCCCCCGGCGACGCCCTTGGGCGGGAAGACGGGAAGACGGAAGACGAGAAGACGAGTGACAGCAACGGGACGCGGAGCGGTGTGCCCCCTTTCCACCCCCCGCTCATGACCCGCAGATTCCGCACGCCAGTCCATCTCGTCTTCCCGTCTTCCCGTCTTCCCGTCTTCCATGCCCTTAGGTGTCGGTTTCATCGGTTCGGGTTTCAATGCGCGCTTCCACATCCAAGGGTGGCGCGGCGTGCGCGATGCCGACGTCCTCGGCGTGTGGAGCCCCAACGGGCGGAGCGCCGCGAGCGCGGCGGCTCTCGCGCGCGACGTCGACGTCGGCGCCGCCAAGCCCTACAAGAGCATTGCGGCCATGGTCGCCGATCCCGCCATCGATGCCATCTGGCTGTGCGGGCCCAACCACGCGCGCATCGAGAACGTCGAGGAGATCGTCGACACCATCGCCCGCGGCAAGGGAACGCTGAAGGGGATCGCCTGCGAGAAGCCGCTGGCCCGCAACGTCGCCGAGGCCAAGCAGGTGCAGAAGCTGGTCGAATCGGTCGGGCTGGTCCACGGGTACCTCGAGGACCAGCTCTTCGCCCCGCACGTCTCGGCGGGGCACGCCTTGCTCTGGGCGCGCGGTGCCGCCACCACCGGGCGTCCGTACCTCGCGCGCGCCGCCGAGGAGCACAGCGGACCGCACACGCCGTGGTTCTGGCAGGGGAAGCTGCAGGGCGGCGGTGTGCTCAACGACATGATGTGCCACTCGGCGCTCGTGGTGCGGCACCTCCTCACTAAGCCCGGGGAGTCGCTCAGTACCGTGAAGCCGGTGCGCATCAGCGCGCACATCGCCTCGCTCAAGTGGTCGCGCCCCAAGTACGCCAAGCGTCTCAAGGCGACCATGGGGAAGGCGGTCGACTACCTCAAGGCGCCCTCCGAGGATTTTGCCTCGCTCACCATCGAGTTCGAGACGTCGGATGGGCATCGCGTGATCGGCGAGGCCAGCACCTCGTGGTCGTTCGTCGGTGCCGGATTGCGGCTGTCGGCCGAGCTGCTGGGCCCCGAGTACTCCATGCGATGGAACTCGCTCGACAGCGGGCTGCAGCTCTTCTTTTCGCGCGAGGTGACGGGGCGCGCCGGCGAAGACCTGGTGGAGAAGCAGAACGCCGAGCAGGGGGTAATGCCGGTGGTGCCGCAGGAGTACATCGCGTACGGCTACACCGACGAGGATCGCCACTTCGTGCGGGCCTTCCTCGGGAAGGAGAAGCCCAAGCTCACCTTCGACGATGGCGTCGAGGTGGTGCGCGTGCTGATGACGGCGTACCAGAGCGCCGAGCAGGGGCGCACGCTCGCCTATCCGCCACGCGGCATCGATGCGTTCGTGCCGGCGGTGGCCAAGGGGACCTGGACCCCGTGAGGCGCAACACGTGAGGCGTCGCGACTTTCTCGGGGTGACGGGGGCGTTCGTGGTCGGCGGGCGCCTCCCGCATCTTGCATCTGGCGGCCGCTACACCCGGCACGCTGCGCGACCGGTGCCGACGCCGGCGCAGCTCGCCTGGCAGCGCGATGAACTCGCGCTCTTCGCCCACTTCGGCGTCAACACGTATACCGATCGCGAGTGGGGTGACGGGACCGAGGATCCGCGCATCTTCAATCCCGTGCGCTTCGATGCCGGGCAGTGGGCGCGTGCCGCGCGCGGCGCCGGCTTCCGCTCCATCGTCCTCACCGCCAAGCACCACGACGGCTTCTGCCTGTGGCCCAGCGCGCATACCCGGCATTCGGTCGCCTCGTCGCCGTGGCGAGGCGGGAGCGGCGACGTCGTACGTGAGGTCGCCGACGCCTGTCGCGCCGAACGGCTCGGGCTCGGGCTCTACCTGTCGCCGTGGGACCGGCATGAGCCACGCTACGGCAGCGGGACGCCGTACATGGACTACTACTGTGCACAGCTGGAAGAACTGCTGACGCGCTACGGCCCCGTGGTCGAGGTCTGGTTCGACGGGGCCAATGCCGAAGGGCCTAACGGGAAGCGACAGGTCTACGACTGGGCGCGCATGCACGCCACCGTGCGCCGGCTGGCGCCGCAGGCCGTGATGTTCTCCGATGCCGGCCCCGACGTGCGGTGGATCGGCAACGAGAAGGGGGTCGCGGGCGAGACGTGCTGGAGCACCATCGACCCGGCGAGCGTGCCGTATGCCGGGTACGACGCTCCCAACGTGGGCGCGCTGCTGCAGGAGGGCGATCCGCGCGGCAGCGTCTGGCGCCCCGGCGAGACCGACGTCTCGATTCGCCCCGGGTGGTTCTGGCACCCGGCCGAGGACGACAAGGTGCGGAGCGCGGAGAACCTGATGTCGCTGTACTTCAGCTCCGTCGGGCGCAACAGCAAGCTGCTGCTCAACGTGCCACCCACGCGCGATGGGCTGTTGCACGATGCCGATGTGCAGGCGTTGGCAGCGTTCGGCGCCCGACGGCGGGCAATGCTCGCGCGCGACCTGGCGCGCGGTGCGCGCGTGCGCGGGAGCGGGCGGGATGCCGGCGCCGTGGTACGTGGTGACGCGACGCGCTGGTGGAGCGCCCCCGACGGCGCGACGGAGGCCGTGCTCGACGTGGCGCTGCCGCAGGCGGTCAGCTGCAACGTGATCCGCCTGCAGGAGCCCATCGCCCTGGGGCAGGTCGTCGAGCGCTGGACGCTCGCCGCCGAGGTCGCAGGGGGGTGGCAGGACGTCGCCCGCGGGACCACCATCGGCTACACACGATTGGCGCGCATCGACACGATCCGTGCCCAGCGCTTCCGCCTCTCGCTGTCGTCCGCGCTCGGGCCGTTGCGGCTGGCAACGTTCGGGCTGCACCTCGACACTCCGTAGCGAGGTGCGACCCCGGTGCTTCCGCCGGCACCTCGCCATGGCCGGGGTCGCCTAACGCAACACCGGTCGGGCACGCCAGACGCGCGCGGGGGTATGTTGCAGGCACCCTCCCCACTCCCGGAGCTGTGCATGCGCCCCCGTCTCATCGTGTTGCGACTCCTGCTCGCCGCCGCACCCGTCGCCCTCAGCGGCTGTTTCCTCGCCGCTGCAGGGGCGGGAGCAGCGGGGGCCATCGTCTACACCAACCGGGGGGCATCCTCCGATGTCGCCGGTACGGTGGACCAGGCCTTCGATCGCGCGGTTGCCTCCTTCGGCCAGAATGGTGTCACGGAGACGGGGCGCAGCACCGAGGACAACGGGATCAAGCGCCGACTGGTGGGACAGAAGGGGGAGTTCGAGGTGACGGTCGACCTGCAGCGCGCCTCCGACGCCACGACCAAGGTCGAGGTCATCGCCCGGCGAAACGCTGTCGACTACGACAAGGACCTGGCGAAGACGATCCTGAACGGGATCCTCGCCAAGTAGGCGGTGGCGCCGACGCGCGGTGGCGCCGACGCGCGGTGGCGCGGGGGTGCATCCGCCGCCGCTGAACGCGCGTCGCGTGGCGGACCGCTGCGTTTGACCACAGCGGTGGGGGACGGTATCGTCCCGCGCTCGCTTGCACCGTCCCTCACGCGCCCCCCCATGCCTCGAGTCTCCCCGCGCGCCTACTTCGCGCTCGTTCGGCGCGCAATCACGCGCTCGTCCTGCTCGGGATCGTCTCGCTCACGTCGCTCTCGCCGAACCGAGTAGGCGCCCAGCGCCCCACGCTGTCGGCCGCCACGCGCCAGTACGTCAGCGTCGACTCGTCGCTCGTCGCCCTCACCAACGTGCGCGTCATCGACGGCACCGGGGCCGCGGCGCGCGACGGACAGGTCCTCATCATTCGCGACGGACGCATCGCCGCCGTTGGCCCCGCGGCCTCGACACCGGTCCCGGCGGGCGCGCTGGTGATGGACCTCGCCGGCAAGAGCGTCATCCCCGGCCTGGTGATGGTGCACGAACACCTCTTCTATCCCACGGGGCCCGGCGTGTACGGCAACGTGAGCGAGTCGTTCTCGCGCCTCTATCTCGCCGGCGGCGTCACCTCGATGCGCACGGGCGGCAACATGAACGGCTACGGGGAGCTCATCATCGCCAAGGCCATCGCCCGCGGCGACAAGCCGGGGCCGTGGATCGACGCGACGGCGCCGTACGTCAACGGCCCCAACCCCTTTGGCCAGATGCGCGCCCTCGAGTCGCCAGACGAGGCGCGGCGCTTCGTGAACTGGTGGGCCGACCAGGGGGCGACGTCGTTCAAGGCGTACATGCAGATCCATCGCGACGTCCTGGGCGCGGCGATCGCCGAGGCGCACAAGCGCGGGATGAAGGTCACCGGACACCTCTGCTCGGTCACCTATCGCGAGGCGGCGGCGTTAGGCATCGACGATCTCGAACACGGCTTCCTCGCTGCCACCGACTTCGTCGCCGACAAGAAGCCCGACGAATGCCCGCGGCAGGGCGGGATGCAGTCGCTCACCGCACTCGAGGTGACATCGCCCGAGTTCACCGCGCTGGTGGCCGAGCTGGTGAAGCGGAAGGTGGCGATCACCTCGACGATGACCGTCTTCGAGACCTTCACCCCAGGACGCCCCATGCCCCCCGGCATCGACGTCCTCACGCCGCAGCTCCGCGAACAGTTCGAGCAGATGCAGGGCAACCTCGCCAAGGTCTCGCGCTCGATCTACAGCACCGCCCTCCCCAAGGGGATGGCGATGGAGCTGGCCTTCGCACGCGCCGGTGGCCTTCTGGTCGTCGGCACCGATCCCACGGGGGGTGGCGGCGTCATCGCCGGCTACTCCAACCAACGTGCGCTCGAACTGCTGGTCGAGGGTGGCTTCTCGCCGCTCGAGGCGATCCGCGTCGGGACGCTCAACGGCGCGACCTACCTCGGGCGCGACGCCCAAGTCGGGACCATCGCCGTCGGGAAGCAGGCCGACCTCGTCATCATCAACGGCGATCCCTCGGCGCGCATCGCCGACGTACGCAACGTGCAGTTGGTCTTCCGGCAGGGGGTCGGCTACGATCCGCAGAAGCTGATCAACTCCGTCAAGGGAAGGGTCGGGCTGTTCTAGTCGCGCCGGTGGCACGGCGTGACGCGGGCGTAGCGCCCCGGTGATCGCGCCGTGACGCGCGACAGACTCTCTTGCAGGCAACCCACTTCGTCCCGCGCCCCCGCAATGCGATCCATCCGCTTCGCCGTCGCCCTCTGCTCGCTTGTCTCGCTGAACGCGCTCCTCGCGCCCAGCGTCCACGCGCAGCCACGCACCCGCAACGTCGTCCTCATCGTCACCGACGGCTTGCGCTGGCAGGAAGTCTTCACCGGCGCCGAGCGGGCGCTCGTCAGCCGCAAGGCGGGCGGGGTGCGCGATACCACCGCGCTCCTGAAGGACTTCTGGCGCGAGACGCCCGAAGCGCGACGCGAGGCACTCCTCCCCTTCTTCTGGGGGACGATCGCCAGGCAGGGGGTGATCTACGGCAATCGCACCAAGGGGAGCGACGCCCACATCACCAACACCATGAAGTTCTCGTACCCCGGCTACAACGAGATCTTCACCGGCGCCTTCGACCCGCGCATCGACTCCAACGAGTACCCGCCCAATCCCAACGAGACGGTCTTCGAGTGGCTCAACGCGCGCCCGCGCTTCACGGGCAAGGTCGCGGCCGTCGCCACCTGGGACGCCTTCCGTCGGATCCTCAATCGGGAGCGCGCCGGGATTCCCGTCCTCGACGGGTGGGACCCACCGTTTGCCGCCGCCAAGGCGCCCACCGCGCGCATGCGCGTGATCGACGAACTGTACCGCAGCTCCGTGCAGATGTGGGCCAACAACGCCTTCGATGCGCCCATGCACCTGGCGGCCAAGGAGGTCGTCGCTCGCCAGAAGCCGCGCCTCCTCTTCGTCGGCTACGGCGAAACCGACGAGTGGGCCCACTCGGGGATGTACGACCTGCTCCTGCGCTCCGCACACCAGGTCGACGCCTTCATTGCCGACCTGTGGACGACCATGCAGGCGATGCCCGAGTACCGCGGTAACACGACCTTCGTCATCACCACCGACCATGGACGCGGGAGCGGCCCCGACGCATGGCGCGACCACGGGCAGGACGTCAACGGGGCCGAGCACATCTGGATGGCGATCCTCGGCCCCGACACGCCCGCGTTAGGTGAGCGCAGTGGTGGCGAGATGGTCACGCAGGCGCAGGTGGCGGCCACCATCGCCGCCTTGCTCGGCGAAGACTGGAACGCCCGCAACCCCAAGGCCGGCTCGCCCGTGCGTGAGGCGATCACCCGGCGCTAGCGAGCGGGTGGGACGGGACGCGCCGCGTGTCGTTATCATCCAGCAGGGCGCCCGTTGCCCGCCGGACGACTCCCCCCACCCCCGCCTGTGCTCCCTCACCTCCGCCGTGCTCGCGCGGTCGCGCCGCTTCTCGCGATCGCCACCTCCGCTTGTCTCGCCGGCCCCGCGACCGCGATCGGCGGTGGCCCCATCGGTCGCGCCCCCAACCTGCGCGAGGCGGAACTGCTCCCCGTCCCCGACTCCACGCGTGGCGTCGGCTTCATCCTCAGCTCCAACCGGCGCGACCTGCTGGAGGAGACGCGCGTGGAGCTCAACGCCGGCGCGAGAGCCTTCGAGCGCATCTTTGGTTCGCGCCCCGACGAGGCCGACGTCCGCCTGACGAGCGACCAGCGCGAGGTGCGCGTCACCCTGCGCGTCGGGCGGCGCCAGGTGGCACCGTTCACCGTCTCGCTGCAGCGCGACGACCGGGGCCGCCCACGTATCCCCGAGTCGATGCACATCGCCTCGGCGGTCGTCCTCGCCACCGCGCGCGAATGGCTCACCACGCTCGTGCACGACCTCGTTCCCTCTGACACGTCCAGCGCTGGCTGGATGCAGCGTGACGGGGTCCCGGTCTGGTTGCGACTCGGATTGCTGCAAGGCGCCGCCGTGAGCCCCGTGCACGATCGCTGGCTCGTGCAGCTCGCCCGCGAGCGCGACTCGCTCCCCACCGTCGCGGCGCTCATGCGCCCCGACAGCTGCGACGCGGAGTGCCTGGCCCCGTTCACGCGTGCGGGTGATGCGGCCCCGGGGAGCGCCGACGTGCCGCTGACCTCGCGACGCGGACGACTGCCGGCGCTCGACGGGCGCGTGCGCTACGCCGCCTCCACCTACTCGCTCGTCCAGTTCATCGCCAAGCGCGAAGGGCCGGAGTACATGCGCGCCCTCGTCACCACCGCCCTCACCGGTGGCGACTTCACCGCGGCGTTAGGCTCGGCGCGCTCGTTCACCGCCGACCCGGGTGACATCGACCGGCAGTGGCGTGTGTGGCTCGCCCCCTTCGCCTTTCCCGAGGGGCAGTAGCAATCGCACGTGTGGGAAAGATGCGGGGCGGCGGACGAGAAACCGTCCGCCGCCCCGGTGCTGGCACGTCGACAGGAATGAGGCGTGGCGCTACAGCGTCCAGCCGCTCCGATACGTGGGGAGGATCCATTCCTGCGGAATCCCCGTCGTCTTGAGCGCACCCGACGTCGTGTCGAGGTCGATCGTCTGCCCCGAACGCACGGCCAGGTTGCCTAACACGATCATCTCGGTGAGCGGCCCGGCATATCCGGCGAAGTTCGATCCCGGCTGCGCCCCCGCGCGAATGGCCGATGTCAGCTCCTTGTAGACCCCTTCGGTGCGCGGGTACTTCTTGGCCGGCATCGCCTTGGCGAGCGCCGCCTGCTTGACCGGATCGCACAGCTGCGGGTCCTGCCCATAGGTCCCGGCGATGAGCGTCCCCTTGTCGCCAATCCACAACTGGCCGCCGTCGGCGTCAGGGACCCACGGGCGATCGGGGCCATACTCGCTGGGACGCGGCGGGTAGATGCTCCCATCACGCCATGTCAGCGTCACCGGACCACGCCCGTTGGCCGCCGGGAACTCATACGTGATGCGCGACATCTTGGGCGCCGTTTCGGCAAAGAGCGCCGTCGACTCGGGAATCACGCGCGTCGGGTACCGGAGCCCCAGCACCCAGAACGGCGCATCCATGATGTGGCACGCCATGTCGCCCATCGCCCCCGTCCCGAAGTCCCACCAGCCGCGCCAGTTGAAGTGCGCGTAGCCAGGATGAAACGGGCGCTCCGCCGCCGGGCCTAACCAGAGATTCCAGTCGAAGGTCGGCGGGACGTTGTGCATGTCGGTCGGGCGATTGATCGCCTGTGGCCAGATGGGACGGTTGGTCCAGAACTCCACGCGCTGCACGTTGCCGATGTGCCCCGCTTCGACGATCTCGCGAATCTGGCGAATCCCCTCGCCCGCGTGCCCCTGGTTCCCCATCTGCGTCATCTGCTTCGGCCGCCGCGCCGCTTCGTCCTTGAGCGCGCGGACTTCACCCACCGTGCGCGCCAGCGGCTTCTGCGTGTAGACATGCTTCCCCGCCTTGAGCGCCATCATCGTCGCCGGCGCGTGCGAGTGATCGGGGGTGGAGATGGTGACCACGTCGATGCTCGAGGCCTCCTTGGCGAGCAGCTCCCGGTAGTCCGTGTACCGCTTGGCCTGCGGCCACATCTTGACGGCGCGCTCGGCGTTGCGGCTGTCGATGTCGCACAGCGCGTAGATGTTCTCGTGCGCCATCCCCTTCACGTCGTTGAACCCCATGCCACCCACGCCGATGCAGGCGACGTTGAGCGTGTCGGACGGGGCACGAAAGCCTTTGCCGAGGACGTGGCGAGGGACGATCGTGAACGCCGCCACGCCGGCGGCGGTCTTCTTGATGGAGTCGCGGCGGGAGATCGAGTCAGTCATGGGAAACGATGAGAGTGCGAGCGAAGCCAGCACCCCAGCGCACGCTGGGGTCCAGCAGTTACTCAAGCGAGCAGGGTTGACCTACGCCGCAGTCGCCGCCGACCGCGGGCGGAACAGCAGCAGGAAGATCACGAAAACCACAGCGGCGCCGGCCGCTGGGACGATCCAGATCCCCGGCCAGTCGTGCACGACCTTGAGGCAGTCGGTCGCGGTGTCGGCGCACGCCGGGTTGGGAGTCGAGTACCGGCTCACCACCGCGCCCGAGACAAACGCGCCAATGAAGTAGCCCACGCCATTGGTGACGAAGTTGATGAACCCTTGCGCCGCGGCGCGGATCTTCGGCCCCGCCTTCTCATCCGTGTAGATCTGCCCGCTCACGAAGAAGAAGTCGTAGCAGATCCCGTGCAGCACGATCCCGGCGTAGATGAGCCACATCCCCGATCCCGCGTCCCCCTGGCTGAAGGCCAGGTAGCGCAGCGCCCACGCCAGCATCCCCACGAGCATGATCACCTTGATCCCGAGCCGCTTGAGCGCGAAGGGGAGGAGGAGCATGAAGCCGATCTCCGACATCTGCCCGAACGTCTGGATGAAGGCCGGCTCCGGCGCCTTGATCTCGTTGAGGAAGGGGTTGGCGAAGGTGTAGTAGAACTGCAGCGGGATGCAGAGCAGGAACGAGCCTAACGTGAAGATCAGGAAGTCGCGGTCCTTGAGGAGCTGCAACGCGTCCAGGCCGAAGGCGTCGCGGATGCTGAACGGCGACCCCGCCCCCTTGGGTGGCGTGTGCGGGAGCAGGAAGGCGAAGAGCCCCATCACCGCCGAGGCGCCGGCGGCCACGCGCATCGGCGTCGCCAGGGCGTCGGCCTTCAGCACTTTCCCGATCACGATCCCCGCCACGATCCACCCGATCGTCCCCAGCACGCGGATGAGCGGGAAGTCGTTGGCCGGGTCCTTCACGTGGTGGAAGGAGATCGAGTTGGTGAGCGACAGCGTCGGCATGTAGCACAGCGCGTACGCGATCAGCAGCGGGTAGAAGGTGCCGAACGTCGTCTGCGTGGAGACCAGGTACATCAGTACCGCCCCCACCAGGTGCAACACCGCCAGCAGCTTCTCCGAGGCGAAGAACCGGTCGGCGATCATCCCGACGAAGAAGGGCGACACCAGTGCGGCAATGGCCGTCGCCCCGTACGCCAGCCCGATCTGCCCGTCCTCGAAGTGCAACCCCTGGCCGAGGTACGTGCCCATGGTGACGAACCAGCTCCCCCAGATGAAGTACTGGAGGAACATCATGACCGAAAGCGAGAATCGCGTGGACATCAAGCAGGGTTGGTGAGGGGGTGTGAGAACGATTGCAGCTGTCGCGGCGCAGCGCTCCGCGCGAGGGTCCGACCGTCAGGAATCGTCAGCGGTGCCGGCGCCGTCCCGTCGACGGGCACGTCCCTAACGAGTGCGCATACGCCGGCGTCCGCCCGGGACGCGCCGACAAGGGGCGCAGGGAACGAGACTCAGTGCAGCGGGCGAATGCGGATGTTGCGGAACGCCACCCGGTCGCCATGGTCCTGCAACCCGATGCGCCCCTTCTTCGACAGCCCGTACGTGGGCCACTGCGCGAACTTGCTCTTGGCCACCCGCGCCTTCCAGTCCGCGCTCCACATCTCGTAGTCCACGACCTTCTTGCCGTTGAGCCAGTGCTCCACGTGCGCGCCCTTGGCGACGATGCGCACCGTGTTCCACTCGCCCGGCGCCTTGACGGCGTCGGCGGGGGCCGGATACAGACCGTAATTGGCCCCCGCCAGCGTCAGCGGCGTCTTGTTGTCGGGATGCAGGACGTTGTCGAGCACCTGCACCTCGGTCGCGTTCTCGAAAATGCGATCCGTCTCCTCGGTCGCCCGGTAGAAGATCCCGCTGTTCCCCTTGGGCTGGATCTTCCACTCCAGCTCGAGCTCGAAGTCGTCGAATTCGCGGTCGGTGACGATGTCGCCTCCCTGCGCCACGCGCGTCAACGCGCCGTCCACCACCGCCCACCCGGCCGGCACGGTCTGCTGGCGGTAGCCCCGCCACCCCGCGGTCGTCTTGCCGTCGAACAGGGAGATCCACCCCTCGTGCCCCGTCCCCTGCGCGGCACCGCGCCCGGAGATGGTCACGAGAAGGGCCAGCGCGAGCGCGGCCTGGCGGGCGAGGAGTCCATGGCGCATCTGCAGCATGTGAGCAAGGTCGTGGACGGGAGCCATTCGGGACGCCAACGTAGGACGCCAGTCAGGAAAGGGGAAGGGCGTTTCCGCTCTCCCGGCCGCCCCTCCTCATCCGCAAGACCCCTTCGAGAACCGCCGACCCCCACGCGTCGGCGCCCCCACGGCGCCCCGACGGCGACCGGCCGGCGCCCCGACCGCGACTCGACGTGGGCCCCCGGCGAGGTTTCCTTTGTGCAGCACCGCTACGTCGCCGTCGTTCGTCCCCCGAGCGCCGGCGCCCCCCCGATCTCGCCCCCACATGCCCGACGCCACTCCCCTCGCCATGCGCCCGGACCGCCATCGCATCCTGCGCCTGGCCGCCGTCGCCGCCCTCTCGGTCGGAGCGGCCACCTGCGCCGTGAACCCGGCGACCGGGAAGCGCGAACTGTCGCTGGTCGGCGAATCCCAGGAGATCGCCCTCGGCCTCGAAGGGGCCAAGGCCGCCGCGGCCCAGATGGGGATCTACCCCGACAGCACCGTCCAGCGGTACGTCGCCTCGTTAGGCCAGCAGGTCGCCAAGGTCGGGGAGCGCCCCGGGCTCCCATGGTCGTTCACCGTGGTCGATGATCCGATCGTCAACGCCTTCGCCCTCCCCGGCGGCCCGATCTTCGTTTCCCGCGGCATCCTCACCTACATGAACTCCGAGGCGCAGCTCGTCTCGGTGCTCGGACACGAGGTCGGACACGTCACCGCCAAGCACTCGGTGAACCAGATGTCCAAGCAGCAGCTCCTGGGTGGGCTGCTCACCGTGGGGATGATCGTGCGCCCGGAACTCCAGCAGTACGGCGGCGTCGCCAGCCAGGGGCTCGGCCTGCTCTTTCTCAAGTATGGGCGCGACGACGAAACGCAGGCCGACGACCTCGGCTTTCGCTACATGACCCGCATCGGCTACGATCCGCACGAGATGGCAGAGATGTTCAAGACGCTCGAGCGCGTGAGCGGCGGCGGGTCGCGCGGTACCCCCGAATGGCTCTCCACGCACCCCGATCCCGGGAACCGGGTGGCCCGCACCGGCGAGCGCATCACCGCGGCCGGCCCCACCATCGCCGCCGCCAAGCGCATCGAACGCAACACCTTCGTCCGCCGCCTCGACGGCATGGTCTTCGGCGACGACCCGCGGCAGGGCTACTTCGAGCAGGGAGTCTTCCTGCACCCCACGCTCAAGTTCCGTTTCGCCTACCCCAGCGGCTGGAAGACGCAGAACTCGGCCTCGGCCGTGATCGGTGCCAGCGCGCAGGGCGACGCGCAGATCGCGCTCGAACTGGCAGGGAGCGCTTCGCCGCAGCAGGCGCTCGGGCAGTTTCTGGGGCAGCAGGGGATCCAGGCGGGAGGGACGAGCACCTCCCCCATTAACGGACTCGTCGCCGCAGTCGGTCAGTTCGCCGCGCAGTCGCAGGATGGTTCGATGCTGGCCGGCTACGTCGCCTTCATCCAGCTCGACGGGACGACGTATCGGCTGCTGGCCATCACGCCGCAGCAGCTCATGCAGCAGTACGACGCGCCCTTCCGTGCGACCATCAACTCGTTTGCGCGTCTCACCGACCCCAAGGCGCTCGCCGCCAAGCCGATGCGGGTGCGCGTGGTGTCGACGACCAAGGCGATGACGCTCGCCGAGTTCAACGGGCAGTATCCCTCGTCCGTCCCGCTGGCGACCATCGCCCTCATCAACGCCCTCGACGCCAACGCGACGATCCCCTCCGGGACGCTGGTCAAGCGCGTCGTGCAGGACTAGCCGCGACGACGTCGTCCACCGCACCAACCCCACGCCGGGGCCAGACCATGGTCCCGGCGTCCGGTGGGTGCGGGAGGCGGGCGACGGACCTTAGGTGTAGAGGAACGGTTCGGTCGCGCCCCGTTGGCGGATCACCCGCGTACGCCCGGTGCCGTTGGTGAAGACCCCGTGCCGGGTTGTCCGCCCCACCGCCAGGCGGCACGCGACGTTCCGTGGGTTCCAGGCCGATGCCCAGCCCCACCGATGGTCCTACCCCCCTGCGGCGTCATCTCCCTCGGGGGGTGCGCCCCCCCCCCCGCGGCCGCGGGGCGCGCGAAGTCGTTGGCCGTCGTCATCAGCGAGGCGGCGGCGTTGGGGACGAGCGACACTGGGTGGTCTCGGGGACACGTGCGCAGCGCCGGTCTTGCGTCGTCGACGCGCGTGCCGCCGCCCCGCGACGGGCGGGCCGTCGGACGGTGCGCGTCGGGGCTGGCCGATCGCGCCATGCCCAGTGGCGTCAGGACACGTTCGCGCACGATCGTCCCGATCCCCTGACCGGTGATGCGCTCCAGCACCCGCTGCAGGAAGAAGAAGCCCTCACCCGAATACGACCATCGCGATCCGGCCGACCCCCCCAGCGCGATCGCCGCGTAGGCCACCACGCCGTGAGGCGCCGCGACCCCCCCCCCGCCCCCCCGGCGTGCCCGGCCCCCCTAACGTGCCACCGCCGCGCTAGTACGCGATGGCGTAGCTGGTGAAGTTGTAGACCTTCGTCTCCACCTCGTCGAGCGAGCGCGAGACGATGCTCGTCTGCGGCGCCCACGGATTGGAGGCATGGAGCTTCCAGATCCTGAACGTCCGCTCCAGGCGCGTGTCGGCGCCGTTGACGACACCGTCCTGATTGTAGTCGTCGTCGGCTTCGAGGTAGGAGATCTTGAGGTCGGCGGGATTGCCCGCGCTGAACACCAACCCGGACGGCTGGAAATCGACGATCCGGTTGACCGCGTCGGACAAGGTCAGGGTGATCTGGACCGAGTCGCCGTTGGCGAAAGGCTGCCCGTTGGGAAAGAAGGCCAGCGACCGCTTGCGCACGCGGAAGCGGAGGAAGACGGAAGAGTCGCTCGCGCCCGGGCGCGAGGCGTAATACATGAAGACCGTCTGGTCGACGCCCCGCTTGGCCCAGAAGCTGATGACCGGGTTGGCGATCGCCGGAGCGGTGGGGTCCGACGGAAGAAAGGTCGGGGTCGCCGCCGCCGATGCGAGCGAGGGGGGGGCGATGACGGCGGGCGGGGTGACGACGCCCTCACCGCCGCATGCGGCAAGCAGTCCGGCCGCGAAGGCCAGTGCGAGGAAACGAAGGGATTTCATGGGACGCACTCCGGGCAGTGGAGTCGAGGGAAGGCGGGGGCTCGCTGGACTAGCAGAGCAGGGAGTGCGCCCGGGGGTTGCGCACTTCGGTAGCGTGTATCTACCGGTAATGGAGATACTTATAAATAGTTAACATGTCAACGAGCAGAAACTGCACGCCTCGGGTCATTGCACCCTGTAACGTGCCGATACAGGAGAGGCGGCGTGCCCGATCCCGGATGACGGCAGGCGCCCACGCTCCGTAGATTGCGCCGCGTCGCGATGCCCTCCCCGAATCGCCCTCTCTTCCGTCCGTGACAGGACCGCCGCACCGCGGGATTCAGACCGCCCAACTCGGCCTGCTGATCAACACCGGGTTGGCGCTGGTGAAGTTCGTCGCGGGCATCCTGGGCAACTCCTACGCCCTCATCGCCGACGCGGTCGAGTCGACCTCGGACATCCTCTCCTCGGCGATCGTCTGGGGCGGGATTCGCATCGCGTCACGCGAGGCCGACGACGACTTCCCCTTCGGCTACGGCAAGGCCGAAGCATTGGCCGGCGCCATCGTCGCGCTCATGCTCCTGGCCGCGTCGGTGGGGATCTCGATCGAGGCCATCCGGGAGATCCACACCCCCCATCACGCCCCGGCCCCCTTTACCCTGATCGTCCTCGTCGCCGTGGTGCTGGTGAAGGAGACGCTCTTCCGGCGCGTTTTTCGGGTTGGCGAGGAGGAGGAAAGCATCGCAGTAAAGAGCGACGCATGGCACCATCGAAGCGACGCCATTACGTCAGTAGCGGCATTCATTGGGATTAGCATCGCGCTCTGGAAGGGAGAAGGATGGGAGTCGGCCGACGACTGGGCCGCGCTGGTCGCGGCGCTCGTCATCGCGATCAACGCGCTTATCCTCCTGCGCCCCGCCGTCTTCGACCTCATGGACCGCGCGCCGGAGCCGGACATCGTCGAGCGAGTTCGTCTCGCGGCGCTCGCCGTTCCTGACGTGATGGCCATCGAGAAGCTCAAGGTGCGCCGAGCCGGGACGGGGCTGTATGTCGACCTCCACGTGCAATCCGATCCCAACCTCTCGCTGCACGCCGCGCATATCGTGAGTGGCAAGGTGAAGAGCGCGATTCGTGGTTCAGTCGGTCGGGTGCACGGGGTGCTGATCCACATGGAACCGTTCGAAGGGAAGCTCCGGAAAACGTGAAGGGCGGCCGATAAATGGCCGCCCTTCTTGTACTTGCGAGCTTCCTCTCGCCTTACTTGCGACCGGGTGGCCGGTCCACTCGCGTCTTGCTCCAGAGCACGATGGCGGCGCAGGAGCTCTGTCCAGCGGCCTGGAACTGCGCAGGGACCGAGATCCCATTGTAGACCTCGACCGCCGCGATCTCGTTGGGCGGGAGGATGCGATCGACGTCGCCAGGGAAGACGGCCTCGAACGGTGCGCCGTCGACGAAGTACTTCACGCAGCTCCCCGACACCTGCCGCGAGCTCTCCACCGTGTAGTCCATGCCGTTCCCCGAGGGGACCACGCGCAACCCCGGAATCGAGCGGAACAGATCGGTGAGCATGTTCGGCGCGCGCTTCATGATGTCGTCGCCGTCCAGGTGATAACCCCCACCGACCTTCTTGCGCTGCGTGAAGCCGATGCGCTCCAGCCCGACCTCACGGTCCGCCTTGACGACGATCGTGTTGAGCACCGTGGCGGGACGCGCCATGGTGACATTGACCTTGGCCGGCGCGCGCGTCGAGAGATCGACCGAACGCTCCTCGGGGGCGAAGCCGATCTGGCGCACCACGACCGACTGGGTACCTGAGGGGAGGTTGGCGATCATGAACTCGCCGTTCTCCTTGGTCAGGGTGGCCCCGGGGGTACCGATCACGTCGACGCGCGCGCCGACCACGGGGCCTCCGCTGGCATTGATGACTCGCCCGGTCAGGACCGCGTTGCCGGTCTGGAGGCGGGCGGCCGAGAAGGTGGGGCCGGTCGCCGCTTCCTTCTGGCGACGCAGCGCGGCGCTGTCGTTCGATGCCACGACCGTATTGGCGTTCCCGATCTTGAGCCCCTGCACCACGAGCGGCGTCCCCTCGGCCTTCACGCGCACTTCGGAGGTGGTGACCCCCTTCATGATCGCCTGAAGCGTCCCCTCGAAGTTGGCCGGGAGCCCGCAGATGCGGTACACGCCATCGCCGCCGCTCAGCGCCTCGCGCACACGGGGGATCTTCCGGAGCCCCGCATTGAGCGACATCTCCAGCCACGCCACCGAGACGCGTGCCCCTTCGACCGGCTGGTCGGTGTCGGCGTCGAGCAGCCGCCCGATCACGGCGCCGGGGCCGAGGTTCCGCCTCGCCGGCGGACACGAGACCTCCACGAGCGTCGCCGCCGACGGGATCGACAGCTGCATCGCGCTGGCGTCGCCATCCTTGATGTCGAACGGTGCGGTGAGCATCGCGATGCCCAGCGAATCGAGGACGATGTGATCGACCTTGAGGCGATGCGTTCCCGGCGGGATGCTGTCGAGCCGGAAGATCCCCTTCACCGTGGTGAGCGAGAGGCGGTCGGTCCCCTCGATGCTCACCGTGGCCGCCTCGAGCGGAATGCCGTGCAACGAGTCGAAGACGGTTCCCGTGATGGAGCCGATCGGGACACGCGGAGGCGGCGGGGTGGTGTCGGCCTTTGGTGCGACGGTGGCGCTGTCAGCCTTCTTGCTCGCCGGCGTCTTGGCGGGCGCCTTGACTGGCGCCTTTTTCGGCGGCGTGCGCTGCTGCGCCGGGAGGCCACCCGCCACAAGGGCGAGCGCGCCAGCGACGAGCAGCGCGGTGCGGCGTGGACCGTTCAAGCGTTGGTGGTGAAGCACGGCCGGGGTGCGGTGAGAAGGACAACGGGAGCTGGCGGGCGTACCGGGCAGAGATGCTTGGCGCGCGCTTCGTAATGTCTACAGCCGGCGCCGTAGCGACAACCTACCGTAACCGTCCCCGGCCGCTGAGTTCCAGACGGACAACAGAAGCCCCCGCCCGAACGGGGCGGGGGCTTCTGTTGTCCGACGTGCCGAGCGCTGTCAGCGCCGGCGGCGGTTCCTACCGCTCGTCTTCCTCCTCGAAGAACGACGAGACCACGCCGCTCCCGCTGGCGCGCTCGACGCGCAGCGTCTGCTTGAGCGTCTTCCCGTTCACGGTGATCGACACGAGGTAGTCGCCCGGTTGGACGATCGGCGCCTGGGTCCGGGCGCCGCCGGGGAGGGCGAAGCCCCCGCCTGCGCCGCCGCGCGGGTTGAGCAGCTGCACGATCTGGAAGGCCACGTTGGGATCGGTGATTCCGGCCGCTGCCGCCGCCCCTGCGGCGCCACCACGACCACCGCCGCCGCCACGCTGCGCGGCGGCCTGCTCACCCGGGCGCGGATTCCAGACGGTCGAACCACCAAACGTGCCGCCGCCGCCCATGAACATCTGGGCCATCTGCTGCATGTCGCCGCCGGTGATCATGCGGCGGAAGCGCCCCAGTGCGACGGTGTCCATCCCGGCCTTTCCTAACGAGTCGAACACAAAGTCGGCGCGGCGCACGGTCAGGATCGAATCGCGCTTCCCGGCGGGCGACAGCGGCGGCGGGGTGGGCGCCTTGCCGCGGAAGTCCCACACGACCTTGTGCGTCCCCAGCGTCGACGGGCCGTTGAGCGTGCGAATCGTGTCGCCCGTGACGTCCTGGATGACCACGCGCACCTGGCCGGTGCCGCGGGTCGTCAGGCGGTACGAGATCTCGGCGCCGTACTGCGGGCTCGGCGTCTGGAAGAACTGGTGCCCGACCGACTGCCCCTCGAACGGCATCTCGCCGTACTGGTGCGCCGCCTTGGGCTTGAAGAGGAACGCCTCGGCCGCCACGGCCTCGGGCTTCATCTGCTGCAACGCCGCGATGTCGACGATCCAGAGCGCGCGCCCGTGCGTGGCGGCGATGAGCTCCTTGTCGCGCGGGTGGATCTTGAGGTCGTTGACCGGGACGGTCGGGAGCCCCGACATGAACTTCTGCCAGCTCTGTCCCTTGTTGAGCGAGACGAAGGCGCCGACATCGGTCCCGACAAAGAGCAGGTCGGCGTTGGCGGGATCCTGCTTGATGACGTGGACGAAGTCCGGCCCCCCGGTGGGGAGGTTGGCCGCGATCGACTTGAACGACTTCCCGAAGTCCGCCGAATGGTAGACGTACGGGGTGAAATCGCCGACGCGGTGGTTGTCGAAGGTGACGAAGACCGTCATCGAGTCGTGCGGCGACGGCTCGATCTCGCTCACGTAGGCGTTAGGCGCGAGCCCCGGGAAGTTCTTCGACAGCTCGTCCCATGACCCGCCGTCGTTCTTCGAGACCCACACGCGTCCATCGTCGGTGCCGGCAAAGAGGATCCCCGGGCGGATCGGCGACTCCGCGAGCGAGACGATCGTGCCGTACGTCTCGGCGCCGGTGGCGTCGACCGTGATGCCCCCCGTGGTGCGCGTGGAGATGCGGATCTTCTCCGCGTCAGCGTATGAGAGGTCGGGGGAGATGGGGTACATCTCGTCGCCGCGCTTGGTGCTCTTGAGAACGCGGCTGGCGCCGAAGTAGAGCACTTGCGGGTTGTGCGCCGAGATGATGTACGGGGTGTTCCAGTTCCAGCGGAGGTCGAAGGCGACCGAGTCGGTCTTCTGCTGGGCGCGGAAGGCGTCGATGCGCTTCTTCTGCTCCTTGGACATCGGTGCCGCGGTATCGGGGCGCTCGACGAGGATCGAATCTTCCCACTGTGCATAACGAGGACGCCAGTTGGGCTTCACCAGCGAGGTGCGCTCACTGGTGGCGAAGTTGAAGCGCGAGATGTTGCCGCCCTGCGACTCGGCGTAGACGATGTTGGCGTCCGTCGGGTCCTGCTGCGTGACGAAGCCGTCGCCGCCGGCCACGGTGGCCCACATCGCGTTGGTGATCTGCCCCTGCTTGCGACGCGACGGGCCACACCACGACCCGTTGTCCTGGAGCCCCGTGCACACGCGATACGGGACCGACATGTCGAACGAGACGTTGTACGCCTGCGAGACGGGGAGGGTGCTGGCGACGTCGTAGCTTCCACCCTGGTCATACGAGATGGCGATGCCGCCGTCGTTGCCGACGATCATGCGGTCCGGATCGTTCGGATCGATCCACATCGCGTGGTGGTCGACGTGCACGCCGACGGTGGCATTCTTCGTGGTCTTGCCGCCGTCGTCCGAGACCTTGACCGGGGTGGACGACCAGTAGACGCGGTCGGGGTTCTTCGGGTGGACGCGGACCTGCGAGTAGTAGAAGGGGCGCACGTTTTCGTTGTTGGTGCGCTCCCAGGTCACGCCGCCGTCGGCGGAACGATACAGGCCGCTCGGCTTCTCCTGCGGCTTCTTCGTCTTGTCGGGCTTGGCGTTAGGCGCGGTGTCGGCCTCCACCATCGTGTACATCACCTTGGGGTTGGACTGGGCGATGGCGATGGACATGCGCCCCTTCATCGATTCGGGGAAGCCGCCCCCCTTCACCTCGGTCCACGTCTTGCCGGCGTCGGTCGACTTCCAGAGTGCCGAACCCGGGCCGCCGGACTTGAGGAAGTACGGGCCACGGACGCGCTCGTAGCTCGCCGCCCAGACGACGTCGGGGTTGCTGGGGTCGAGCTGCACGTCGACGACGCCGGCCTTGTCGGAGATGAACTTGATCAGCTCCCACGTGGTGCCGCCGTCGGTGGTCTTGTAGAGGCCACGCTCCTTGTTGGCGTTCCAGATGGCGCCTAACGCGGCGACGTAGACGATGTTGGGGTTGGTGGGGTGCACCTGAATGCGCCCGATGGTCTGGGTCTTCTCCAGCCCCATGAGCTTCCAGGTGATCCCGCCGTCGGTCGACTTGTAGATGCCGCCGCCCGGGGAGACCGAGTTGCGCGAATTGGGTTCGCCCGAGCCGGCCCAGACCTGCATGGTGTCGCTGGGGGCGATGGCGAGCATCCCCATCGAGATGACGCGCTGGTTGTCGAAGACGGGGCGCCAGGTGGTGCCGTTGTTGGTCGACTTCCAGATGCCGCCGGCGGCGGTGGCGACGAAGAGCGTCTTGGATGGCGACGGAATGCCGGCGACGTCGGAGACGCGCCCCATCGTGTTGGCTGGGCCGACGAGCCGCCAGCGGAAGGCGGCGAGCGTGGCGGAATCGACCTCGAACGGCGCCTGCGCGCCGCCGACACCGCTGGCGGTCGCAAGGAGCGTGAGGGTCAGGGAGCGACGAAACAAGGACATGAGGCTCAAGACGGGAGACGGGAGACGGGAGAAAGCTCGGGTTGGACGGAATGGCATCGTGCCATGACGCGGCGAACAACTCTACTGGAACGCACGCGTTGGGGAAGATGCTGGTTCGCCGTGACCGCGTGGTCGGGGGAAGGACGACGAACGCCCCGGCCAACAGCGCCGGGGCGTTCGGGACAGGCGTGGAGAAACCGTGCGTGCCTACGGGTTGCGATCGATGCACCCCGTGAAGGCCGGGTTGTTCTGCTCGTCGACGGTGACCGGGAAGTTGACGTCAGCGCCGTACTGGCCACCCTTGAAGAACTGTCCTGAGGGGAAGACGTTGGCCTGCGTGCGCCCGTACTGCCGCACCAGTCGGCGGAGGTCGCCGTGGCGCTGGCCGCGCCCGAAGACCCAGAACGCCTTTTCGCGGAAGTACGTGTCGATCGCGGCATTGCGGTCGGCCGGCGCCGGGAGGGCCGCCATCGCCGCTGGGGTGAAGGTGCCGAGATTGGGCGGCGCGGCACGCAGCCCGTTCAGGATGGTCATCATCCCGGTGAAGTCGTTGGCCTGCAGGCGGGCCTCGGCTTCATACAACCGGGCATCGAGCCCCGACACGATCGGGGTCGATTCGACGCGGCCGAAGTTCGTCTGGGCCACGAAGCTGGTCGATCCGTCGAACGACTTGCCGGCCGGAGACGACGCCGTGGAGTTGCCGGTGACCTTGATACGTGGATCGCCCGCCGATGCGAACGGAATGGCGTTGGCGATACGTCCGCCCACGTCAAACGAGTCGCCGACCACCCAGCGCTTCTGGTTGGTGTTGAGGCTCCAGATTTGGTTGTCGCCCGAGGTGAGCGCGAAGGTGGCCAGATTCTGGAAGTTGGTCGGGACGTTGGCCACGGTCGCCGCGACGCTGGTGAACTGCCCCAGGTTGAGCTGTGCGCGTGCCTTGGTCACCGCCGCGGCGTTGCGAATGGCCGTGGACGTGGCATCCGTACCGTTGGCGAGGGTGAGGGCGCTATCGGCATGCGCCAGGGCCAGCTGAAAGACCTGCTGGTTGGTGAGCGGTGGGCCGTACTCCGGCGCGCCGCTGGACGCGTCGCCTAATGGTGTGCCGTTGCAGAACGCCTCGGCCAGCGTGATCTCCGACAATGCCATCGCCCAGTACATCTGTCCCTGATATGCGGGGGTCCCCGGGACGTACTGCTTGAGGGTGGCGAGCGCTTCGCGGGCGCTGGTGCGTACGCGATAAATCTCGCGCATCATCGTCTGGACGTTGGCGTTGTTGTCCTGGATGATGCGCTGGTCGGTCTCGTTGCGCTGCAGGAAGGTGTCGCCCGACTTCCATTCGTCGACGAGCAGCCCGCCGAGCATCCAGGCGCCTTCGCCGCCGGCGGTGATGTTGCGGACACGCGAGAGGGCGCCGACGCGCATGGCTTCGGCGGCGGCCGGCGAGTTGACCGTGGCCGGGTTGATGACGTCGGGGTCCGGGGCCGCCAGGAGGCGGTCCTGGAAGTTGCTGCACCCGAGGGTGCTGCTGAGGATCATGACTCCAACGGTCACGATCCCACGAGGACGCAGAGTGTGCGTAGTCATTGAGAAGGTCTCGGCCTTTGGAGGTTAGTACCGCAGGTTGACGCGGAACGTGAAGTAGCGCGGCGGCCCGGCGGTGAGCAGCGTCTGCTGCAGGTTGGCCTCGCCGTAGTTCTGTTCCGGGTCGACGCCGGTCCAGTCGGTGAAGACCGCGAGGTTGCGCACGGCGAAGACCAGCCCCACGCTCTGCGCCTTGAGCAGGCGCTGCGCCCAGGCGCTCTCCACGTTGTAGGTGGCGGAGAGTTCGCGGATGCGCGTGAACGTCACGTCTTCCATGTAGCCGGCGGTGGTCTGCGGCGTCTTGAAACGCTGCGCGATGGCGCGGGCCTGTTCGTACGGCGTGGCGTCGTGGCTCGACGTCGCCTTGCACGACAGCGACTGCTGGCAGAGGAACTGCTGTTCGGAGTTGAGCACCTTGTAGCCGCTCTTGTGGTCGATGAGCGACGAGATGCGGAGGCGCCGGTTGAACAGGTCGAAGCCGTTGACGAACGTGAGTTCGAGGCGCGGCTGCGAGTAGCCCTGGAAGGTCACCGCGGTGTCGATCGTGACCTCGGCGGGGACGATGATGCCGTCCTTGTTGGCATCGTTGTAGCTGAAGCCGCGCTGCCAGTAGCCGTTGAGCGGGATAGCCGGGGCGCTGCTGCGTCGACGTCCCGATGATCGGGGGAATGGGCTTGCCCGCGGCATCGTTGCCTAACGTCAGCAGCTCGTTGCTGTTGCGCGAGGCGGAGACGGTCGCGTCCCAGGCGAAGTTGCGACGCGAGACGAGTTGCGCGTTCAGCAGCGCCTCGTAACCCCAGTTGCGCACCTCACCCAGGTTGGCCAGCACCGTGGTGGCCGCCGACCCCGCCGACGGGGCGATGGTCTGGGCGATGAGCGCGTCCTGCGACGTCTTGTCGTAGTAGGTGAGTTCGAGGTTGACGCGATCGTTGAAGAAGCGCGCGTCGGTGCCGAACTCCAGCTCGGTGGTCCGTTCGGGCTTGAGCGCGGCGTTGCCGAGCAGGGCGGAGCGCAGGCCGGCGACTTCGGCGCCCGCGATGTTGGTCGTCGCAACGGCAAAGGTGCGCAATGCGTCGTTGGGGCCGGGCTGCACGCCAGAGGCGCCGTACGCCGACCGCAGGCGCAACGACGACAGCCATGACAGCTTGGGAAAGAAGCCCTCGTCGGAGATGATCCACGACAGCGACCCCTTGGGATAGTACACGCGCTGGAACTCGGTGCCGAAGGCCGAGTTCTGGTCGGTGCGCACCGCGGCGGTGAGGAAGAGGCGGTCGTTGAGCGAGGCCTGCTCCTCGACAAAGACGCCGAGCGTCTTGGTGAGCGTCGTGCCGGACACGATGGAGGGGATGGTACCGGCTCCGGGCGTCTCGGCCCCTGGCGGCAACGTCGAGCCCTGCGCGTCGGACGACTTGAACCCGTAGTTGACGTACTGCGCGCCGCCAGTGGTCTTGAAGTTCAACCACGGCTTGTACTGCCAGGTGGCGGTGGAGCCAAGATTGATGGTGATGTTGCGGATATTGGCGCGAACGTCGCGGGCGCGCCCCAGGCGGTTGGTGCCGAAGTCGGAGCATTCCCCAAAGCGGCACAGCTGGAAGTCGACGCGGTCGGAGAGGTCGAGCCCGACGTCGGCGCGGTTCTGCAGCCAGGAGAAGGGGCGCCAGTTGGCGGTGGCCGAGTTGATGGCGCGCTGCACTTCCTGCTGCGTGCTGTACTGGAAGATGTCGCCCGGGGTGAAGAGGTTCCATCCCTGCAGCGGCTGGCCTAACGAGCCGCGCGCCGTGTAGTTGGGGCCGGCGTTCTTGTAGCCGTAGCCCACCGTGCCGTTGTACCAGAACGAGTTGACGTTGTTGTCGACCTGCGGCAGGCGCTGGTCGAGCTTGATGAAGTTGGACGTCACCCCGAGGTCGAGCTTGGGATTGGGGGTGATGTTGATGTTGGCGCGGTACGACCCCTTGATCGCCACGTTGGGGCGGTTCATGTAGTCGTAGATGCGCACCTGCAGCGAGTCGAAGCGGCGGCGATCGTAGTCGGGGATGCTGAGCGGCCCCGCCTCGCTCTCGTATTCACCGCTGACGAAGTAGCGCACCGCGTCGGTGCCGCCCGACACCTGCGCACCCCCCTGCCATCGCCAGCCATCCTTGATGGGGGTGAGGTCCTTGTCCTTGAACAGGTTGAGGGCCGACGTGCTGTCCTCGATGCACGTGCCGAGCGCGGTCTCATAGAGCCAGCACCGGCGCGCGACCGTGGGCGTCGCCGGGAGGTGTCCAAGGATGGCGTAGGTGGTGGGGTAGTCGTTCTTGTCCTGGATGACCCCCTGCTCGCCGTACACGCTCCATCGCGCGGCACCGGCGCGTCCGCGCTTGGTGGTGATCACCACCACGCCGTTGGCCGCGTCGGTGCCGTACAGCGTTGCGGCTGACGGTCCCTTCACGACCTCGATGTTCTCGATTTCCTCGGGATTGATGTCGTTGACACGGCTCGGCGCCGTCCCGCCCACCCCGATCCCCGTCCCGCCGGTGCTCGTCATGCGCACGCCGTCGATCACGTAGATCGGGTCGTTGCTGAGCGAGAGCGACGAGGTGCCGCGAATGCGCACGCGGCTCCCGCCGGCGGTCATGTTGGACGGGAGGATCTGCACGCCGGCGGCCTTGGCCACCAGCAGGTCGCCCATGTTCTTCACGCTCCCGCTCTCCACCGTCTTGGCGGCGTCGATCGTGGCGACCGAGTTCCCGAGCTCCACGCGGCGCTGTTCACCCGTAGCGGTGGTGACCACCGCTTGCAGCTGCACCACCGTGCGCACCATCGCGAAGTTGAGTGTGACCGCGGGACCACTCGCCGTCACCGCGACCGACTTCTTCTGCTCCTGGTAGCCCACCCGCAGGACGCGCACCTCATAGCTCCCGGCCGGCAGCCCGCGCAGGGTGAAGTTCCCCTGAGCGTTGGTGACGGTGAAGACCGAGGTTCCGAGCACGATCACCCGGACGTCGGACAGCGGCTCGTTCACGTCCGATGCGGTCACCCGCCCGGTGACCTGGGGCTGTTGCGCCTCGGCGCGCGTCGTCGCTGTCCCGAGTAGGGCCAACGCCAGCGCAAGACCGTATGCTCGAAGCCGCCGATCCAACCTGAAACGATGCATGAAGCTCCTCCAGCTGCTAAGGGTGGACAGGGAGGGACACCCGCGTTCGCGCCGCCGACGGGGGGGACGACACGAAAGCGCCGCGAACGCGTGACAAAGCGTTCGCGGCGTGTGACCCATGCTACGGCTCCGGGACGAGCCGTCAAGAGTCTGCTAAGACGTCAGCTGCTACTGGGTGACCCGGAAGGCCTTGATCATCCCGTGCTGGGAGTGCAGCTGCTTGGAGAGCGGATTCAAGGTCACGCACAGCAGCGCGTAGTCGCCGGGGAGCAGGTCGACCGTGACGTTGACCGACCGCCCGCGCGCGAGATTCGTCGTCCCGCCCACCCCTTCGAACGGAGGGGGACCCGACGGCTTCTCCGCCCACTTCACCGCGTCGGCCAGCCCTTTGCCGGGGAGGATGCGAACGATCCAGACCTGATGCTCGAACTGCCCGGTGTTGTCTACACGAATCGTGCGCCGCCCGGCATTGAGCGGTCCCTCGAGCTGGTAGTTCCACTCATACATCTTGAGCACGCTCTCGGTAGCCGGGAGGGCAGCCGTCACGGTCGCCCCGGGGCGACGGGTCACCGACAGCTCCTCCACTTCGCCCAGGATGAGCGGGCCGCCGGGGGCCGGGTTGATCGGGAGTTGGGCGATGACGTAGCGACCGGGCTCGAGCACCATCGACACCGAGGACACGCCGCCGGCCGGCGTCGACTCCGGCCCCCCCATGCGATTGATCCACGGCACGTTCCAGTCGCCGCCGCGCAGATAGTCCGAGATCTGCGCCAGGCGGTCGAGGCGGTCGACCTTGAGGATGCTGAAGTGCTGTTGGGACGCCGATCGATTGAAGAGCCGGATGTTGACGAGCCCGGCATCGACCTGCGCGGGAGCCTCAAAGCCCTTGTCGGATGCAACGATGAGGAGTTCGGTCCCCGGAATGCCGCCGGCGCGCTGCACCGCCTCGCGCCGCTGCGTGGGCGTGGGTGCGGCCTTCGTGGCTTGGGCCGTCAGCGGTCCGGCAGCGAGCGACAGCGAACAGCAGAACGTCAGCGTCGCGCAATGCAAACGACGTCGCATGAGTGAATCCCTCGGCGCGTGGGTGGTGGGTCCCCTAAACTCCGATATCCGGAGCATTGGCGCCAGAGAGATTCGCGCGACGACCTGTCAGTCGTGCAGCGACGTGACCTGCGCAGACGAAGCACCACCGGTGAAGTGGTGCGCGCGAGTTCCTACGTGATCGTGTCGGCGAGACGATCGAGAAGTGGACCGAAGGCCAATGCCTGCGCTCGCTCGCTGGCGAGGCGCCGCGTGACGGCGATCGCCGGCAGCCCCGCCTGCTCCAGGCCGTTGGCGCATTCCGCGACCAGCCAGGCCCCCGCATAGGGGTCGACGGCCTCGAAGCGTCGCAGCGCGCGGGCGAAGTGATCGAAGGCGGCGCCACTATGTCCCGCGCCAAGTGCCGTCTGCAGTGCGACCGCATCCACGAGTTCACGACCGGGGAACCACCAGTCGGGGGTGGCACCGGCGATCAGTTCGTTGGCACGCTGCCAGCGCGCCTGCGCCGTGGGCGAGGTGGGGCCGCCGTTAGTGAGCGCCGCACCGGCCAGCGCGGTCATCTCCGCCCAGGCGATATCCAGGGTGCGCGCCGCGGTCGCGGCGGTGTCGTACAGGGCGTGGGCACGCTGGCGTTCGCGCTGCTCGCGAGCGGCGTGCGCGGCGACGAGGGTGGTGCGCATCTGTTCGGGGGCGTCGCCGAGCGCAGTGAAGATGCGTTCGGCGTCGCCGAGCCACTGCGTCGATTCCCCGAAGTTCCCCTGTCGTGCGCGCAGTTCGCCGAGGGCGCGGGAGACGCACGCGGCGAGCGGGGCCGCATGGGCGCCTCGCGCCGCGTCGAGCGCTTCGCCCAGTGACTCCTCGGCGTGCGGGAGGTGGCCGGCGCGCAGGTACAGTTCGCCCAAGGTGAGGCGGGCGAGGGCGGTCACCGCGCGATCGCCAGCGGCGGTGCCGTCGGCGATGGCCTCGCGCGCGAAGGCGAAGGCCTCGCCCGGGGCCGAGTCATAGCGCCCGAGGGCCATGAGCCGGTGGGCCTCGGCGCGCTGCGACAGCGACCCGCGGATGCCGGCGATCTCGATCGCCTTGCGGGCGAGGGTGGTGGTGAGATGCCAGTCGGCGACCGACGCGGCCAGTGCCGACGCCGCCAGCTGCACGCCGGCGCGCATCGTCGAGTCGCCCCCGGGGGCGTCGACAAGGAGGGTGCGCAGCTCCTGAATGGCGCGCAGCGGTGGCTTGCCCCGGTGCACGCGGATGCGCTCGCGCAGGTTGCGCACGGCGAGCGCTGCATCGGGGGCGTCGCCCTCGCCCATCCACTCGAGCGCGAGGTCGCACCAGGTTTCGGCGGCAGCGTATCGGCCGGCGTCGAAGGCGGTGGTCGCCAGGCGCACGCGCAGCTCCGCGAGGTTGCGGGCGGACGGGGCGTGGCGCTGCGCGACCTGCAATGCGTCGAGGGCGGCGTCGTGCGCGAAGCCGGCGGCGGCGCGCTCGGCCGCCATCAGGGCATAGCGATAGGCGTCGGTATCGAGGCCGGCGGCGTGGTAGTGCCCGGCGATGGCGTCCACCGACGACGGGGCACGCAGCTCCAGCAGGCGCGCCGCGACCTCGTGGATGCGCTGCCGCTGACGCTCCGGGAGGTTCCGGGTGATGGCGTCGGCGAGCAGGGCGTGCGTGAAGCTGAACTGTCCCTCGCGCGCCGCATCGCGCACGATGACGCCGGCGCTGCTCGCTTCATCGAGCGCCGCGGTGACCTGCTGCTCCGGGGCGTTGGCGGTCGCCAGGAGCAACTCGAGGTCGAAGGGGGCGCCGAGGACCGCGGCGGTGGTGAGGATCAGCCGCGCCGCGGGCGAGAGCCGTTGCAGCCGCCGTTCGAGAATGAAGGCGATACCGGGCGGGATGGCCCCGCCGGTGAGCGGGCGCCACTCCCAGCGCGTGCCGCCGTACCAGATCCCCCCCGCCTCGGCAAAGGCGTGCAGGACATGGACGACGTTGAGCGGGATCCCCTCGGTGTACTCGTGCAGGATGCGGGGAAACTCGTCGCCCGGATCCGCATCGCGGAAGACGACCTGCGCCCAGCGGCGCAGCTCGTCCAAGGTGAAGCGCCGGAGCGAGAGCTGGCTGGCGCGCGCGCGCTGCGTGAGGCGGCGGCGCCAGTCTGCTGCGCTGCGCGCCTCGTCGGGGCGCAGCGTGACGACGATGAAGAGCCGCTCGGCGTCGACCGCCCCCATGAGGATGTCGAGCACGGCCCAGCTGGCGGCGTCGGCCCACTGCATGTCCTCGAAGACGAGGACGAGGAGGCGGTCGCGCGCGACCCGACGCACCGCACGCACGATCTCCTCCTGGAGCAGCGAGGGAGTGAGCGCCCAGTCGTCGCCGTCGCGCGGCGGCGGAATGTCGGGGATGATCTGCGGGAGTGCGCGCCACTCCTCGAGTGCCAGCATCCCCATGCTGTGCAGGCGCGCGACGATGTCGGTCCAGGGGGCGTAGGGGGCCGACTGGTCGCCGTCGAGGCACTGGGCGGTGAGCAGCGTCCCGGCGCGCAGGCGGATTTCGGGCTCGAGGTGCCTGACGAGGGCCGTCTTCCCGATCCCTTCTTCGCCTACGAGGGAGACCAGGCGCGCGTCGCCGCGACTGGCCAGGTCGAGCTGCCCCACGAGGGTGCGCAGTTCGTCCTCGCGGGCGACGAAGGCATCGAAGTCGAGGCGCGCGCGCGCGGCGTGCGCGTCGGCCTGGTCGGCCACCACCACGCGATCGCGCCCGTCGCGCTTGGCGCGATACAGGGCGCGGTCGGTGGCGGCGAGCAGTCCCTCGACGGTCTCGCCGTCCTGCGGGGCGCTGGCCACCGCGACGGAGACCGAGATGGCGATCTCCTCCTCGGGGGCGTCCCGCCGGGCGCACCGCAGGCGCGCACAGGCCTCGCGCAGTCGCTCGGCGATCTCCAGCGCGACCTCGGAGGTGGTGGCCGGCAGGAGGATGACAAACTCGTCGCTGCCGCGTCGCCCGATCAGGTCGCCCGTGCGCAGTCCGCGCTGCAGCACCTTGGCCACCGCCCACAGCAGGTCGTCGCCTTGCAGCCGCCCGTAGGTCGCATTGACGCGCGAGAAGTGGTCGATGTCGAGGAGCAGCAGCGCGACCGGCTGCGCGTTTCCCTGGCGCGCGCCCAGGAGGCGGGCGGCGCGCTGCGTCCACGAGGCGCGGTCGGCGACCGAGGTGAGGGCGTCGTCGAGGAGCGGGGGCTCGCGCGTCTCCACGCGCGCGGGGAGCGCGGCGGCGGAGGTGATCCCGGGGATCGCGATCCCATCGCGCACGACCTCCTCGAAGACCTTGAAGACGGCGGGGTCGAACTGCCGCCCCACGTCGCGACGCATCACGTCGAGGGCTTCGTGATGCGAGAGGGCCGCCTTGAACGAGCGGCGAGAGACGAGGGCGTCGTAGACGTCGGCGACGGTGAAGATGCGCGCCGCCAACGGGATCTCCTCGCCGGCCAGGCCGTGCGGGTAGCCGGAGCCATCCCAGCACTCGTGGTGCGATTCGACGATCGGGCGCACTTCCCAGGGGAAGTCGACGCCGCGCAGCATGGCGGCGCCGGCGGCCGGGTGTCGCTTGACGATCGCCCATTCTTCGGCGCTCAGTCGCCCGGCCTTGTTCAGGATCGCGGGGGGGACCTCGAGCTTGCCGATGTCGTGCAGGTAGGCGCCGACGCGGTACCAGACCAGGGCGTGCGCCTCGACCCCCATGCGCCGGGCGATCTCGCAGGTGAGGTCGGCGACGCGGTCGCAGTGTCCGGCGGTGGCGTGGTCCTTGGACTCGATGCGCTGCGCCCAGCGGCGTACCACGTCGATGAAGCCGTCGTCCAGGCGGCGGAGGCGCCGGGTCGCGTCACCATCGGCGCCGCGCACGCGGAGCTGGGCGAGGGCGCGATACGCACGATTGAGCGCGCCCAGCGCCTCGGCGTGGCGGTCGTCGCGGGCGAGGAGGTCGGCGCGCTCGCGGGCGGTCTCGGCGATGAGCAGGAGGTCGTCGAGTTCCTGTGCCTGACGGTCGCCCTGCTCGAGGAGTCGTTCGGCGCGTGCGTGGTCCCCGAGCTCTCGGGCCACGACCCCGTTGAGGGTGAGGGCGCGTGCGATGAGGGCGACGTCGTCGAGGCGACGGGCGAGATCGAGCGCGCGCTCGGCGGAGGCCTGGGCGCGTTCGACGTTGGCGCGGTCGAGCGCCATCTCGGCGCGCGCCAGCTCGAGGATCGCCAGCAGGTGCTCGTCGCGCCGCTGGGTGGCCGACGCGGCGGCGGCGGCAAAGGCCTGCTCGGCGGCGTTCCAGCGCTTGGCGTCGGCGTAGAGCGTGGCGAGGCGCGCGGCGGTGAGGCCAGCGAGCGCCTCGTCGCCCCCCGAGCGGTACTCGGTCACGGCCATCTCGGCGAGGGCGATGGCTTCGGCGCTGTCGCCGCGCAGGAGGGCGAGGTCGGCCAGGTGGGTCGCGCCTAACGCTGCGAGGGCTGGCCGGCCGGCGAGGCGGGCGCGATGGCGCGAGTCGGTGAAGTCCTCCGCCGCGGCGCCGAGCTGTCCCTCGCGCCACCGGATGCGTCCGCGCAGCTCGTGCGCCTCGGCGATCGCGACGTCCATCCCCGATTCCTCGGGGAGGGCGATGACCGCCTCGACGCAATCGAGCGCTGCCCCGAGGTTGCGATTGGCGAGGTGCGTACGCCCGATGCCGAGCAGGAGGCGGGCGATGGTCCACGCCGGCGTTCCCGGGACGAGCGAGTGCAGCGCCCGTTCGTACAAGTCACGCGCCGATTGGGTCTGGCCGCGCAGCTCCGCGAGACGCCCCTGGTCGAGGAGCGCCTCGAGATCGGGCGTCGTGGGGTCGGCGGCGGACATCAGGGGCGAGGCGGGGGAGGGCAACTATAAGAGGACGAGCGACGAGGCGAGGAGTTGCGAGGCGAATGGGGGGCGAGCGGGGGGGCCTACCCGATCGGGGAGAGGCTTGCGCGACCCGGGAAAATAGCTGTGTTGACATCGCCCCCGTTCGGTGGGATGCTATGCCGCGCGTTTCCGCCCGGCACATGGGCTCGCGGGGCCTCCCGTCCTCCCCGCCGCTCGTGGTCGCATCTCTCGGCAGGCCTCCAGCGCCGTTGCTGCCACGGCGTGCGTGCGGACGCGCTTCCCCCACTCCTCTCCACATGAGGTCGTGATGCACAACAGTCGTCAAACGTCGGGTCGCTGGACTCGAGGACTCGGGGCCGCGATCGCGCTGCTGGTCGCGTTCGCACCTGGGGCCCTCAGTGCACAACAGGCACAAGGGACCATTCGCGGGAAGGTCACCAATGCCGCCGCAGGCGCACCGCTCGGCAACGCCCAGGTGTTCGTCGCCGGAACGCAGCTCGGGGCGCTGACCAACGCGGATGGGTCGTACTCCATCGCCGCGGTACCGCCCGGGACCCAGGTGGTGCGCGTGCGCCTCATCGGCTACCAGCCGACGGAGAAGTCGGTCTCGGTGACCGCGGGGGCTGCGGTGACGCTCGACTTCGCGCTCACGCAGAGCGCCATTTCGCTCGACGAAGTGGTCGTGACGGGGACCGGTGGCTCGGCGCGCAAGCGCGAGGTCGGGAACTCGATCGGTCAGGTGAAGGTGTCGGAGCTGCCCGAGGTGCCGAGCAACGTGTCGAACATGCTCGCCGGTCGCATGGCGGGGGTGAACGTCGGCGGGGCGACGGGGAACTCGGGCGCCGGCTCGGCGATCCGCCTGCGTGGGTCGACGTCGGTCGCGCTGACCAACCAGCCGCTGATCTTCATCGACGGCGTGCGCACGCGCTCGGACGAGTATCCGCGCAACGGCATCTTCACGGGGACCACGCAGCGCGGCGCCAACGCGTACGGGTCGCCGCTCAACGACATCAATCCGGACGACATCGAGCGCATCGAAGTCGTGAAGGGGGCGGCGGCGGCCACGCTGTACGGCACCGACGCGGCGGCTGGCGTGATCCAGATCTTCACCAAGCGCGGCGCGCAGGGTGCGGCCAAGTGGAACGTGCAGCTCAACTCGGGCTTCAGCTCGCTGCAGAAGTTCGGCACGGACTCGGCGCCGCTGCTCTTCATGGATCCGTTCCTGCGCAACTCGACGACGAACCGGCAAGGTGAGACGTCCGAGCGCTTCGGGCCGGAGAACTACGCCATGCGCTACGGCGCGGCGGCGCAGGTGTCGGGCGGGCAGGGCGACAACCTGAAGTACCTCGTCTCGATGAACGCCGACAATACCGACGGCGTGCTGCCGAACGACAAGGACCGCAAGTACCAGATCCGCGCCAACCTCGATTTCGCGCCCATCAAGAACGTGGCGGTGAACTGGAGCAGCGCGTACAACAACTCGCTGATCAACCAGACGCCGGCCGGCAACAACGCGCAGGGTGTCACGCTCAACGCCTTCCGTCGCGACCGCAACTACTTCGGGAATGCGAGCCCGGACACGATCGCCAAGGTCTTCCAGCAGCAGCTGGACAGCTACATCGACCGCTCGATCCTGGGCGTGACGACCACCTGGACGCCGATTGCCAAGTTCTCGAGCCGCTTCACGGTGGGCTATGACCGCGCGGCGCTGGAGAATCGCAACCTGCGCCCGTTCGGCTTCCCGGCCGTGCCGTTAGGCGTGATCCAGAACCAGCGCTGGTCCAACAACACGCTGAGCACCGACTGGGTCAACAACTACGAGTTCCAGCTGGGCAACGACCTGCGCATCACCGCCTCGGGCGGGACGCAGTACGTGAACTCGCTGGTGGGTGATGCGGTGGCGTACTCGGAGAACTTCGCCACGCCGTCACCGCCAACGGTTGCATCTGGCGGCGTGAAGAACGCCGACGAGAATCGCCAGCGCGTGGTCACCGGCGGGGCCTTCACGCAGGCGCTCATCGGCTTCAAGGATCGCTACTTCGTGACGTTAGGCGGGCGCATGGACGGCAACAGCGCCTTCGGCAAGGACTTCGGCTTCCAGTTCTATCCCAAGGTGTCCGGCTCGTGGGTCGTGTCGGACGAGGGCTTCTGGAACGACAACCTGGGCACGCTCAAGCTGCGCGCCGCGTACGGGCAGGCCGGCCGCGCGCCGGGCGCCTTTGCCGCCGTGCGGACGTACAACCAGGTGGGCTGGGGGACGGCCACGGCCGTGCGCCCGAGCAACCTAGGCAATCCGGACTTAGGCCCGGAGCGCACCAACGAGCTCGAACTCGGCTTTGACGAGAGCCTCTTCCAGGGGCGCCTCGGCATCGACTTCACGTACTTCAAGGCCACCACGACCGACGCGCTCTTCAGCGTGCGTTCCATCCCCACCAACGGCTTCCTGGCCAACACGCTGCAGAACGTGGGCGAGATGGAGAAGTCGGGGATCGAGATGGCCATCACCGGCACGATCGTCGAGCGCCCGAAGTTCGGGCTCAGCGCCGGGCTCAACGTCAGCACCAACAAGAGCAAGGTGATCAGCCTTGGTGGCGCGCCGTCGTTCACGGTGGGCAACTACGGCTGGGTCAAGGAAGGGCTGCCGGCCCCGGTGCTGCGCGGCAAGATCATCCGCAACCCCGACGCCCGTGGCGTCGCGCCGGACACCGCGTCCAACTACGACTTCGGTCCGGCCCAGCCGACGCGCATCATCGGCGGCAACATCAACCTGCGCACGTGGCGCAACATCAGCATCGCCATGCGCGGCGAGTACCAGGCCGGCCACTACATCAACGAGGACGCCTCGTACCAGGCGCTCTCGCGCTCGGTGCTCTGGCCGACGTGCTTCGATGCCTACAAGAACATTGCCGCGCAGAAGCCGATCACGGTGCGCGAGACGCTGACCTGCATCCCGGCCAACGTCCGCCAGGACATGTTCATCTTCAAGGCCGACTTCTTCAAGGTGCGTGACATCACCGTCACCGTGCCGCTCGGCCGCCTCGTTCCGGGGACCGCGAGCAGCTCGCTCGTCTTCTCGGGCCAGAACCTGTTCCGCAAGAACTACGGCATGCCGCTGTTTGACCCGGAGATGTCGGGGAACGACGGCTTCAACGCGACGGTGCGCTACATCTCGGAGCACATCCCGGCACCGGCCGTGTTCCTGACCTCCCTCCGCATGACGTTCTAGGAGGAAACGCCAATGACTCTCATGACGAATTCCTCGACCATCGCTCGCGCCACCGCGGCCGTCGTCCTGACCGCCGCGCTGTCCGGGTGCACGCTCGACGCGGTGAACCCCGGCCCGATCCAGGCCGACCAACTCAACAACGTCGGTGCCCTCGCCTCGCTGGTGAACGGTACCGGGCGCGACCTGGCCGAAGCGCTCAACTGGACGTCGTATACCGGCGCGGCCGCGTCGCGGGAGATCTTCCCGGGCGGCTCCACCGGGTCGTTCGGCATCACGGTGCGCCAGCAGTCGGGCAAGCTCACCGAGGATGACGACGACACCTTCTGGAACCTCTCGCAGCGCTCGCGCTGGACGGCGGAAGACGTGGTGTCCCGCGCCAAGACGGTGCTGGGCGCCGCGGCCGCCAACAGCGTGCAGCATGCGCAGGCGCTCGTGTGGGCCGGCTTTTCCAACCGTCACCTTGGCGAGAACTTCTGCCAGGGGGTGATCAACGGTGGCGCTCCGCAGGCGCACACCATCTACTTCGATCGGGCCGAGGCGAACTTCACCGAGGCGATCACGGTAGCGACGGCGGCCAACAACACCGCGCTCGTGCAGGCGGCGACGGCTGGACGCGCCTCGGTGCGCCTGTACAAGGGGAACTTCGCCGCTGCCGCGACCGACGCCGGCGCGATCACGAACAACGCCTTCACGTACAAGATGCCGTACTACCAGACCGAACTGGATCAGTACAATCGCATCTACTGGGCGAGCGCGAACCAGCCGTATCGCGCGCACACCGTCTGGAACACGCCGAACGAGGCCTATCGCAAGGCGACGCGCGATCCGCGCGTTCCGTTCGACTCGAGCGCCACGGTGCTCGTGGGCGACGCGGCGGTGGGCAACCTCGGGCGCGTGCGGTGGTACTTCCAGACCAAGTACCCCGATCGCATCACGGGCATCAACCTGGCCTCCGGCTGGGAAATGCGCCTGATCGAGGCCGAAGTGAAGTTGATTGGTGGTGACGTCACCGGGGCGATGGCGATCATCAACGCGCGTCGCACGGGGCTCAGCCTCGCGCCGCGCACCGCCGCCAACGCGACGGAAGCGTGGGCCGTGCTCAAGCGCGAGCGCGGTATCGAGCTCTGGCTCGAGGGGCGGCGCCTGGGTGACCTCCGTCGCTGGGCGGCCGCGAGCCGCCCGGGGGCGCTGGACCCGCTCGAAGAACTCGCCGGGCGTGACCTCTGCTTTGCCACTCCGCTGTCGGAGAAGCAGACCAACCCGAACTTCTAGCCCCGAACAGGCGATGGTCGGGGGGCAGTCTCCCGTCCATTCGCCGTTTCGGTAAGCCATCCGCACCAGGTTCCTCAGGCGCGGCGCTCCCCAATCGGGGGGCGCCGCGCCTCGTTTTGCGCGCCGGGTGCTGAAGCGTGGCGGGAAACGGGACGACACTTCATTCGAAGGCCAGCGAATGGCGTCCCTCACCTTCCACGGGGCGCCGGTGCGTCACCCATTCCCGTCAATGCAGGCACGACAAAGCGTCTGGACACCCCTCGGCGGCTGGGAGGGCGACGGCGAACCGACGCCCGACGCGGCCGCGGCGCTGGTGCTCGTCTTCGGCAGCGTCACGGCGTTGCGCTCTCCGACGGTGTCCTCGTCCATTCAGGCACGCTGGCCCAACGCGCGCGTGGTGGGCTGCTCCACCGCGGGCGAGATCGCCGGCGTCCGCCTGCTCGACGACTCGCTGGTCGCCACGGCGCTCACGTTCGAGCACACACAGGTGCGGATTGCCCGGGCGACGCTGGTCGAATCGGGGGGGAGCCGCGGCCTCGGCGAGGCGCTGGCGCGCGCGCTGCTGACCGAGGATCTCGCGCACGTGCTCGTCTTCTCCGACGGGCTGGAGGTGAACGGGAGCGCCCTGGTCGAGGGGCTCACCGCGGTGCTTCCGTCCGGGGTCGGCGTGACGGGGGGGATGGCGGCCGACGGCGCGCGCTTTGGGGAAACCGTCGTGGTGCACGACGCGGCCCTCGTCCATGGTGGTGCGGTGGCCGTCGGCTTCGTGGGGCGGCGCCTGCAGGTCGGCTACGGATCGTTGGGCGGTTGGGATCCGTTTGGCGCCGAGTGGGAGATCACGCGCGCCGAGGGGAACGTGCTGTACGAACTCGATGGGCGGAGCGCCATACCGCTGTACGAGTCCTATCTGGGCGATCACGCGCGCGACCTCCCGTCGAGCGGCCTCCTCTTTCCGATGGCGCTGCGGCGTGGCGACGATGCGCGTCCGGTGGTGCGCACGCTGCTGGCGCTGGACCGTGAAGCGGGGACGATGACCTTCGCCGGCGACATGCCGATGGGGGCGCGGGCGCGCTTCATGAAGGCGAATTTCGATCGCCTCGTGGACGGGGCCGAGGGGGCGGCGCGTACCGCCACCAAATCGTTAGGCGGGGCCCCGGCAACGGTGGCGCTTCTGATCAGCTGCGTGGGGCGCAAGCTCGTGCTGCAGCAGCGCGTGGAAGAGGAGCTCGACGGGGTGCGCGACGTTCTGGGGGCGTCGCCGGTCCTGGCCGGCTTCTACTCGTACGGCGAGATCGCGCCCTGGGCGACGGGTGGCGCCTGCACGCTGCACAACCAGACGATGACGGTCACCACCCTGCGAGAGGCGTGAGGATGCACAAGCTCCTCGCCCGCCAGCTGCGTCGCGCCTTCGGCACCGAGCAGGCGCTCCCCGACGGACTGGCGCCCTTCCTCGCCATGGTTGATGCGACCTACGTGCAGAGCGACGTGGATCGCGAGATGCTCGAGCGGTCGCTCGACCTGTCGTCACAGGAACTCTCGGAGCGGTCGCGGCGCGCCGAGGCCAAGAGCATGGGGCTGCTGCGCGCGCTCCCCGACTTCGTGCTGTACCTCGGGGCTGATGACACCGTGCTCGACGTGCGCGCGCCGTGGCCGGAGGCGCTGACCTGCGAGGCCCGGCAGGCCATCGGCCATCCGGTCCACGACATCGTTGCCCCTGACGGCGCCCTCGGCGAATGGATGGCCGATGCCCTGCAGGCGGCGCGGGAGGCAGGGACGGTGCAGGTGGTCGAGTTTCGCGACACCTGGCAGGCGGGGGCGCGGCGCGACCTGGAGTTGCGCGTGAGCCCGCTGGATCGAGGCGAGGCGCTCGCGGTCGTTCGCGACATCAGCGAGCGCAAGACCGCCGAACGTGCCTTGCAGGAGTCGCAGGAGCGGCTCGAACTCGCCATCCTCGGCTCGGCCGACGGGTTGTGGGACTGGGACCCACGCACCGGGCGCATCCTCATCTCCCCGCGCTTCCGCGAGATGCTGGGCGCGAGCATCGAGGAACTCCCGGACCGCATCGAGGCGATCGATGCGCGGCTGCACCCGGACGATCGGGCCCGCACCTGGAATGCGGTGGGGGCGCATTTCCAGGAGCAGGTCCCGTTCGACGAGACGTGCCGCGCGCTGCACAACGACGGCGAGTATCGCTGGTTCCAGCTGCGCGGCCAGGCCATCTGGGACGAAATCGGCGAACCGACGCGCATGGCAGGGTCGATTCGCGATATCAGCGACCTCAAGGCGAAGGAGCGTGAGCTGGAGCGCGCCCGCGACGCGGCCGAGGCGGCGAGCCGCGCGAAGGACGAGTTCCTGGCCAACATGAGCCACGAGATTCGCACGCCGATGAACGCCGTGCTCGGGCTCACGCAGCTGCTGCTCGAGGGGGAGCTGCGTTCGCGCGAGCGCGGCTATGCCACGAGCATGCTCGACGCCGGGCGCTCGCTCCTGTCGCTGATCAACGACCTGCTCGACATCTCGCGCATCGAGACCGGGGTCCTCACCCTCGACCCGATGGAGTTCTCGCTGCCGACGACGGTGACCGAGACGTTCCATCTGTTCGAGCCCAAGGCGAGCGCGAAGGGGCTCGCCATCTCGATGACGATCGACGAGCAGTCCCCCGATCGTGTGGTCGGCGATCCGGGGCGCCTGCGCCAGATCCTCATGTGCCTCCTCGACAACGCGGTGAAGTTCACCCCGCAGGGGGCCATCGCCCTGTCGGTGACGGTGGCGCCCGACGACGAGGTGCGCTTCGCCGTGCAGGACACGGGGATCGGCATCCCGGCGGATCGCATGGCCGACATCCTCGAGAAGTTCACCCAGGTCGATGGCGCCTCGACGCGGCGTCACGGCGGGACGGGGATCGGGCTCGCGATCAGCCGCCACCTGGCGCAGCTCATGGGGGGGCGCATCGAGGTGGAGAGCACGCTGGGAGCGGGGAGCCGTTTCACCCTCAGCGTTCCGCTGGCGCGCGCCGCGGCGCCCGCGGCGGTCCTCGGGCCGGTCGCGACGCCGGCGCTGTCCGGCGTCCGCGTGCTGGTGCTCAACGACGATCCCGACTCCAGTCAGCGGTTGCAGGACGATTTCGAGGGGCTGGGGATGACGGTGACGAGCGTCGCGACCCCCGCCGAGGCGTTAGGCGCGCTCCGTACGGGTGCGCGCGGCGGCGATCCCTTCGGCGTGTGCGTGGTCAACGACCGCAGCAGCGACCTGCAGAGCGAGGCGATGGCGCGGGTGATCAAGCGCGACCCGTTGCTGGCCGACACCGTGCTGGCGATCCTGGTGACGCTGGGCATGCCGGGCGATGCGCGGCGCCTGTTCGACGTCGGCTTCACGGCATACCTGGCACCGCCACTGCACGCGGAGGATGTGCGCGACGCCGTGGCGTCGGCGTGGCGCCTCGAGCGCGTCGTGGGCGCGCGCAGCCTGATCACGCGCCATTCACTGGCCGAAGCGCGCGCCCAGCGCGCGCCCCAGGACCGTGCGCCGGGGCGCGAGGTCGCGGAGCTTGCCTTGGCGTCTTCTTCGCAGCAGGAGGGGGCTCGTCCGTCGCACGAGGCGCCACGGGGGGCGGAGGAGGCGCCGCTCGTGCTGGTCGTGGACGACAACGACATCAACCGGCACGTGGCCAACGAGATGCTGCGCCGCATCGGCTGCCGGGTCCTCCTGGCCGACGGTGGCGAGGCGGGGGTGCGGCTGGCCGCCGAGCATCCGTTCGACCTGATCCTCATGGACGTGCAGATGCCGGTCGTGGACGGGTTCGAGGCGGCGGCGCGCATCCGTCAGCAGCAAGCGGCGGGCACGCGACGCACCCCGATCGTCGCGGTGACGGCCAACGCCATGCGCGGCGACCGGCAGCGGTGCCTGGATGGCGGGATGGATGACTACCTCGCGAAGCCCGTGACCCGCGCGGGGTTGTACGATCTGGTGCAGCGCTGGGTGCCGCGCGCCGTGGTCGTGCCTACGCCGGTACGGCGAACGGGGGGCACTCCCGGGGCGGTGCGGGCGCAGGGGGCGATGGACGGATCGGCGCCACCGGTCGCGGTCGCCCCGGCGGCGCCCCCCGTCGACCCCGCGGCCGCCATCCCCGAGAGCGCGCTGGACGTGCGCCAGCTGCGCTCGATCGTCGGCGACGACCCGGCACGGGTGGCGGAGTTCCTCGCGATGTTCGTGTCGCTCACCACCCCCATGGTCGACGCGCTGGTGCAGGCGGTGACGGCCGGCGACGCCACCGAGGTGCGCCGTCAGGCGCACAAGCTCAAGGGGTCGTGCGGGAGTGCGGGGGCGAAGGAGCTCGCGGCCCTCGGCGCGCGCGCCGAGCGGCTGGCGCAGGACGAGGACTGGGGCGCCCTTCGCGGGAGCGTGGGCGAGCTCCGGCACGCGCTCGATCGCGTGAAGGGCGCCATCACCGTCGCCACGTGAACGCCATGTCAACCGACCAGGGGCGCGACCTGCAAACCGTCGTCATCGTCGACGACGACACCTTCGGGCTGGCGCTGCTGCGCACGCTGGTCGAGAAGGTGGGGCCCGTGCACGTGGAGACGTTCGACGACCCGCTGGAGGCGCAGGCCTGGTGCCGCAACCACGACCTCGACGTCCTCATCACCGATTACGAGATGCCGGGGATGAACGGCCTGTCGCTCGTGCGGGCGCTGCGGGCACATCCGCGCACGCGCGACGTCCCCATGATGATGATCACGGCGCTGGAGGACCGCGACATTCGCTACCAGGCGCTGGAGTGCGGTGCCAACGACTACCTCAACAAGCCGCTCGATGCCCCCGAGGTGCGGGCCCGCGTGCGCAACATGCTCGCGGTGGCCGAGGGACAGCGCGCGCTGCAACGACGGTCGGACCTCCTGGCCCGCGAGGTGCGCAGCGCCACCGCGTCGATCGTGGAGCGCGAGCGCGAGATCGTCTTGCGCCTGTCGAGGGCGGCCGAGTTTCGCGACCTCGAGACGGGGTCGCACATCATGCGCATCGCGCACTTCAGCGAACTCATCGCCCGCGCCCTGGGGCAGTCCGAGACCGAGTGCGAGCAGCTGTTCCTCGCGAGCCCCATGCACGACGTGGGGAAGATCGGCATCCCCGACAACGTCCTGCTCAAGCCGGGGCGCTTCAACGAGGAGGAGTTCGCCCTGATGCAGCAGCACACGGTGATCGGGCACCGCATCCTGTCGGGGAGCCAGTCCGAGTTGTTGCAGCTCGCGGCGGAGATCGCGCTCACGCACCATGAGCGCTTCGACGGCGCTGGCTATCCCCACCAGCGCGCGGGTGCCGACATCCCCATCGCCGGGCGCATCGTCGCGGTCGCCGACGTCTTCGATGCCCTGCTGTCGAGCCGCCCCTACAAACGCGCATGGACGGTCGAGGAAGCGCTCGGGATGATCCGCGTGGGGCGCGCGAAGCAGTTCGACCCCGACTGCGTCGACGCCTTCCTGGTGGCGCTGCCGCAGATCCTGGCCACGCGCGAGCGCTTTGCCGAAGAAGACGGGTCGGAAGCCGAGCGGAGCCCGCTCCGCTCGCTGATGCCACCGAAACGGAGCGCCGCCCCGGTCGCGTCCTGACATCGGCCGCGGCGTTCGCACGGCACGCGGCACGCCGCTCGCGGGGGGACATCGGCCGCCGCCGACGCCGGGCCCCCTGCCTGACGTCGCAGGGTGCGGCTACACTGCGGCATGCGCCTCGTCTCGCTCTGCCCCTCGCTCACGGAACTCCTGCACGACCTCGGCGCCGCCGGTGCGGTGGTGGGGCGCACCAAGTTCTGCGTGCATCCCGCGCCCTGGGTGCTCGGCATCGAGGCCGTCGGCGGAACGAAGAACCCGAGACTCGATCGCATCATCGCGCTGGCCCCGGACCTCGTGCTGATGAACGAGGAGGAGAACCGGGCCGACGATGCGCAGGCGCTACGCGAGGCAGGGGTGGCGGTGCACAGTTCGATGCCACGCACCGTGACTGACACCGCGCAGATGGTGCGCTCCATCGCGCACGCCATCGGGCGCGTGGCGGAGGGAGAACGCATCGCCACCGACATCGAACGGCGGGCCCAACGCGTCGCGCAGCGGGCAGCGTCGCTGGCAGAGGTGTCGTACGCGTACCTGATCTGGCGCGACCCCTGGATGACGGTCAACCACGACACGTTCATCAGCGCCATGCTCGCCCTGGCCGGTGGGCGCAACGCGTTCGGCGCGGCGGGCGATCGATATGCCACGGTCACCATCGACCAACTGCGCGCAGCAAGTCCCGACGTCGTCTTCCTGTCGAGCGAGCCCTTTCCCTTCGCCGCGAAGCACGTGGAGGAGCTGTGCGCGCTGACCGGCTGGGCGCCGGCGCGATTCGTCCTGGCCGACGGGGAGCTGCTCTCGTGGCACGGCTCGCGTACCCCGGCCGGGATCGACTACGCCGAGTCGCTCCTGGCGGCGGTGCGCTCGGCGCGGGCGGTGTCGGGGTAGTCGCGCGCGGTCCCCTGCCGCACACGGATGGCCCCGCGCGGGTGGTGACGTGCACGGCCGGGTGGAATCGTCCCGGCGTCGGGCGGGCGATGGCTCGCGCATTCCCTCGAAGCCCAAAGCGATCGATGCTGCGTCATGCACTCGTGACTGGTTGTCTCGTCCTCGCCCCCGTCGCGGCGGAGGGGCGCCTCACCGGCGCGCCGGGTACACCAGCAGCACCAGCAGCACCAGCAGCACCAGCAGCACCAGCGACTCCGGCGAAGCGTGCCGCGCAGGGCGCGAGCGACTCGATGCGTGTGCAGGCGGTGCGTCCCGGGATCCACGTAGTTTCGGGGTTCGAGAACGGCAACGTCCTGGTCCTGGCCAGCGACACCGGGTTGCTCCTCGTCGACGCGCAGAGCCACCAGCGCGTATCGGCGCTCGACCGCGCACTCGCTGGGCTGCTCGGCGGACGCTCGCCGCATCGCGTGCGGGCGGTGGTCAACACGCACTACCATGGCGATCACACCGAGGGCAACGCCTTCTTTCGCCAGTTGGGGGCCACGGTCATCGCCCACCGCAATGCGGCGATGCAGGCGGCCAAGGACACCACGATCGCAGAATGGGACAACTGGCACCGCACCCCGCTGGCGCCGGCGGCGATGCCGACGCAGCTGGTGGGTGACTCCGCCGCATTCGATTTCGGCGCGCAGCGCGTGGTCCTCGTGCACGCGCCGCGTGCGCATACCGACGGCGACCTGCTCGTCTGGTTGCCGCGCGCCAACGTGCTCCACATCGGCGACATCCTCGAGGTGGGGGCGCCACCGTTCATCGACTGGTGGGCCGGTGGTTCGCTGCGCGGGATGGTGGCGACGATCGATCGTGTCCTGCCGATGGTGAACGACCGCACCATCATCGTTCCCGGGCACGGCGCGGTGGCCACGCGCGCCGAGCTGCAGCGCTACCGTGCCATGCTGCTGGCGGTCGAGGCGCGTGTGTCGGCCAGCGTGGGGCGTGGGGCGTCACTGCCGCAGGCGCTGGCCGAGCGCCCGGCGCGTGAGTGGGAGGCGTCGATGGGGGGAGAGCGGCGTGCCGGGCACTTCGTGCGCCTGGTCTACTACGGCGTGGCTCACCACCGGTGAGCGTCACGGCGCTGCCCCGATGCCGCCTGTTCGGCGGCGCTGGAGCGCGCTGCGTCAGCGGCGCTGGAGCGCGCTGCGTCAGCGCGCTGCGTCAGCGGCGCAGAAGCGCGCTGCGTCAGCGGCGCAGAAGGTAGCTCAGCTTGATGAAGAAGCCGTCACGCACGCGCTCCAACTCGCGAAAGCGGAACGGGCGCGGCTCGGTGAGCGAGCTGCCGTAGCCGGCGAAGAAGACCGTCCCCGGGCTGGGGACGTACGACACCAGCCAGTCCATGCGAAAGTCGCGCGTCGTCGTCGCACTGGCGAGTGCGGCTACCCCGTCGGTGGTGATGACGATCGGGCGGTTCGTGGCGGGATCGCGCAGGGCGTCGCGGCGCCGGGCGTCGTACTGCCCCACGACGCGCAGGAAGAGCGCGCGCGTGAGCTGGTACTCGGCGCGGAGGCGCGGGACGTTGGCTTGCGAGAGCGTCGATCCGTCGCGCCACCGGGCGTAGTGGCTGTAGAGATACGACGTCGTCAGCCGCAACTGCGTGGACGGACGGAAGTCGGCCTCGGCGGTGAAGTCGGCGCGGCGGGCAGGGGCGGTCTCGAAGAAGTCGACGTCACGTCCGACGAAGGCGGTGAAGCGCCCCGTCCACGACCGGAACTGCGGCGTGTTGACGCGGATGAGCCCCACGAAGGTCGACGTGCGCGGCGACGGAGTGAAGGCGAGCGTATCGATCCCGCTATCGTCGGGGCGCGCGCGCAGCGTGGCGTAGCCGGTGTACTTCCGCTCGTCGAACGCCCAGGACTCGCGCACCGGGGTGATGCTCACCACCCACCCGCCGCGGATGTTGGTCACCGTCTCGAGCTGGACCTTGGTCTCCTGCACGCTGCGTCCGTCCCAGAACTTGTCGTACAGCCACAGTGCGTCGTAGCCCTGGCGCATGAGGAAGCTCTGGACGAACGACTCCGGCTTGCCGTAGAACGAGACGCGATTGTAGAACGACGCGCTGACGTAGTCGCTCCGCGGGACGTAGCCGGCGACGGCCTCGAAGTCGGGGGCGACGCTGGTGATGCCGTAGCGCAGGCCGAAGCGCAGCCCCTGCCGGTTCATGAACGTGTCGAGGTAGGGCGCCGTTCGCACCTCGCCCCCGCCAACCGGGCGCCGCGCACTTCCACCGGCGGTGGCATTGAACGTGTAGACCTTCCGGAAGACGATGCGGGTGTCGGCCATCGCGACGCGCGAGAAGCCGGCACCCTCCGTGCGGTCGGTGAACGACAGCCCAGCGGTGGAGGCGGAGAAGAGGTCGCGCCGCACGCGCAGGAGGTTGATGAGCGGGCGCGCCTCCCCGTCGGTCGAGGCGGCGCGTCCGTCGAGGGCCCCCATCCATGCCAGCGTCGTGTGCCCGATGCGCCCGGTGAGCTTGGCCGCCGCGTCGGGCTGGAGGATGCGCCGCGTGTACATCAGGTTGCCGGGAGCGTCGAAGTACTCGCTGCCATCCAGGAAGAAGGGGCGCCGCTCGGGGAAGAAGAGGGCGAAGCGCGTGTCACCCGGCACCTGCGCCGCATCGGCCTCGACCTGCGAGAAGTCGGGGCGCACCGTCGCGTTGAGCGTGATGTTGGGAGCCAGTCGCAACCTCACGTTGCCGCCGAGGTTCGCCTTCGAACCGTACGACCACCCCTCGCCCGAGCTCCCCGACGGCTCGCCCGACAGCGACTGGGTGAATTCGGGGTTCACTTCGGTCACAAGCTCGCGATGCAACCCGGCGAAGCCGCGCAGCGTCCCGGACTGCACGAGGAACGAGGCCGCCCCGCGGCGCGTCGGCATCCAGGTCTGCTGGTTGCCGGTGTGCTGCACGTAGCGAATCACGTTGAGCGCCCAGCTCTGCGCATCCGTCCCCTGGAAGCGAATGCTCTTGAGCGGGACGCGCAGCTCGATTTCGTATCCGCCCTCGATGACGCGTCCCTTGGACTCGAAGAGGAAGTCGGGAGAGAGATCGATGTTGGCCGGCGGGTTGCTGCCGAAGGTCTGCCCCCGCGGCTGCGGTGGGTTGAACCCCTCGCTGCGTACCCCGTCGGCCTGCACGCCTAACGGGTTGACCCCGAAGATGAAGGCGCGTCGCCGGTCGTTGAACGGATCGAGGACGATCTGGATGTAGTCGTCGCTGTCGATCTTGTCGCGCGCGGCCAGGGTGGCGTGCACGTCGCTGTGGCGTTCGAAGGCCCGCACGCCGAAGTACACGTCCCGACTCGTGTACCAGACGTAGACCTCGGTCGAGTCGTCGGCCGGGATGTTGTCGATGGGGAGGTAGTTGGAGAAGCCCGTGAGCAGCGCCGCCTTCTGCCAGGCCCCGTCGTCCAGGACGCCGTCGATCGTGACGCTCTCCCCTTCGAGGCGCGGGATGTCGGCGGACGTTTCCTTGCGGCGCGCGTGGTAGGTGCGCTGTTGCGCCCCGGCCGGCAGCGCGAGAACGAGGGCTGCCAGCAGGAGTGCGGTTCTCATCCTTCCGTCTTCGACCAGTTGAAGAAGATCACCGACAGCCCGATGAAAGCGACCAAGGCCCCGCCAATGCTCATCAACGCCCCGGCGGCCTGGTGGTCGTCCCGCGACGAGATCCCCGGCAGGGGCGGCGCGAGTTCATACCAGCCGTACATCGGCGTCTCGCTGTAGGCGAGGAACCCCGCCAGCCCGAACATGATCGGCGAGAACATCAGTCCGCCAATCAGGTACAGCATGCGCAGCGGCGGCGGAAACTTCGCGCGCACCGGGACCGGGACGACGATCGGCCACCAGAAGAAGCACCCGGTCACCAGCCAGGCCAGGTCGATCGCCATCGACCCCAGCTGCGATGGCATCAGCGCATCGGCGACGAACGGGAGGTGCGTCACCAGCACCGTCACGTTGAAGATCGCCAGCGCGAAGAGCGGCGAGGTCACCTGCTGCATGATCGCGCTGTTGGCGATGGTCGCCTGCGCCGCCGGCGAGATGCCGCGCAGCAGCAGCGGCGGCGCCACCAGCCCGATGAGCAGGAACTGCAGCATGTGGACGCTGGCCAGGTGGCTCGCGCCTAACGGGCCGATGGGCCAGTCGAGCGCCAGCCAGAGGATCAGCACCCCAACCGCGAACAGCGGGTGCAGCGGCGCCGGCGCCTCACCGGCGCGTCGTGCCGCCGAGCGGTTCCATGCGACGACCGCGAGCACCAACAGGACGATGAACCCCCACACGCCCACGTACGCGGTCCAGCCCCACGTCCACGCGGTGGCTTCGGCCTTGCACCAGAACTGCATGATCGTCCCCTACTGGCCGAGCGAAGAAGCGGCGGCGGTGAGCATCCGCTCCACGTCCGCGTAGGCCACCACGTTGGCCACCACGATCACATCGCCGGCCCTGCGGAAGCGCAGGCGAACGGGGACCGCGTCCCCCACCGATGGGCGCACCTTGAAGTCGTGGAGCATGATGTGCCGCGCGCCGGGGAGGAACTGCAGCGTCTCGCCCGAGCGCAGCACGACCTCCGCAAGCGGCATCATGTGTCCCATCGCCTGGTGATCGCCGGGCATCGTTTCGTGCATCGAGGCGCGACCGGCGGCGGGACTCTCGACGGCGTAGAGCGTGTCCTCGCTCGCGCCGTTGCGCAGCACGAGATAGAGCGCCCCCTCGGTGGTCGTCGCCGGCTGCGGCATGAGCGCCGCCGCCACGCGAATCGCCACCGCCGGCGCCGCGGACTCGGCCATCGGCTTGAGGTCGACGCCCCCCGGCCCGGACGGCGCGGTGCCGTTAGGCAGCTCGCCGCGGGCAAGCTTGGGGAGGTCGTGCGCCCAGTCGTCCTGCCGGATCCCGAACGGGTACTCGAGTCGCGAATAGCCGTCGGTGCTGAAGGCGAGGACCTGCGCCGCATGCCCCACGAGGTACTCCTGCGGTGCGGCGGCGGGCTTCTGCGACAGGTCGATCGGCGGCATGCGCAGCGTGTAGAGGATGCGGTTCACCTCCTCCACGCTGCCGCGCAGCCCGATGAAGCTCGGGTCGAAGCCCCCCAGCCACTCCTTGAGGCGCGCGGGGGTGTCGCGCTCGGGGTCGGTCGAGACGAAGACGAACCGGATCGCGTCGCGTGCCTCGAACGGGAGCTTCTTGAGCACCGCGGCCACGTTCGCCACGTGCAACGGGCAGACGTCGGGGCAGTGCGTGTAGCCGAAGAAAAGGAGCGTGACCTTGCCGTTGGTGGCCAGCCGGAAGTTGAACGGCTCGCCATTGAAGTCGGTCAGCGTGAAGTCGGGCTTCTCGCGCGGCGGGGAGGTGATGACGCCGCGAAAGCCACTCGTGCTCGCCGCATCGGCCGACTCGCCCGCCTTGTCACCCGCTCCGCGGCCGCACGCCGAAAAGAGCAGCGCCCCGCCGAGTGTGAGCCCGGCGAGCAATCGATGGTGGAGTTGCATGATCCAGCGCTAGAACTCGCGCTTCTTCATCTCCTTGAAGATCTTCTTCGCATCGGAGTCGTCGCCGGTATCGCTGCTCCCTCGGGTCGCCTCGAGAGTCGGATCCGTGTACGCCGAGCGCTTCTGGCTCGCCTTCGCCGCCTTGGCGGCGTTCTTCCGCACGAGCGCCTGCAACTGCTTGTCGTTCATCCCCGGCTCCTGTCTGGGTAAGGGGAATGGCGGTGCCCCGAGAATGCTGCGGCAACGGGGCCCTTAATCGTAAGCAACCGCCGCCCTCCGGCGGGAGCGGGGCGCCCTATCTTCCCCCCATGTCCTCCGTGCCCCGCGACGCCGATTCGTCCCCGCCCTCTCCCCCCATCGCGTCCCCGGCCGGCGACCCGTTCGAGATCCGTGACTCGCCGATCCAGGGGAAGGGAGCCTTCGCCACCCGCTACATCCCCCCCGGCGTTCGCCTCATCGAGTACGCCGGCGAGCGCCTGACGCCGGCCCAGTCCGAGGCGCGCTATCCCGACGTCCCCGGGGAGCGGCACCACACCTTCCTCTTCGCCATCGACGACGACGTGGTGGTCGACGCAGCGGTCAACGGGAACGACGCGCGCTGGATCAACCACTCCTGCGACCCCAACTGCGACGCCGTCATCGACGGCGGACGCATCTGGATCGAGTCGATCCGCGACATCGTGAGCGGCGAGGAGCTGGCGTACGACTACGCGTACATCCTCGAGGAACGCCACACACCGGCGGCCAAGAAGCGCTTCCCCTGCCACTGCGGAGCGGAGAACTGTCGAGGGACGATCCTCGCGAAGAAGCGCTAGGGCAGTACGGCACGCCAGTCCTTCTTCGCGGCTTCGCGCCTTCGCGTGAGGAAACCAACTGCGGGCTCACGCGAAGCCGCGAATGCGCGAAGGGCGTGGCGCGGAATGGAGGGTCCGGCGTGCGAGGGTCAGGGGATCGACACGACCACCTTGCCACGCGCGCGCCCGGTCTCGAGGTAGGCCATCGCCTCGGGAAGCTGGTCGAAGCGATAAGTGCGATCGACGACGGGGGTCACCTTCCCCGAATCGATCAGCGCTCGCAGGACGTCGAGGTCGGGTTGGGTGATCCGGGCGATGAAGAAGTGCATGGGCTGGTCGCCCAGCCATGAGTACACCATGGTGGCGGCGGCCCGCGGCAGCGGGTCGAACCACCGCCCCGACGGCCCCCCGATCATGACGTAGGTCCCGCGCGGCGCGAGCACCTGGCGCATCGTGCCTAACGGGTGGTTGCCCACCATGTCGATGATGACGTCGTAGCGATCGGGTTGCTGCGTGAAGTCGACCGTGGTGTAGTCGATGACGTGATCGGCACCGATGGCGCGCACCATGGCCGCGTTGCGGCTGCTGCACACCCCAGTGACCTCTGCGCCGAGTGCCTTGGCGATCTGGACCGCGTACGTGCCGACGCCGCCGGAGGCCCCATTCACGAGGACGCGTGAACCGGCGCGCACCGCCCCCTGGTCGCGCACCCCCTGGAGCGCGGTGATCGCCGCGATGGGAATGGACGCCGCCTGCGCCATCGTGATGCGCGCCGGCTTGGGCATCAGGCGCGACTCCCGCGCCACCACGTACTCGGCGAACGCCCCGCTGGCCGCCCCGAAGACCGAGTCGCCGGGATGGAAACGCGTCACCCGCTTCCCGACCGCCTCGACCACGCCGGCGAAGTCGGTCCCCATCGCGATCTCCGATGGCACACGCCACCCCATGCTGGGTCGAGCGATCATCGGGGTCCCGCGCATCTCGTGCCAGTCGGCCGGGTTCACCGAGACGGCGAGGACGCGGACCAGCACCTGCGAGTCGTTCGGGACCGGCCGGGGGAGCGTCTCGTAGCGAAGCGCCGAGGGCGGGCCATAGGTGCAGTGGATGTAGGCGCGCATCGCCTGCGTCGGGTTGGCCCGATCAGGGTGAGGGCAGTCATTGCTCGACCGCCAGTAGGCAATGCCGCCGCTCACCACCCCAACCAACAACAGCAGGAGCACCAGCTTTCCCACCATTCGGGCGCCCCGCGCCACTCGTCCTGCCTGCTTCGCCATGATTCACTCCCCGCGCGCGGTGGCGCGCCTGACTCCCATTGGATACCCATAGGAAGTACGGGGGGGGCGGGCGAACGGTTTCAGTGAGTGGTCGGGGCGACACCGGCGCCGGGGTGCGAGGCTAGCCGCCCAGCAGGACGTGAAAGACGTCGTGTCCACCCAGGACGGGCTGCGCCCCGTGGTCTCGCCCGATGCGTACCTCGGTGAGGTCACGCACGATGCGGGTGGCGTCGGTGAGTCGCTCGGCCGGGTAGGTGGTGGCCAGCCCGACGACGCGCGCGCCGGCGGCGAGTCCTGCCTGGATCCCCGGGGGGGCGTCCTCGAAGACGACGCATTCGGCTGGGGCGATGCCGAGTGCGCGTGCGCCGGCGAGGTAGCCGTCGGGGGCCGGCTTTCCGGCGCCGATGCGTTCGGCGGCGATCAGGACGCGCGGGATGGGGAGACCGCAGGCGGCCAGTCGTGCCCGCGCCAGCGCGTCGGAGCATGAGGTGACGATCGCCCACGCCAGCCCGGGCAGGTGTGCCAGCAGCGCTGCGGCGCCCGGCATGGCCACCACCCCCTCCAGGTCGTTCCGCTCCACCTCGTCGATCCAGGCCGTCTCGGCGGCGATGTCGAGGTGCGGGGCGATGTCGCGGAGCGTGTCACTGGCGCGGCGTCCGTGCGCGATGGGGACGATGGCGTCGGCGTCGAAGCCGCGCCGCTCCGCCCAGCGCTGCCAGGTGCGCTCGACGACCGCGCGCGAGTCGACGAGGACGCCGTCCATGTCGAACAGGAAGCCGTGGCACTTGAGGAGCGACATCGGTCGTGGGGAGCGGGAGGGAGGGGTCGGCGACGGTCAGCCGCCAATGGGGGCGTCGGTCTCGCGGGCGTAGCCTAACGATTGCAGCGCGACGCGGACCTCGTCCAGTGTTGCCGGGTCGTCGATGGTGGGTGGGACGGCGAACGCCTCGCCATCGGCGATCTTGCGCATGGTCCCACGCAGCACCTTCCCCGAGCGCGTCTTGGGGAGGCGCGCCACGATCGCCACCTTCCGGAAGTTGGCCACGGGCCCCACCGCCAGCCGCACCGCCTGCACCAACTCTTCGCAGATGACGTCGGCGCTTCGGGTGACGCCGGACTTGAGCACCGCCAGTCCCAGCGGCAGCTGCGTCTTGAGCGCGTCCTTCACCCCGAACACCGCACACTCGGCCACGTCTGGGTGCGCCGAGAGCGCCTGCTCCATGCTCCCGGTCGACAGGTTGTGCCCGGCGACGATGATCACGTCGTCGATGCGCCCCATGATGAAGAGGTAGCCGTCCTCGTCGATGTAGCCGCCGTCGCCGGTGAGGTAACGTCCCGGGTACTTCGAGAGGTAGGTGGAGATGAAGCGTTCGTCATCCTGCCAGAGCGACGACAGCGTCCCCGGCGGCAGGGGGAGGCGCAGCGTGACCGCTCCCTCCTTTTCCGGCGGAAGGATGTTCCCGTCGTCGTCGACGATCTCCACCGTGTAGCCGGGGACCGGCTTGGTGGGAGAGCCCGGCTTGACGGGGAGCTGTTCGATCCCCAAACAGTTGGCAGCCACCGGCCACCCGGTCTCGGTCTGCCACCAGTGATCGACGACGGGGCGCTGGAGCAGGGCGCGCGCCCAGTGGTAGGTGTCGGGGTCGAGACGCTCTCCCGCCAGGAACAACGCCCGCAGCGACGAGGTGTCGTACGGCTTGTAGCAGTGGCCCAGCGGGTCTTCCTTCTTGATGGCGCGGATGGCGGTCGGCGCCGTGAACAGGGCGCTGACCTTGTGTTCCTGGATCACCCGCCAGAACTCGCCGGCGTCCGGCGTCCCCACCGGCTTTCCTTCGTGGATGATCGTCGTGCATCCCAGCAGCAGGGGGGCATAGACGATGTAGGAATGCCCCACCACCCACCCCACGTCGCTCGCGGCCCAGAACACCTCCCCGGGGTCCATGTCGTACACGTGCTGCATGGACCAGAGCAGCGCGACCGCATGCCCGCCGTTGTCGCGCACCACTCCCTTGGGGCGACCGGTCGTTCCCGAGGTGTAGAGGATGTACAGCGGATCGGTGGCCTGCACCGGGACGCACGGCACGGGACGGGCGCGCGCCATCAGTTCGTGCCAGTCGTGATCGCGCCCCGGGAGGAGGGTGCAGAGGCGCTGCGGACGCTGCAGGGTGATGACGTGCGCCGGCTTGTGCGACGACAGCTCGAGCGCCTTGTCGAGCAGCACCTTGTAGTCCACCACGCGCGAGACCTCGACCCCGCACGACGCCGAGACGACGACCTTGGGGGAGGCGTCCTCTATGCGCACGGCGAGTTCGTGCGAGGCAAAGCCACCGAAGACCACCGAGTGTACCGCCCCGATGCGCGCGCAGCCGTACATCGCGATGAGCGCTTCCGGCGTCATCGGCATGTAGATCACCACGCGGTCGCCCTTTGTCACGCCGAGCGAGGTGAGCACGCCGGCAAAGAGCGCGACCTCCGCTTGCAGCTCGCGATAGGTCAGCGTGCGCTTGATCCCGGTGACCGGCGAGTCGTAGATGACCGCCGCCTGCTCGGCGCGCCCCCCCTCCACGTGGCGGTCGATCGCGTTGTAGCACGTGTTGAGCATGCCGCCGGTGAACCAGCGGTAGAGCGGGGCGGTCGACCGGTCGAGGACGAGGGCCGGGGGGACGTCCCAGTGGAGCTGGCGGGCGGCGTGCCCCCAGAACCACTCCGGGTCGCGGGCGGCATCGTCGTAGGTGCGCGCGTGGGCGTCGCGCAGGCCTTCGTGCAGGGAGTGGCGCATCGACGGAGTGGTGGGGCGTGCGCCCCCACAATGGCCTGTCGCCCCGAGAGGCGCCAGCGGGGGAATCCCCGAGCGCCTAACGGTGGACTGGCGGAAGCGGGCGTTGGGCGGCATTCTCTCCCGCGAGCGTCCACCCCGATTCCCCCGCGTCATGCCCTCTCCCGCGTCCCGCCGCACCGCCGCCGCCTTCGCGGTCCTGGTTGCCCTCGCCGCCCTCGTCCTGCCGCCGGCCCCGCTGGCCGCGCAGGGTGCGGCCCCCTACGACCTGGTCATCGCCAACGGGCGGGCGGTCGATCCCGAGACCGGGCTCGACGCCGTGCGCTGGGTCGGCGTCCGCGCGGGGAAGATCGCCGCCATCTCGGCCACGCCGCTCAAGGGGAAGGAGACGCTCGACGCCAGGGGGATGGTGGTCGCCCCCGGCTTCATCGACCTCCACGCCCATGGGCAGTACATGGCCGCGGCCCGCATGCAGGCCTTCGACGGTGTCACGACGGCACTCGAACTCGAGGCGGGGACGCTCCCCATCGCCGCGGCCTACGCCCAGGTCGCCAAGGAAGGGCGCCCCATCAACTACGGCTTCTCCGCCGCCTGGCTCTTTGGGCGCATCGCCGAAAAGGAGCATATGGAGCCCGATGGCGACATCGCCTTCTTCCAGAACGCGCAGAAGAAGAAGGGGTGGCAGTACACCATCGCCTCGCCCGAGGAGACGTCGCGCATCATGGCCCGGGTGGAGCGGGGGCTCAAGGAAGGGGCGCTGGGGATCGGCGTGCTCGCGGGCTACGCCCCCGGGTACGGACGCAAGGAGTACTACGCCCTCGCCCAGCTCGCCAAGAAGTACGACGTCCCCACGTTCACGCACGTGCGCTACCTGAGCGTCATCGAGCCGCAGTCGACGTTCGAGGCGTTCGAGGAGCTGGTGTCGCTGGCGGCAAGCACCGGGGCGCACATGCACATCAGTCACCTCAACAGCAACAGCACGCGCGACATCCCGATCATCGCCGAAATGATCCGCGGCGCGCAGCAGCGCGGGCTCAAGATCACCACCGAGGCCTATCCCTACGCTGCCGGCAGCACGGTTGTAGGGGCGGAGATTTTCCGGGGGAACTGGCGTGAGCGGATGGGTGGAGCCCAGGCGAGCGACATCGAGGTGAACGGCAAGCCGTACAACGACTCGACGCTGGCCGAGGTGCAGGAGAAGGCGCCGGGGACGTGGATCGTCGTGCACTTCATGCGCCCCACCGAGAGCGCGCAGGATCAGGCGTATCTCGACCAGGCGGTGCTCTTTCCCGGCGGCGCGGTCGCGTCGGACGCCATGCCCTGGACGTCGCAGGGGAAGACGATCACCGAGGATGTGTGGCCGCTTCCGGCCGATGCGTTCGCGCATCCGCGCAGCGCGGGGACGTTCACGCGCTTCTTGCGCGACTACGTGCGCGAGCGGAAGAAGGTCGACCTGCGCGAGGGGCTTTCGCGCGTCACCCTGACGCCGGCTCGCATCCTCGAGGGGAGCGTGCCGCAGATGAAGCAGAAGGGGCGATTGCAGGTGGGGAAGGATGCCGACGTGGTGGTGTTCGACCTGGCGACCGTGAGCGACAAGGCGACGTTCACCGCGCCCAACCAGCGTTCGGTGGGGATGAAGCACGTGGTGGTGAACGGGGTGCCGGTGATTCGGGAGGGGGAGCTCGTGCGGGGGGCGTTGCCGGGGCGGGCGATTCGGCGGGCGGTGGTGCGGTGAGGGGGGCGGGAGGGTGAGGTTGTAGGCCGCGACGGGGCGAGAGGCGAGACGAACAGGGCGACGTGACGACCAGGCTAACTATTGTCAGCTGCACACACGGCCCAGGAGGCAACAGTGATTCGGCCGTACCAACCAGCGGACTGCGAGGCTGTGCTGCGAGTGTGGGCCCGAGCTTCGGCCGTGGCACACCCGTTCCTGAGCGCCGGGTTTCTCGAGCTGGAGCGCCACAACATTCCCTCCGTGTACCTGCCGAATGCAGAGACATGGGTCTGGGAAGTGCGCGAGCAAGTCGTCGGCTTCATTTCGCTTCTCGGCAGCGAGGTGGGCGCCCTCTTCGTTGATCCAGAGTTCCATGGACAGGGGATCGGGCGGGCGCTCATGGATCGGGCGAGCACGTTGCGAGGTGAGCTCGAGGTCGAGGTATTCGAGCGCAACCTGCCGGGCAGGGCCTTCTACGAAAGGCTGGGCTTCGAGCTCATGCACCAGAAGGTTCACGAGCAGACCGGCTTCGACGTCATGCGGCTGCGGCTGGCCGCTGAGAACCCACTGCATCCGACCGGCCAAGGCGGTGGCTGAGCGGGGACGTTGAGGCTGTGGAATGAGCCCCTGTGCAGCGTAGCCCGCGTGAGCCGATGTCTCGCTATTCTGGACTCGGAAGAAAAGCTTCCATCGCCCGTCCACCTTCGCGCGACTGGCCATGCTGACATTGCTCGCGGCACTGATGGTGGCGAGCCCGCCTTCCTGTGGCACGGCCGACCGTGCTCGCGACGCCGCGCCGCACCACTATGTGTTCTTCCGTCGTGACCATGAGCGCATCGCGGACACGAGCTTTCTCCGCAATACACACCTCGTCGGCGCCCAACTCACGTACACCTGGCGCGAGCTGGAGCCGACGCCCGACCACTATGAGTTCCGTCCGATTCGTGAACGCCTCGAGTTCCTGACGCGCCACAACAAACGACTCTTTCTGCAGTTGCAGGACGTCTCGTTCAGTGAGACGATGGTGACGCCGGACTACCTGCGGTCAGACTCCGCGTATCATGGGGGCGTTGCGCGGAAGTACGAAACGGGCGCCGATGGGGTCGCGCATTTTGGCGGCTGGGTGGCGCGCCGGTGGGACCCATCCGTTCGCGCACGGTTCGCGCGGCTCCTGACGGCGCTCGCGCGGGAGTTCGACGGCTCGATCGAGGGGGTGGTCCTGGCCGAAACGTCGGTCGGCTTCGAGGATCCGGCGCGGCTGCCGTCGGGGTTCTCGGCAGTCGCCTATGCCGCCGGCATTCTGGACATGCTCACGGCGGCGCGCGGCGCGTTCCGGCAGTCGTGTGTCGTGATCTACGCCAACTTCATGCCCGGAGAGTCGCTGCCGGCAGACGACCACGGATTTCTTCGGAGTGTATACGCCCATGCGGCGGCGATAGGTGCCGGTGTGGGTGGGCCAGATGTGCTGCCCGACCGCCCCTATCAGCGGAGCCATAGCCTCCCCCTGATTGAGCACCGGCGGCCTGGCGTGATTGCCGCCATGGCCGTCCAGGACGGCAACCTCGCCCAGCGAAACCGGAGCACCGGGAAGCGTATCACCGTCGCCGAACTCTACGCGTTCGCCGTGACGCGACTGCGCCTCAACTACATCTTCTGGGGCACGGAAGAACCCTACTTCACCGCAGATGTATTGCCGTTCCTCCGCGCCCTTCCCGGACGATAGAGTCCCGTGGCGCAACCCCGCCGCCATGAGCACCGCGGTCGCGGCGCCGAGCGCCACGGGATCCCAGGCCGGTGTGCGGGACGAGACGTTCCGTCGCGTGACCGACACGGCGAGAGACAAGACGACGCCCGCGCCGGCACCCGCCGCCAGCATCGAACCCACCTGGCCGCCGACGAGCCATCCACGTCTGCGGCAACTTCGAGCGAAGGGTCGTCCGTGACGTCGTGAGTCTTGGCGCCATCGACGCCAAGGCTGCGGCCCCTGCGACACGACAGGCCAGCGCTCCCTGCGACACGACAGGCCAGCGCTCCCTGCGCCTGACGGCGCCGTTGTGGACGAGCACGCCACGACGACCGCGTGCACGTCACGGACTCGTTCGGACTGGCCCACGATCACAAGCCGGCGTATGATCTGGCGCGCCGTCCGGCAGGCGCACGGCCTGGTCTATCGATCGAGCACCAACTCCACGGAGGTAACATGCGTCGCTGTTGGGCGTTGCGTCTGGCGGTATCCGCCGTTGCCCTGGTCACCCTCGCCGAATCGGTTGAGGGCCAGGGTTTCATGGACAAACTCAAGAAGGCCGCCAAGGGGAAGGAGTACACCGTGCGCGGACGACTTCGGGTGCGGGATGGCCAGTGGCTCACCTGCTTCGACGGGATCAAGACCGGGTACCTCGGCGCGGCCGACCTGTCCGGCCCCGCCGTCTCCAAGTCCGACCCCGCGACCGGCCGCGTGTCGGTGTCCACGGCTGCAATTCCCACCATCGTCATGACGCGCAATGGTGTCGTGACCTCCAATGACTGCGATTCGCTCGCCGCGCAGGGGTTGCTGCTGGCGCCAGCGCCGGAGGGCAAGGGAGACACTGGCTACAGCGATTCCTATGGCTGCACGCGTCCCGAGTGGACCAAGGACGAGGTCATTGCTCGTCGTCGCGAGGTGATGGATTGTCAGGCCGACTCCATCAGCGAGCGTGCCTGGCGGCGTTCGCGTGGCCAGGGTTCCGGCACGGCAACTGGCAGCGGGGGCGGCGCCACCACCACCGACACCGCGGCACTCGCTGCGAAGTTCAAGGCGATCCAGACGCAGGCCGCCGTGCCGCCGGCTCCGGCAGCTGCGCGCAGCGCCGAGTCCCTCGCAGCGGATGGTGCCAAGGTGTGCGGGCTCACGAGCGCGTTCATGCTCAAGCTCAAGGCAGAAGCCGTGGCCTTCGTGCGCTACGATGCGGCCAAGGGGGTCACCGAGCTGTCCGAGCTGTCCGGAGGCGAGCGTCGCACGGTGCAGTTGGATGGGAACGCGTTCGCGCAGCGCGTCATGTTCAACGCGCAGTCTATCGGCCAGGGTGGCGATACCTGCGGGCGCGCGTTCTGGAATGCCGAGGCGTACAAGGCGGCGAGTGCGGCGATGAGCGGGGGGTAGCGCTCAGCCCAGACGGGTGGCAGCGACCGGTAGAGTTGTCTCGTGCGACGACATGACTAGCTTATCGTCATGACGAGATCACATCCCAAGACGGTCAAGGTGGCTGAACTCAAGGCGAACCTCAGCGCCTACCTGCGCGCGGCGCGTGAGGGTCACCAGGTCACCGTGTGCGATCGCGACACTCCGTAGCACGCCTGGTGCCGTTCGAAGCGGGGAGGTCCTGGTAGTTCGGCGCGCTCTGCGCGTTGCACGACTTCCGTCTGCCCGCTCCGCTCAAGCCAGCGGTCGACAGTCTTGCCGCACTGCGGACGGGCGGCAGTCGGAACGATGATCGCGTATCTCGATGCATCCGTGGTCCTTCGCCTCGTCCTCAACGAGCGTGACCGCATCAAGGAGTGGACACGGCTCACCAGTGCGGTGGCGAGCGCGTTAACCGAGGTGGAGTGCCTGCGAACTCTCGATCGGTTGTCTCGCGGCGGCGCACTGGATGCCAAGGAGGTCGCCTCGCGCCGCGAGTCGGTCTATCGCTTGCTCGAAGGTGTCGAAGTTGTCGAACTCACGCGCTCCGTGCTTCGGCGTGCCTCCGAGTCGTTCGCGACACCGCTCGAGACACTCGATGCCATTCACTTGTCGACAGCCCTCCTGTGGCGTGAAGCGAGGGACACCGAGTTGGTGATGGCAACACACGACAAGGCGCTCGGCACAGCGTCACGATCCGTGGGGCTCCGGGTGATCGGGGCTTGAGAGAACCGCGCCCACGGCGTCGCCACGTGCTTGGGAGTGACCCGGCCGGAGCCGTACGGAGGCGAGGCGGATCGCGAGCTGCACAGTCGTTCCCATCGTCCTGAAGCTCGCCGAAGTCTGGCTGCCGCGCCTCGACGCCCTCCCGACCAGCCATCTGCGGTCCAACCCCGACGAAGCTGATTCGGCCTCTCGAGCGAGGCGCTTCTCGAGTAGACGCAAGTGACCACTCCCTTGCGCGAATGCAGGCACCTTCGCGCTGACGCCACCGCGCGCGAGTGCCTCCGCGAGCCGCAACGTCCACGCGCGTGCGTGAGCGGGTATGTACATATCGCTTTCCATCAACGGCCCGATGTCGGTGTCGGCGCACTCGACGTCGTCCCGCCGTCGCCTGCGCGGGATCTGCGTGGCAGCAAGCTTCTTGGTCGAGCTCTCCCACCAGTCGGATGTGGACGAGAGGTACTCGCGTGGAAGACGCCCGTCCCTCACCTACGAGGTAACCTCCATCGAAGAGGTGGTGACGCATTCTCGAATCCGGCGTGCGCGTGGCACACGCGTCGTCACCCGTCTCGGGCGGCGTGTGGCGGTCTCCAAGCTTTGAGGGGTGGGCTTCGACTCACGCTTCTTGCACTTCGAGTGGCGATCGTGGGCCCTCGACCACCGTGCGACGGACTTCGATGGCCGATTGACGGTCTTTGAGCGCTGTGCGATGGACTTCGAGGATCGCGCGATCGTCATTGAACACCGTGCCATGGCCTTCGAGCCTCACGCGTTGGACCTCGAGCGATGTGCAAAGGACCACGAGCATCGAGCGTTGGGCTTCAGGCCTCGTGCACAGGTACTTGGGTGTCGTGCGCCCGACGTTGCGCCTCAAGCGCCGGGCTTTCAGCACCGAGCGTCGGACTTCAGGCGCCGTGCACTCGACCTCGAGTCTCGTGCAGAGGACTTCGAGCGCCATGCGGCTGACCTCGAGCGTCGAGCGATGGACCGGGAGCCTCATGCTCCGGACTTAGAGCGTCCTGCACCTGAGGCTGGGCGCCATGCGCCGGTCCTCGAGCCTCGTGCGCTGGAGTCCAAGCGACCTGCGATGGAGTTCGAGGCTCGCGCGCTCGCCCTGGAGTGTCGCGCACCCGAGTTCGAGCCCGTGCGATGGATTTCGAGCGTCATGCGCCGCGCTTCAAGCGTCGTGCGCTGTCGTTCAAGCGCCACGCACTGCCGTTCAAGCGCCGCGCGCTGCTCTCCGAGCCTTGTGCGTTGCCGTTCGCGTCCTCTGCTCTGCCATCCGCGTCTCGCGCGCTGTCCTTCGCGTCCCGTGCGCTGCCCTTCGCATCCGTCGCGCTGCCATCCGTGTCCCGTGCGCTGCCCTTCGCGTCTCGCGCGCTGCCATCCGATCGCGCTGTTCGGCGCCTCGTGCGCGCTGTCGCGTCGTCCATTGCTAGCATCCACCAGGACAACCGCGGCTGTCGGTCGCTCAGGTGGCGCTGGTCGGTCGGCCGCGTGGTGTGTGCGGCCGACCCATCGAAGCGTTGCCGCTGCCGACTCCACTGTGTGCTCATCCGTCGCCCGCTGCCGGCCCGCCGTCAGCAGCGGTCGGCGTTCCGGTGGCACACGGCCGCCGGCCCCGCGAAGGTGTCATCGCTCCGCTCGCGGTGCACGCTCGTCCGACGACGAAGCGCGATGCCCCGTGCGCGGTAGCCACGACCCCGATGCCGCCGGTCGGTGAACCGCGCCGTCCGTGAGCCCGCTCATTCGCTCGGCGCCGTGGGCCGAATGCGTATGCCGATGGGTGACGCTGGCCACGCGGTCGGCCGCGAACAGTGGTTACCCGTCCGACGGCCGCGGGCGCTCATCCGGCACTCGCTTGCCTGCACCCCGTCGGGACGGCGACGTCGATCAGTTCGCCGCGCGTACCATCCCGTCGTCACCGGTCAGGGCGTCGTGCGCACCGGTCAGCGCGTCATTCGCACCTGTCAGCGCGTCATCCGCACCTGACAGTGCGTCATTCGCACCGGTCATCGCACCGTCGCCGTCAGTCACGCGTTCTCACGGCCGCTTTCGACCCCGCCCCACACGCTCGCCTCAGGTCCCATCACCCTGTCTCACCGTCGCGCCGCTCCAAAGCGCTTCACCACCCTCGCCCGCCGCACCTGGTCGAGCTGGGGAAACTCCTTCGCCAGGTACGCCTCCCCTTCCTTCCCGATCCGGTCCTGCGTGGGCCCCTGCCCCCGCGGCGCTCCCTCGCCGTAGCCGGTGTAGAGCGCGTCGACGACCTCCATCCCGGCCACCACCTGTGCGACCACGGCAAAGCCGAGCCGGTCGAGCCGCTGGTTGTCCTTGAGGTTGAGGAAGAGTTGCGTGGTGCGGGTGTTGGGGCCGGCGGCGGCAAACGAAAGCGTTCCGCGCACGTTGCTGCGGCGCACGGAGTCGTCGGCTATGCGCTGCTCGCGCACGGCCGCCGTGGCCGCCGGGTCGGCGGCGAGGCCAAACTGCACGACGAAGTTGGGGACGGCGCGAAAGAAGCGCACGCCGTCGTAGTAGCCCAGCCGCACCAGTCCGTGGATCCGGTCGGCGCCGCGCGGGGCCCAGTCGCGATGGACCATCAGGTCGATGTCGCCCTTCGTGGTCTCGAAGCGCACGACGAACGAATCGGGGGCGGGGGCGTCGAGCGCGGCCGGCGCGGCTCGCAGCACCGAGGTCGGTGTGCGATGGCAGGCGGCGAGGAGGGTGGTCGCGGTAGCGCCGGCGAGCATGGTCATCAGTCGCATGGCGCGAAAGGTATCGTGTGGGCGTGGTGGCACACGGGGGGCGCTCCGTGCGCGATCCGAAAGATCGCAAGGGCGGTCAAGCCGACCTGCCTTGGGCGCCGTACGTTTGGGCCATGAAAGCTGAGACGCGGTCCTTCTACGAAGCGGCAGTCGAACGGGCGGCCCACCGGGTGATCGTCATGCTCGACGATGCGCTCGACCTCGAACTGCTCGCGCGCGAGGCGGCGCTGTCGCCGTTTCACTTCCACCGGGTGTTTCGCGGGATGATCGGCGAGACGCCGCTCGAGCTCCATCGGCGGCTGCGATTGGAGCGCGCGGCCATGCAGCTGCGCCAGTCGAGCCAATCGATCACCGCCATCGCTTTCTCGGCGGGCTACGAGACGCATGAGGCATTCACGCGCGCTTTTCGCTCGGCGTATGGATGCGCGCCGTCGACCTTTCGCTCGCCCCCCTCGGTTGACGCCGAGTCCACCCACCGAAGCACCACGTCCCAATCCATCCAGCTGGCAGCTCGTTCGGGGATCCACTACTCCGCGGATGGGCGCCGGCCAACCATCGTCTTCGCGAGAGGAGGAGTCTCCATGCAGGTGTCGATCGAACAGCTGCCGTCGCTTCGCGTGGCCTGTGTCCGCCACGTGGGTCCGTACCTCGAGATCGGCCAGGCCTTCGGGCGCCTCGGGGCGATCGCCGAGGGGTCCAGCGCGTTCGCCGCCCCCGATACCCTGATGCTGGCGATCTTCCACGACGACCCGGAGTCGGTCGCCCCCAGCCAGCTGCAATCCGACGCGGGGCTCACCATCGCCGAGGGAGTCCCGCTCCCCGACGGGCTGCAGGAGACGCGCATAACGGCCGGGCGATACGCCCGGGCGACGCACCAGGGGCCGTACGAGGGGCTCAATGACGCCTGGTCGCGACTCATGGGCGAATGGCTTCCATCCAGTGGCCATCGCGTGGGCGAGGGGCGGGGATTCGAGGTCTACCGCAACACCCCGATGACGGCGGCGCCAGAGGCGTTGCTCACCGACCTGTACCTGCCGATCGCCTAACGCCAACCAACCGGCGCGCGGCGATGCGAGTGTTGGCTACGCCTTTCCCTTTCGCATCGCCGCAATCGCCTCGTCGGTCGCGGGGCGCACACGCAGCACCGTCTCCTTCCTGATCTCCACGGTCCCCGGCTTGGCGCCGCGCGGCTTGGAGACGTGCTTCCCCTCGGTCATCGAAACGGCGGTGATCCCGCCACTGCGCGCCTTGCTGTGGTAGGCGGCGATCCCGGCCGCGCACTCCAGCGTTGCCTTGCCCGGCTCGCGATCCTCGGGGACACGAAGGACCACGTGTCCCCCCGGCATCCCGCGCACATGAAACCAGCGATCGCGCGCCTTGGCGAGCTTGATGCTCACGTAGTCGTTGGCGTCGTCGGTCTTGCCGGCGAAGGCCTGCCAGCCGTCGGGGAGCTCGTACTCGAGGATGCCTGCGGGGATGGCGGGGCGGCGGTGGTCGGTGTCGCTCATGCCGGTGGTGGATCGTGTGACATCGGCGCGTCGATGGGCAACGGCGCGTTGTGGGCAATGCGCGCGCGCCTGGTAGTCGCCAGATGCAATGGCCATCCCAGGAAGAGGAGCCCCGCTCCCCACGCGAGCGCCTCCACCCCTGCACCATACAGCGCCCAGATCGAGAAGAGCAGCGCCCCGACCGCCACGGCCACCAGTGTCGCCGATCGCTGCATGGCACCGCGCCGCAGGAGGAGCAGCGTGCCGGCACTGCAGAAGAGGTAGAGCACCAGGTTGGTTGCCGTCGCCAGGAGAATGGCAAAGGCGAAGAGCGCGGCGATCGACTTGGAGAAGTTGGCCAGGACGAGCGCCGTCGTGAGCACGCTGCTGAGGACGATCGCGCGCGTGGGGGCGCCGTGCGCGTTGCGCACGCCAAACCACGCCGGCAGCCGCCCGCTGTCGGCCATCCCCGCCGGAAGCTCACCGGACAACAGCACCCAGCCGTTGAGTGCCCCGTACGCACTCACGATCGCGCACAGCGCCATGAAGACACCGCTCCATGCCCCAAACGATCGGGAGAGAAAGAGTGCGAACGGCGAGGACGAAGCGGCGACCTCCTGCGCGGGGAGCATCAGCACCACCGCCGAGCAGCACACCACGGAGATGATGCCCGTGAGCCACGTGCCGAACATCGTCGCCGCGGGAATGGTGCGCGCTGGGTCCTTCACCCGGTCGGCGGGAACGGCCGCCGACTCGATTCCGAGCAGCGCGTACAGTGAGAGCGTCGTCGCGCCAATCACCCCGCTCCACGACAACGCCGCGGGGTCGAAGGGGGCGAGCGCTGACGCGCCGTCGACCCCGAGTCGCACAGCGACCAGCGCGAGCACCGCGATGAACGGGAGGAGCTTGATGATCGTCGTGACCACCTGGACTCCACCCACCGCACGCACGCCGAGCAGGTTGATCCACGTGACCAACCAGACGATCCCCACGGTGACCAGCGGCGCCAGCCCCGGGACACTCTCCACCGCGGGGACAAGTCGTGTGAGGTAGGCCGTTGCCCCGGTCGCGATCGCCGCGTTGGCCACCCAGACCGAGACCCAGTAGCCCCACGCCCCGACGAACGCCGGCGCCTCGCCCAGCGCCAGCCGCATGAAGCCGAAGGCGCCGCCCGCGTCCGGAAAGGTCCGGCTCAACTCGGCAAAGACCCACGCCAGGCAGAGCGCACCCGCCAGTGTGATGAACCATCCCAGGACGCCGTTCCACCCATACGGCGCCAGCGTCGCCGGGAGCAGGAAGATCCCGGCGCCGATGACGTTCCCGACGACGAGCGCCGAGGCGACCCAGAAGCCGATACGTCCCGGCGCGTTATCCGGTGAAGTGGAAGGCCCGTCGTCGTTCACAGGGATCCCGTCATGCGTGGCGCTCAGCGTGGAGCGTGCGGTGCCGCCCATCCCTGCCCGCCGGCACGGTACATCGTGCGAAACATCGCGGTCACCACGTCGCGGAGCGCCTCATCGAACCTCTCGACGTCGACGGCGACACGCCGAAGGAAGGGGGAGCCCAGGAGCTCGATGGGGAGGTCGCTCATGCCGGTGAAGGGGGAGATGTGCGCGCAGGCGAAGTGCCCGCGTTGGGGGCCGTCGGGCGCCGGATCGGCGCCAAGTGGTGCGCCGACAAACGCGGCTCGCGCGTCCCAACCCGAGATAACGCGATTTCACGCGCGCGTCGAGCTTTTCGGTCGCGAGTCGACGACTCGGGGAGCGGCCGGGTTGGCGCCGAGGGGTCGAGCGATGGTAGCGGCAGACAGGCGCGGAGCGCTCGACACGGTCCTGCCGAGTGATGCAATCGTGGCGACGGCGGCGCTGGTCGCACAGGCGAGCTCGCGAGGCGGGCGTCGTCGGCGCGCTGCGTGCCTGGACCTGCGCGATGCTTGCTGTGCTTAGTCAGCATCCATCTCGAGCGCCGCTACCGGACACGATGCTCGCTCTTCGTCGCGCGTCCGCCCACGCGTGAGAGCAGCGTGCCAGCGACAAGGAGGAGAAAGCCCAGCCCCGGGGTGAGCGGAAGGCCAGCGTAGTGGACCGTGCGCGCGAACGGAAAGCCGTCCATCCCCGTGGCCGACAGCACCAGAAACGCGATGCTGAGTACCACGACGCCGGCGACGGCGGCGGCGTGGCTGAGTAGAGAGGCGGGGGGCGCGCTGCGCTCCCGATCGAGCCAGGGGATCGCCGTGTGTTCGAGCGGGGACATCACCCGCACCACCGGAACGACGAGGAGCGCGACGACCGCCAGGTGCAGGGCAGTCGCTGGCCAGAAGCGCCAGTCGGGCAGGGGCGGACGCTCGACTCCCGCGAGGTGCTCGGCGATGATCACGACGATGAGCACCGTGAGGTGCCACAGGTACAGCGTCATGGCCACCGCCCCCAGCCGCTGCGTCGCGCGCCAGACGCGCGGGCGTGCACACGCGCGTTCGAGCGCGGGCCATGACGCTCCCGCGACGGCTATCAGCATCACGGCATGCAGCGCCAGGGCGAGCGTTGGCGGCGCCACGTTGGAGACGGGTGCGTCGGGGAGTCCAACCATCGACAGCGGGTACGGCCCCAGGCGCACGAGCGCGACGTTCACGAGTGCGGCGGTCGCGGCCACGATCCAGAGCCGTCCGCGATGCTGCGGCTTGCAGTCGCGCACCACCAGGCCGAGGGTGGCGGCGGCGAACCAGACGACGAGGAAGTTGAGCAGGCCAACCGGCGCAACGCCGCCGAAGCGCGCGACGTCGACCAGGGCCGCGATCGTGACGAGGGCCAAGACCGCCGGGAGTCCGACCCTGGCCAGTCGCAGCTGCCACGGCGTGGTGGCGATGACCAGGAGGTAGACGCCGAGGAACCAGAGGAGCTGCGTGGAGAGCCTGGCGAGCGGCGCGGAGGCGCGCGGAAGGAACGCCCCCAGCAGCAGCACGAGCGGGATCCAGATGGCGAGGTACGGAATGACCGGGCGCACGAGGCGTCGCACGCGCCCCCACATCCACACCCGCCACGGCTCGCCCCGCGCGCTCGCCGATTGGAAGCCGAGGCGATTGGCCACGCACCGGCGGCAAAGAAGAGCGGCATCACCTGCAGCCCCCACGTCGCGATGCGCAGCGACGGGATGAGCGCGAGGATGTTGTCCACGCGCGGCACGCCATCGGTCCACGTGACGACCGCCATCAGGACGTGGCCGGCGACGACGACAGCGAGGCTGGCCCCCCGCAGCAGGTCGACGACACGGTCGCGTTCGGTCATGGCGGAGCTGCGGGGTGAGGGAGTCGACGCGTCGCCTGGTGCTACCCGCGCACCGCGTACAGGAACCGTCCGTACCCCAGCTCGGCGGCGTTCTTCGTGAGCTCGACGTTGACCCAGGCCACGATGTCGCCAAACGGGCGCTCCTGCATCGGCCACCGACTTCGTTCCGACGATTGCAGCTCGTCGTCGCCGAGGTCGGTCAGCACGGCGTGCCAGCGCTGTTGCAGCTGGCCGAGCGTTTCCCGCACCGCCTCGGCGCTCCCGGGCCACGTCACCTGCTCGCGTACGAGCGAGGCGTCGCCGTAGGTGTGGTCGAAGAGCATCGACCACCAGAACGTCATGTGCCAGGTGACCCAGGCGATGCTCGGCGGGCCGAGGTCATAGCGCTCGTGCTCCGGCCAGTCGGCAACCCAGCGCCCGTCGGCCGCCCGCTGCACGTGCAGCCCCGCGCGCGCCGGGCGCCACAGGCATTCCTCGGTCGTGAGTCCGTCGAGATGGTAGTTGGCGAGGGCGGTCGCCGTCTCGAACTGGCGCAGGAGGAAGTCGCGGGTGACGTCGGGCATGTCGGGTGGGGGCGTGGAGGTGCGCGGCGGATCAGTAGCCGGGCTTGTAGATCCCCATGAATGCCGCAATCCCGCCAAAGACCGGGAGCCCCAGCATCAGCCAGCGCGCCAGGTAGGGGCGGCGATACGGGAGGAAGGGGGCCGCCGCCAGGAGGATCCAGATCGTCAGCTTCACGATCAGCCACGGCGGAAAGTTCTCGCCGTGCTTGAAGCCGATGCGGGCCAGCATCCCGAAGCCGCCGAGCAGGATGAGGAAGGCGCCGATGCCGTGCAGGATCGTGATGAAGCGTCGGGACCGGTTGTCCTGGTTGGTCCCGCCGTTCATGGCGTGCAGCGCCACCCCGCCTAACGAAGACATGAGGAGGATGATGCCGATGACGTGGGCGACGTTGTAGAGTTCGCGCGAGAACATGGAAGCGGGTCGGCGGGTCAGCGTGGGGCGAGGGCGGCCAGGTGCGCCTGGACCGCGGCGCGCACGCGCTCGCGTGCGGCCTCGATGGCGGTGCGCGTGTCGGGACTGCTCCCGCCCGCCTCGATGTCGGCGGCGGCGGCGAGGGCGCCGTCGTACCAGCTCCCCCACGTCTCGAGGATGTCACGCTCCTTGTCGGCGGCGCCCCCACTGGCCAGCGCGGCCTGCGAGAGCGTCCGTTCGGTCAACAGTCGGGCCAGGGCGGCGCGTTCCACCTCGGCCACGATGCCGCGCGCCGCCGCCCCGTCGGCGCTCGTGAGCAGCAGCCCGCTCACCAGCGCGCTCACCCCCACGTTGCGCAGTTCATCGGCCGAGACCATCTCCAGCCGATCACCGTCGGTGTGGTAGAACTGGTCGGTGAAGTGCCAGAGCAGGAGCCCGGGCTTCTTCGCTCGCAGGAACGGGGTGTGGTCGCTCCCGCCCTCGAACGGGTTGGTCTTCACGACCCAGCCGTTGGTGGCCGCCATCTCCAGGGCGCGGCCGAGCACGAGGTCGTTGAAGTAGTGCGGCGTCATCTGCTCCTTGGTGAGCGCCGACCCGCCCCACTCGGTGTGCTTGTCCTCGCCGCGCGTCCAGATGGCGCTGGGGTCGGGCATCTTCTCGATCAGGAAGGTGCCGCCCGTCTTCTTCGTGTCCTCGCCCACCATGTCGAGCGAGAGCCCCCAGCGGATGCCGACGGCGCGCGCGGTGTCCTGCGTGATGTAGCGATCGGTGGAGCGGATCTCGAGCCCCCACAGGAAGGTGATGGTCCGCCTGGGGTCGATCCGTTTGGCCGTGAGCAGCTCGGCGGCGACGCGCGTCATCTCCATCTGCGCCCCGACCCCCGAGGCGTTGTCGTTGGCGCCGGGCTCCTGCACGTGCGCGCTGTAGACGAAACGTTCCGTGGGCGAAACGCTCCCGCGCACCTCGGCGACGACGGTGCGTTCGACGGCGTTAGGCGTCCACGTCACGTTGGTGCGTACGCGCAGCTGCACCGGGCCCGCCGCGAGGGCGGCGCGCAGGCGTTGGCGCGCGTCGTAGGAGAGGGCCATTCCCCAGGCGCGCTTCGTGGTGTCGTACGGGATGCCACCGAACTGGATGGAGTGCGTGTTCTTTTCCGGCTGCAGGTACGCCGGCAGCGCGTAGCCCAGCACGCCCACCGCGCCGCGCTTGAGCACGGCCTCGGCGAAGAGGCGCGAGGCCCCGGCATCGGCGAGGACGATCTTGCCGGCGACGTTGGCCGAGTCGAGCGCGGCGGGGGTGCCGCGCCCCACGTCGACGAGCGGAGCGACGACGCCGGCGTCGGGCGTGCTCCACGAGTTGGTCGCCAGCATGTTGCGGTTGGTCGTCAGTTGCAACACCGGATCGCGCTGGCCGACGATCTCCACCGAGGCGGCCGTGGGTTCCCATGCCGGGTTGGCCATCGGGTATCGCTCGACGCGATAGGTCAGGCGCGTGGCCGGCGTCGCCTGGTCCTCGCGGATGTAGCCGGCGCGCTCGAGCCGCTGCACGAGGTGATCGAGCGAGGCATCGAAGCCGCGATTGCCCGGCCAGCGCACGAAGCGGTCGAGGAAGGCGACCGTTTCCTTGGCACGCGCGCCCGAATAGCGCGGGGCGACGTCGGCAAAGAGCGCGCGCGACGGCGAGGGCGGCGCTTGCGTTGATTGGGCGCCACCGTCGGCAACGACGCCGACCACGGCCACCACGATGAGCGGAAGCGCGACGGGAAGGGTGAACGAAAAGCGGTACGGGCGGCGCATGCTGAACGGCGTGGATGGAAGAGCCGTAAAGCTAGCGTCTCCCTCATTGCTTGACGCTCCCGGGACCCCGCTCCAGCTTCGCACGGTCCGTCCCACGCTGTCCCTCGTCCCCTACCTCATGCACTGCTTCCCTCGTCTGCGCCCCGCGCTGGCCGCCGCTGCCCTTGCGGTCGGCAGCAGCACTCCGCTCTTCGCACAAAAGGTCGTCGAACAGCCGCCGGCGCCCAGCGCGACCCCGGCCCCGCGCTCGGCGGCCGTGCCGATCCCGACCCCCGCGTCGGTGCTTGGGTGGGAGCCGGGGACCGATCGCAAGCTCCCCACGTGGCAGCAGGTCACGACGTACTTCCGTGCCCTCGACAAGGCGAGCCCGCGCGTCTCGGTGCGCACACTGGGGAAGACGGTGCAGGGGCGCGACTTCATCGTCGCCTTCATCGCCGATCCGGCCACGCTGGCCAACCTCCCCAGGTACCAGCGCATCCAGCGCAAGCTCATGGACCCGCGCCTTCGCAGCGCGGGTGAGCTCCCGCGGCTGCTCGACGAGGGGAAGAACGTCATCCTCATCACGTCGAGCATCCACAGCACCGAGGTCGGCGGCTTCCTCACGCCGTTCGTGATCGCCGACCGCCTGGCGCGCGGCAACACGCCCGAGGTGAAGTCGATCCTGTCCAACACGATCATCATGCTCGTGCCGTCGCAGAACCCGGACGGCGTCGACATCGTGGGGAACTGGTATCGCTCCACGCTCGACACGCCGGCCGAGGGGATGCAGCCGCCAGAGCTGTACCACTACTACACGGGGCACGACAACAATCGCGACTGGTACGCCTTCACGCAGCCCGAGACGCGCTACACGGTGGACTCGCTCTACACGCCGTGGGACCCGCAGATCGTGAACGACGTGCACCAGCAGGGGGCCAACGCGGGGCGCATCTTCATCCCGCCGTACATGGATCCGCTCGAGCCCAACATCGACCCCATTCTCACGTCGGCCACCAACGCGTTAGGCATGGCGATGGCCTGGCGGATGACGGCCGAGGGGAAGACGGGGATCGCGACGAACGCGTCGTACGACCAGTGGTCGCCGGCGCGGCAGTACTCGCTCAACCATCGCGGGGCGCGCATCCTCACCGAGACGGCGAGTGCGCGTCTGGCCACGGCCATCAACATCCCGTTCAGCGCCCTGGGGACGGGGCGCGGCTACGATGCGAAGGTGCAGAGCTGGAACTTCTCGTCCATCTGGCCCGGCGGGCGCTGGGGGATCGGCGACATCGTGGCGTACCAGTCGAGCGCCTCGTGGGCGCTGCTGGCGCAGGCGGCGCGCGACCGGCGGTCGTGGCTCGAGGGGTATGCGACGATGGGCGAACGCGCCCTGGCGGCCAACACCCCGTGGACGATCGATTCGGCCGTCCCGACGGCCTTCGTGATTCCCAAGCAGCAAAAGGATGCACAGGCGGTGCAGCGCCTCATCTGGACGCTGCAGCACGGGCAGGTGGAGATTCGCGAGACGACGGCGCAGGTTGCGGCTGGCGGCCAGACGCTGCCCGCCGGGAGCTATGCGGTGGTGATTCGCCAGCCGTTCGGCTCCTACGCCAAGGCGCTGCTCGAGCCGCAGAAGTATCCCAACCTGCGCGAGTATCCGGGGGGGCCGCCCAAGCGCCCGTACGACGTCACGGCGCACACGCTGCCGCTGCTGTTCGGCGTCGATGCGATTCCGGTGCGCGGCGAGGTGGCCGTGAGCGACAAGCTGGTGCCAGCGGTGGCCGAGCCCACCTACAGCGTGGCCGGGCTCACCGGCAACCGCGCGCGCCGCATCGGGATCTACAAGAGCTTTGCCGCGAGCATGGACGAGGGGTGGACGCGCTGGATCTTCGACTCGCACAAGATCCCGTTCGCCAGCGTGCTCGATAAGGACCTGCGCGCCGGCAACCTCAACGCGCGCTTCGACGCGATCATCATCCCCGACCAGAATGCCGGCGGGATCGCCCGCGGGCTCGGCAACGCCTATCCTGACTCGCTGCGTGGTGGGGTGGGCGAAGCCGGGGCGCGTGCCCTGCAGGAGTTCGTCGAGAACGGGGGCACCGTGCTGGCCTTCAACGAGGCCAGCGAGTATGCCATCGAGACGTTCAAGCTCCCGGTGAAGAACGCGCTGGCCAACGTGCGCAACACGGAGTTCTACGCGCCCGGTTCGCTGTTCAAGGTCACGCTCGACAAGTCCAACCCCATCGCGGCGCGCCACACGGCGACCACGGCGGCGGTCTGGTTCGAGGACTCGCCCGCCTTCGAGATCACGGATGCGTCGAAGGCCAAGGCGGTGGCGACGTACGAGTCGACCGGCAACGCCCTCGCGTCGGGGTGGTTGTTAGGCGCCGATCGGCTGCATGGCAAGGCGGCGCTGGTCGAGGCGCCGGTCGGGAAGGGGAAGGTCGTGTTGTACGGGTTCCGTCCGCAGTACCGCGGGCAGACGAATGCGACGCTTCCGCTCATCTGGGACGCCATCGGGCGCGGGCCGGCGCAGTAGGCGTCGACCGTTCGGCCCGAACACCGGACGTATCACCACCTGGGGTCAGCGTCATCGAAGCGGTCTCCCGATGACGCTGACCCCGATCGATCACCACTCGACGCACCACGCGACTCACTACTCGACTCACGACGTTCACCGAGCCCATGATGACCCTACGATCGATGCGCACGCTCGCCGCCGCGCTCCTGCTCGCGGCACCGGCGCTGGCGCACGCCCAGCAGGTTGGGCACATCGGCAAGACCAAGTGGGATTCCACGGCGCGCAACCTCTTCAAGGAACTCATCGAGATCAACACGACCGAGAGTTCGGGGAGCACGCTCAAGGCGGCGCAGGCGATGGCGGCGCGCCTCAAGGCGGCCGGTTTTCCCGACTCCGACGTGGTCGTCGTCAAGCAGAACGACCGCAAGGGGAACCTCGTCGCCCGTCTGCGCGGACGGAACGTGAGCCGCAAGCCGTTGCTCCTCCTCTCGCACATCGACGTGGTCGAGGCCAAGCCCGAGGACTGGACGCTGCCGCCGTTCACCTTCGTCGAGAAGGACTCGACCTTCTTCGGGCGCGGCGTCGCCGACGACAAGGACGACGGCGCGATGCACCTGACGACGATCATGCGCCTCAAGGCCGAGGGGTATCGTGGGAACCGCGACATCATCGTGGCGCTCACCACCGATGAGGAGGGCGGGCCCGACAACGGCGTCGACTACCTGCTGAAGAACCACCGCCCCCTCATCGAGGCAGAGTACGCATTCAACGAAGGGGGCGGCGGGCGCGTGCGCGACGGCAAGTACCTCTCGCACGACATCCAGGCGGCGGAGAAGGTGTACGCCGATTTCCGGCTCGAAGTCACCAACCCCGGCGGTCACTCCTCGCAGCCGGTGAAGGAGAACGCCATCTACCAGCTCGCGCAGGCGCTGGTGAAGATCGGGGCCTACGACTTCCCGGTGCACCTCAACGACGTCACCCGCACCTACTTCGAACGCTCGGCGGCCATCACGCCGGGGAAGATGGGCGAGGCGATGAAGGCGCTGGCCGCCAACCCTAACGACGCGGCCGCCATCGCCACCCTGTCGAGTGACAAGGCGTACAACTCGCAGCTGCGCACCTCCTGCGTGGCGACGATGCTCGAAGGGGGGCATGCCCCCAACGCCCTCCCGCAGCGTGCGCGCGCCAACGTGAACTGCCGCATCCTCCCCAACGACCCGCCGGCCGAGATCCAGAAGACGCTCGAGCGGATCATCGGCGATCCGAAGGTCGCCATCACCGTGACGCAGGCACCCAAGCCCTCGGGGCCGTCGCCGCTGACGCGCGAACTGATGGGGGAGATCGAGGGAGTGACGAAGGAGATGTGGCCGGGCGTTCCGGTGATCCCGACGATGAGCACCGGCGCCACGGACGGCGTCTACATGCGCAATGCCGGCATCCCGGTCTACGGCGTGACGGGCTTCTTCTACAACGAGACCTTCGCGCACGGCATGAACGAGCGCATCCCGCAGCAGGGGTTCTTCAACGGGATGGAGTTCACCTATCGGCTGGTGAAGCGGGTGACGAGCCAGTCGGCGGTGCAATAGCTACGGACGGAAGACGGGAGACGGGAGTGCAAACGGCGCCGAGGGGCGCCGTTTGCATGTCCAGGACTCAGCTGTCTCGTCTACTTCCTGTCGTACGTTCCCACCGCCTTCACGCTCTTCTCGTACATCTGCGGGACGTACCAGTAGTTGTCGCCGTACGGCTTCGCCTTCGGCCAGATCTCGTCGAGCGACATGGCGTCGTACAGCGTCCCCGCCTTCATCACGTAGCGGATGTCGGCGGTGTTGCGGATGTTCTCCAGCGGGTTGGCGTTGAGCACCATGAGGTCGGCCAGCTTGCCCACGCTGATCGACCCGATGTCTGCCTCCATCCCGAGGAACATCGCGCCGTGCATGGAGGCGATCTCCAGCGCGGTCATGGGGCCGTTGGCCTTGGCGGCCATCCACACGTCCCAGTGCGAGCCGAGCCCCGCCTGCTGACCGTGCGAGCCGACCGCGGAGTAGCCGCCAGCCGCAATGATGTCGGCCACCTGCTGCGACATGATGTCCTTGGAGTAGTCGGTCTCCGGCCGCATGATGAAGCGTCGCGTGTGCGGGATGAGCTGGCGCCATGGGACCCACTTCCCCTGCTTGGCGTCCTGCCACACCGGGCTCTCCTGCCAGAAGTACTCCTCGTTCCAGCCGGCGTAGCCGCTCACCAGCGGCGTGTGCGAGTAGAAGTACTTCGACTTGCCAAGGAAGGTGGTGAAGTCCGCATACAGCGGGGCCTGCACCGTCGGGTGCTCCCCGCCGTTGTGCCCGTCCATGATCATGCCGAGCTTGTGATTCAGGTCGTCGCTCCCCTCGGCGGTGACGCGCAGCCCCAGTTGACGTGCCGCATCGACCGCCCACTGCCGCTGCTGGCGTTGCGGCTGCAGGTACTGCTTGAGGAGCACGGCACCCCACGACATCCGGCGCTTGAGCTCCGTGACCGCGATGTCGCGGCTGGTGACGTCGTTGGTGTGTGCGTTGTCGCCGTTGGTGAGGGCCTCCGCCACGCTGAAGGCGCGCGGCCCGACCATCTCGCCCGCTTCGATGAGCTCTGCGGTCGGGAAGGCGGCGACCGACGAGGTGGACGGATCACTCGTGGTGGTCACGCCGTAGGCGAGGTAGATCGCCGACTCGAAGTTCCCCCTGGGCATCATCGCCAGGTGCTCGCGATGGTGATGCGCGTGCATGTCGACCCAGCCGGGGATGATCGTCTTCCCCGACGCGTTCACGACCTTGTCGATGCCAGCGGTACTGCACGACCCGACGCAGGTGATGCGCCCCGCCTTCGCCACGATCGTCCCGCTGTTGATCACGCGCTTGTTGTCGAGCGTGACGATGCGCGCCCCGGTGAGGGCGATGGACCCCTGCGCGATGGCGCGCGGGGCGGTGAGCTTCACCGCGATGGTGTCGGTGCGCCTGGCGGACGCGTCGTGCGAGTAGACGCGGTTGGCACTGGCGAAGTCGACGACGTTGGCCGATCGCCAGCGCGGGTACAATCCGCCCTCGGTGGTGAGTGGCGTCGCGCTGAAGGCACCGCCGGCCTTGGCCAGCAGCGGCGCCTGGTCTCCCGCTCCCCCCGGTGGCAACGGCGAGAGGTATGTGTTGGACCCCTGCGTGAAGGCGACCCACCGGCCGTCGGGTGAGACGGCGGCATCGTCGGAGTCCTTCACGTTGGCGTGCACCTTCTTGTCGGTGCCGTCCAGACGCAGCGAGAGCACCTCGACGCCGGTCACCGGACGGTCGGCCCCGGGGGCGATCATCTTCGCCGCGGCGAAGTAGACGCGCCCGTCGTTCCCCACCGTCGGGCGCATCTCAGCGCCCCCGAAGAACGACCCGGCTTCGAGCTGCGTGATGTCGGTCTCTTCGCCGCCCGCGCTCGGCATGCGGAAGACGTCAAACCATCCGTTGCGCGATACCGTCGATGCGCGCGCGGAGGCACCGGCGCCGCGCACGGCCACAATCTCGCGACCGTCTGGTGTCCACGCCGGGTTCATGTATTCACCCACCTCCCGCGTCAGGCGCTCCGGGGCACCGCCACCGGCCGCCACGCGCCACAGGGCGCCACGGTTGTTGGCGTCGACCGAGGCAAAGGCGATCATGCGTCCGTCGGGCGACCATGCGGGCTGGAACTCGAACGGCTCGAAGGTGGCCGGCGTGAGGCGACGCGGCGTTCCACCGGGGAGCGACTGCAGCCAGATGCGCCCTAACGCCTGGAAGGCGAGCGTCTTGCCATCCGGCGAGGTGGTCGCCCACCGAACGAAGCGCACGTCGAACGGGGCATCGCTGAGCTTGTTCTTGACCGCGACCTGCTCGGAGATCGTGCGCTGCACGCGGGCCGTGAAGGGAATCGTCGAGACCGCGCCCGAGGCGACATCAAGGCGACGAATCTTGCCGCCCTGGTGGATGACGATCGACTTGCCGTCGCTCGCCCAGCGATACATCGGGTACGACCCGTTGAGCGGGATGCTCTCCTCGGCCAGGTCCATCTCGACCGGATCCATCACCAGTCGTTCGCCGCCGAGCTTGAGGTCGCGGATCCAGAGGGCGCTGCGCGGCCCGAACTTCTGCCCTTTGTACTCCAGAACCCCGTTAGGCACCTTGCGCATGAAGGCCAGCCAGCGACCATCCGGGCTCGGCTCGGCGGCATAGGCGCCGCCGCTGGTCGCGCGATCCTGCTGCTGCGCCTCGCCGAAGGTGATCGGGCGCACGACCCCGGACTTGAGGTCGTACCGGTGGATCTGCACCGTCCCCTTGAGCACGTCGTCCTGTCCCCAGAAGCCGGTGGGGCGCGCGGTGTACACGTCGTAGTAGAGGTAGCGCCCGTCCGCCGAAATGGCGGTGCGATACGGCACCTTCCCCACGTCGCCCTTCACCAGCGTCACCCCGGTGCCGCCATCGCGGTGGAACATGACCAACGACCGGGAGCCGAAGCCGGTCATCTTCACCACGATGATGTACTGGTTGTCGGCGGTCCACTGCGGAAACTCGAAGCGCGACGTGGGATCGAGCGCGACGGGGCGCGGGTTGGCGCCGTCGGCGTCCATCAGCCACAGGTTGTACTGCCCCTTGCGGTCGGAGATGAAGGCGATCGACTTGCCGTCGGGCGACAGGCGCGGATGGAAGTTCGACGCGACGCCGCTCGACTGCGTGAGCGACTCGGCGGTCCCGCCTGACGAGGGGACGCGGTAGACGTGGCTCAGCAGGTCGAAGACGACCCACTTGCCGTCGGTGGAGAGGTCTACCGAGGTCCACGTCCCCTCGCTGGTGGTGAAGTCGATCTCGCGCGTCTTGCCGCGGGCCTTGGTGATATCCCACGAGGTATCGGCCGGGGCCTGTGCTGCGACATGCGCAGCGGGGGCGCTGAGGGCGAGTGTCGCCGGGGCGGCGACGGCGAGGAGAGAGCGCAGGCGCATCGGGAGGGTGTGTGGGAGCGGCGGTGTGACGGCAGACGGACCCGCGTTCGCCGGTCCGTTGGTCCAGCTCGGAATTGTGTATACAATTCTCGCCTCGCGGCGGCGGGCGCAATCCCGCCGCCGCGATCCTGCGCGCCCTCGCCCTGCGCGCGCTCGCCCCGCGCGCCCTCACTCTCCGCGCCCTCACCCCGCGCGCCCTCACCTCGCGCGCCCTCACCTCGATCGCTCACGGAGCGCGCGCTACGGGTTGCCCCCTCCCTCGTTGTAGCAGGCGAGCGAGTCGGTCGGGAACGAGCGAAAGTGCCAGGTGGCGGGGTCCAGGCGCCAAGCGCTGTGAATCGGCGTCAGGGCCTCGCCGGCCGAGAGCGTAACGCGCGCGACGACGGTGCCGTCGGACGCGTCCGCCGTACCGATGGCGCACGACCCGACCCATCCCTCGCCCGGCCGCGCCGCCTCCACGCGTTGCGCCTGACGGATGCGCCAGCGCGGCCGGTCGCCGTCGTAGCCGTCGAGCGTGTCGGCCAGGAGGTAGTGCTCGCCGCCGATGAGGGCGAGTCGGATCCCGATGTGTCGCTCGAGCGGATACACCCCCCACGAGGAGAGCAGCGCCGAGTCGGGGACGACGTCGGAGAGAAGCCGGCCGATGAGGGAGTCGTCAGGCATGGCAGTGCGCGACGCCGCGGCGGCACTCGGCGCCGGTGCGATCGCTGAGTCTCGCGCGATGTTCGGGACGCGCTCGCCGCAGGCGGCGGCGAGCACGAGTGTGCCAAGCGAGGCGCGCGTGGCGCGCGTCGCTCGCAGGCGCATTCGCCGAAGCAGGCGCGCGCGACGGCCGGAGTGTGCGGGAGCCGCTGCCTGCGTGGCGGGGAGCAAACGCATCATCCCCCGATTCTCCCGCCTCGTCACGCCGGGCGCAAGCGCGCTTTGACAGCCTCTCGCGCGCGCCGTATCGTCGGACCACGGGCGCCCATCGTCGCGGCGTATCCCGGTGACGCATGCGGGGGAGGCTCGATGCGAGGGATCGTCACGCGCGCACGACAGGGGACGTTCGCCGCCCTCTTCGCCACGGTACTCGCGGCCTCGACCCACGAGCAGGCCGTTCCGTTCGCCTGGCGCGACACGGCCGCCGGCGGCTGGCGCGCCCCGGCGGACTCCCTCCCGGCACGGCTGTCCGACGCCGACTTCTGGGAGATGGTGAGCGCGATGTCCGAACCCGGCGGCTTCTTTCGGTCCGACAACCTTGTCTCGAACGAAGTCACCTTCCAGCACGTCATCCCCGAGCTGCAACGAACGCTTGGAGCGGGGGGCGTGTACCTCGGCGTCGGCCCCGACCAGAACTTCACCTACATCGTGGCCCTCAAGCCACGCATGGCCTTCATCGTCGACATCCGGCGCGGCAACCTGCTGCAACACCTGATGTACAAGGCGTTGATCGAACGCTCCACCGATCGCGCCGACTTTCTCTCCCAGCTCTTCTCGCGTCCGCGTCCCGCCGCGGCGACGACCGAGGCGTCGGTGACGGCGCTCTTTGCGGCGTACGACTCCGTCGCGGCCGACACGGCGATGTTCCGCACGACGCTGGAGTCGATCCGGCGGCGCCTGGTCGACGAGCATCGCTTTGCGCTCAGCGCCGACGACCTGTCGGGGATCGAGTACATCCTCTTGTCGTTCTTCGATGCCGGCCCCGCCCTCACCTATTCGTTCGGTCGCGGGACGGGCGGATACGGCATGCGTGGCATGCCCAGCTACGGGGAGCTGATGGTGCAGCGCGACGCCGAGGGGGTCGAGCACGGCTATCTGGCCTCGGAGGGGCACTTCCAGCACCTCAAGCGCATGCAGCACGACAACCTCATCGTGCCGATCGTCGGTGACTTCGGTGGCGACAAGGCGTTGCGGGCGGTTGGGCGCTACCTGCGTGAGCACGGGGCGACGGCGTCGGCGATCTACACCTCGAACGTGGAGCAGTACCTCTTTGGGGGCGCGGATGCCTGGCAGCGGTACTACGCCAACGTCGCGACGCTCCCCACCGACGAGCGCACCACCTTCGTGCGCGCCGTCTTCAACTACGGCTATCGCGACCCCGGGACGCCGCGCGGCCCGCGATCGGTGACCATGCTGTCGTCGGTGCGGGCCCTGCTGGCGTCGGTGGGGGGTGGCGTGGTACAGTCGTACTGGGACGTGGTGCAGCTGTCGCGCGCCCCCGCTACCCCGGCCCCGCGTTAGGGATTCGCCACGCCGCGCGCGGTCGCGCGCGAGGCTGTCGTGGCAGGCATGGTGGTGCTATTCATTGGCGTTGCGTCCGACACTCGATCTCATGCCCACATCCCTGCTCGCCCGACTCACGCTCGCCGCATCGGCAACGGCGATACTCGCCCTGCTCGCGCTGCACGCATTGCGCGCCGACCTGTCGCCGGCCACGCACATGATCAGCGAGTACGCGGTTGGGGCGCACGGATGGGTCATGACGCTCTGCTTCTACGCGTTCGCCCTCGCCTCACTCGCGCTTCTTGGCGCCCTGGCAACACGCGTGCGGGGGGGCGTCGGGTGGCTTGGCCTCGTGTGCCTCCTCGTGACCGCGGCGGGACTGACCATCGGCGGCACGTTCGCGATGGACCCCACCACCAGCGATGCGGCGCTGATGTCCCGCTCCGGCCAGTTGCACGGCCTGGGCTTCATGCTCGGCGTTCCCGGCGAGTTACTGGCGGTGCTGCTGCTGACGTTGCACCTGCGGACGCAGCCCGCGTGGAAGTCGCGACCGCTCGCCGTGCTGGCGGGCGCGGTCTGGCGGAGCGTGGTGGTGATGGTGCCACTGTTGATGAACAATGGGGCGTTCGGGATCCCCAACCGGACCTTCATGCTGTCGTACGGTGCGTGGATGATTGCGGTAGCCATGGGCTTGTAGGCCTTGAGGGGCGCGACCGTCCCGCGCACGACGACGACCGTTACTGCGGCGGCGGTGGTCGCAAGGCGACCGTCCTGCCGACGCACGCTCCCGCCGACGCGCTCGGTCGCGCCGGCTCTCGATGACTCCGCCCGCTCGTTCTCACACTCCTTGTGACGCTGTCCGACCTCACCCAGATCCGCCGCAAGCTGGCCGACCGCTACGACCTCGAGCGCGAGCTGGGGCGTGGCGGGATGGGGGCGGTGTACCTGGCGCGCGACCGGGCACTCGACCGACTGGTGGCGCTCAAGATCCTGCCCGAGGAGTTCGCCGCTGATCCCGCGCTGCACGATCGCTTCCTGCGCGAGATGCGCACCACGGCGTCGTTCTCGCACCCCAACATCGTCCCGGTGCACGCGATCGAGGAGCGCGATGGGGTGATGGCCTTCGCGATGGGATACGTGGAGGGGGAGAGCCTGGCGCAGCGGGTGCACCGTGCCGGCCCGCTCACGGTGCGCGAACTCGTGCGCCTGTTGCAGGACGTTGGCTACGCGCTCGCCTATGCGCATGGGCGTGGGGTGGCGCATCGGGACATCAAGCCCGACAACATCATGATCGAGCGTGCCACGGGGCGCGCCCTGCTCATGGATTTCGGGATCGCCCGCGCCATCACCGAGCCCACCGCCGGCGGCGGGCTCACTCGCGTGGGGGAGGTCGTCGGGACGCCCGAGTACATGAGCCCCGAGCAGGCGTCGGGGGACACGGTCGACGGGCGGAGCGACCTGTATTCGTTAGGGCTGGTGGCCTGGTTCGCGGCCATCGGGCGTCCTGCGGTGACCGGCGAGTCGATCCAGAAGATCCTCGTCAAGCAGCTGACGGAGCCGGTCCCCGCCATCGAGTCGGTGCGTCCCGAGCTCCCCGACCTGCTCTCGGCGGCGATCGACCGGTGTGTGGCGAAGGTGCCGGAGGCGCGCTTCGCGACCGCGGAGGCGCTGGTGGAAGCGGTCGACAACTCGCAGCTGGCGGGGCCGGACATCCCGTTGCCGGTGCGGAGCTTCGTGTCGGAGCTCGAGTTGCTGTCGACGGTCTTCTTCCTCCTCGTGCTCGTGGCGTGGACCGTCTCGCGCGCCATCGCGCGACTCGGCTCGTCGTTCGATGCGCTCGTCCCCGTGGTGGTCCTCGTGGGGATCGGGCTCACGCGCCTGCTGCAGCTCTTCAGCGACGCGCGCCACCTCGCCGAGATGGGCTATGCGCCGGACGACGTGCTCAAGGGGATGCAGGGCGTGTACGACGAGCGGGAAAGCGTGCGCCAGTCGCGGCGTGCCAATCCGCTCACGCAGCGGCGCCGCCGCACGACGGTGCGCATGGCGCTGCTGATGCTCGTGATCGCGGCCGGGCTGATCGGGATCGAGCTGGTGACGCGCCGGAAGCTTGCATCGGGAGCGTACGCGATCCCCGCGTGGGCGCTCGTGCCCCTGTTCACAGGGTTGGCCCTGACGGGGGCCGGCATCGCCCTGCTGGCGCGAACGCCGTTCCGTGCGCCACCGCCCGAGCGCATCTTCCGCCGTGTGTGGATGGGGCCCGTCGGCCGTGCGTTCTTGCGCCTGGCGGCACGTGGCGTCGCATCCTCCGCCGGGGCGCCCCTCACGCCGCTCGGCGCGCTGTCGCGGAGCGCGCTTACGTCTCCGCCAGCCGCAATCACGTCACCGGCGCGCGCGGCGGCGTCCGTCTCGACGCAGTCCCCCGCCACCAGCGCGCACGCGGCGCCTGCCGCGAGCGCCAACAGGGTTGCGCCGGGCCGCGACGAGGTGGCCCAGCTCGAGGCCCGTGTGGCCAAGCTCGAGGAGTGGCGGCGGCAAATCGAGGGGTGACTGCCGTCAGTGCGGCTTCCTCGCCACCACCTGCACCACCGCCGCCAGCCCCTGGTGCAGTACCCCTTCGTTCACCTCGCGCTCGATCTCCTGCGCAATGAGGAGCTCCAGCCCGGCGAGTTCCTGCACCAGTCCATCCCGCGTCATCAGGAGCTCCACGTCGCGCGGCCCGCCGGTGCGGTGCCCGAGCTGGGCGGGGGAATACGCCTCGAGGATGAAGACGCCGCCAGGGGCAAGCGCCCGCACCGCGCGGGCGTGCACATCGGCGCGCAATGCCGGCGGGAGGTGCGCAAAGACCGAGACGATCCCGCTCCACTTGCCTTCCCCCAGGTCGACGTCGGCGAGGTCGCCCTGCACCCACGTCACCTCGACCCCACGCTCAACGCCGAGGTCCTTCGCGCGCGCGATGCCGACGCTCGACTGCTCGATGGCGGTCACGGGGTGCCCCTGCGCCGCCAGCCACAACGCGTTGCGCCCGTAGCCCTCCGCCAGGCACAGCACCGGGCCGGTGGGGATGTGCGGCGCCTGCGCGGCCACGAAATCGTTGGGCTCCGCCCCGTACGGGAGCTCGCCTGCGGAGAATCGTTCGTCCCAGCGGTGGACGTCCATGCGGACCTACCGTGGTGGCGAGAGGAGTTCCGTCACGCGATCGGCAATGCGCCGTTCCAGCGCGCCGCGTGAGGTGCACTGCGAGTACGCGCTCCGGCTCCCCGCGGGGTCGCGTCCGCTGGCCGCGATGGCGACCATCAGGCGTTGCGGCTCACCGGTGGCCGGTTCCAGCCACGCCGAGATCGCGAGGGTGATGCGATAGAAGTCGGCGTTGTTCCCGGAGAAGCCGCGCCCGCAATCGAGGTAGCGCGAGATGGCCACGTCACCGATGCGTCGCGACACGTCGGCGTTGAGGTTGGTGAGGAGCCCGGTCTTGGGGTTGCGCGTCTCGACCGGGAGCTTGAGTTCCTTGAAGGCGGTCTCCAGCGCCGTGAAGATCGAGTCGCGATTGCCGCTGATCTTGTGGGCGAGCCCCATCGTGTCGAGCATGATGGTCCCCTCGATGCCCGGCAGGATGGCGCGCGCCTGCGGCCCCTGCGCGCCGAGGGGGGTTCCCGCGCTTACCGCCAGCCACAACGCGGCGAAGGCGCCGACAACTGCTCCGCGGCCCCTCATCGTGCGGGGATCCGACCGGCGGTGTAGGGCGCCCCGGCCTTCTCCACCTCACGCTCGAGCGCCGGAACGTCGGCCTCCGCGAGCTGGCGCAGCTTCGCGAGTTCAACGGCGTACAGTTCGCTGGCGATGGTGAACTGCTCCTGGTGCGTCCCGGTCGGGCGGCCGAGTGTACGTCCCTGCTCACCGCTGATCCCATTCACCCGCTCGGCGATCGACGCGGGGGTCGCCTCGCTGCGGCTGGCGAGGGCACGGTCGCCCGAGAGTTCGCGCACGATGAGCGCCAGGCGATCCTGCAGCGCGCGCACCTGCTGCCCCAACGCGGCCGGTGCGGCCGGTGTCTGGTCGAGGGCGCGGCGCATCTGGTCGAGCTTCTGTCCCGTGCTGGTGGTGAGTTCGACCGCGCCGGCCACCGAGCGCCGCAGCTCCTGCAACCGCTTCTGGAACGCGCCACGTGCGGCATGGTCGGCGAGCGTGACCGGAGCGCCCGGCTCGGTAATCACGCGGAAAGTGATCGTGCCGCCTAACGAAGTCGTGACGCCCCCCACGCGCTGGGCGAGCGAGACGTTGTAGCGCCCGGGAACGACGTACGGTCCGGAGGGGCCGCTCTCGAACAGTTCCTCCAACGGGTTGGCCGCGCGCGGCAGCGTGTGCGAGGGGAGCTGCAGGTTCCAGGCGACGCGCTGGAGCCCCTTGGCGGACGGCCCCGTGATGGTGCGGATGGGGGTGCCTGACGAGTCGCTGATCGTCAGGAGGATCGACGGCGCCTCTTCGGCGGCCTCGGCCCGCATCTGTTCGGGGGTGGGATACGGGATCGGTTGCCCGGCCTTCTCGGCCGCCTTCTCGGCGTCGAGCCGCTTCTGCTTGAGCGACTTGAGGCCGTCCTTCAGGTAGTACGTGAAGACCGCACCGTACGGCGGGTTGTCGCCGCTGTACAGCATCTCCCCCTGGAAGGCCTTGCCGCGCCCGCCGTACTGCTGCGTGGGGACGAAGAGCAGGGCGTCGCGCACCGGGAAGAGCGTGGCCGCGGCGGCGAGCGTGGCCGGCGTCGTCGTGCGCAGTGCGGTGTAGTCGTCCACGATGTAGATCCCGCGCCCGAACGTCCCGATCACGAGGTCATGCTCGCGCTTCTGGATCGCGAAGTCGCGCACGGCGATGGTGGGGATGCCGCCCAGCTTGAACCAGTGCGAGCCGCCATCGCGCGAGGCGTAGGCGCCGAACTCGGTCCCCACGAAGAGCAGGTTGGGATCGACGAAGTCCTCGGCGAAGGCGTGCGTCGAGCCGCGCGCCGGGAGGTTGCCGTTGATCGACGTCCACGTGCGCCCGCCGTCGGTCGTCTTGATGGCGTATGGCTTGAAGTCGCCGTTCTGGTGGTTCGTGAAGGTGGCGTAGGCGGTGTTGGCGTCGAACTGCGAGGCCTTGATGCGAGACACGTACGCGTTGGACGGGACGCCGGGGAAGCTGTCCATCTTTCGCCAGTTGGTGCCCCCGTCCTCGCTCACCTGAATGAGCCCATCGTCGGTCCCCACCCAGAGCATCCCTTCCTTCTTTGGGCTCTCGGCGACGGCGCTGATGTTGGAGTACAGCGCGGTGGAGGTGTTCTTGGCGACGGCGTCGGGGCCCCACACCTTCCCCATCACCGGCAGCGTATTGCGTTGCACCTGCCGAGTGAGGTCGGGGGAGATCCGCTTCCAGCTGTCGCCGCGATCGTCGGAGCGGTAGAGGAACTGGGCGGCCATGTACAGCCGCTTGCTGCTGAACGGCGAGATGATGAAGGGGGCGTCCCAGTTCCAGCGGAGCGGGACGTCGCCCTTGGCTTCCTGCGGCTGGATGCCGACGCGCTCGTGCGTGCGCTTGTCGAAGCGCACGATGACGCCGTGCTGCAGCTCGGAATAGATGATGTTCGGGTCCTCGGGGTCGATGCGTGAGACGAAGCCGTCGCCTCCCATCGTCACGAAGACATCGGAATTCATGATGCCGTGGTCGCTCTTGGTGCGCGACGGCATGCCGATCGAGTTGTTGTCCTGCAGGCCGCCGTAGACGTTGTAGAACGGGGCGGCGTTGTCGACGTCGACGTCGTAGTACTGGGCGAGCGGGAGGTTCTCGAAGAAGACCCACGTCTCGCCGCGGTCGTACGTGCGATAGAGCCCACCATCGTTGCCGATGAGGTAGTGATTGGGATTCGTCGGATCGATCCAGATGATGTGATTGTCGACGTGCATCCCGCGCGTCCCGAGGGGGCGCATGGTGCGCCCGCCGTCATCGCTCACCTGGAAGAGGACGTCCGGGACATAGATGCGATCGAACTGCGTGGGGTCGGCGAAGATGTCGCCATAGTACATCGACCCCTGGGTGTAGTCCGACATCTTCTGCCACGTGACGCCGTTGTCGCTGGAGCGATAGATGCCACCGCGGCGATTGGCTGCTTCGACGTTGGCGTAGACCACGTCCGGGTTCTGCGGCGAGATGGCGAGCCCGATGCGCCCCAGTTCCTCGCTGGGGAGTCCCGTGTTCACCTTGGTCCAGGTCTTTCCGCCGTCGGTGCTGCGATGGATGGCGCTCTCGGGGCCGCCGTTGATGAGCGTGAAGAAGTGGCGCCGGCGCTGATACGACGAGGCGATGATGACGTTGGGGTAACGCGGATCGACGACGACATCGCTGACGCCGGTGTTCTCGGAGATGGCGAGCACCTGGGTCCACGACGTGCCGCCATCGGTGGTCTTGTAGAGCCCCCGCTCGCCGCCGGCGCTCCAGAGCGGTCCCTGCGCCGCGACGTAGACCACGTCGCTGTTGGTGGGGTCGACGACGATGCGCCCGATGTGCTCCGATAGCTTGAGGCCGACGTTCTTCCATGAGCGGCCGCCATCTTCGGACTTGTAGACGCCGTCGCCGTAGGCCACGGAGCGCTGCGAGTTGCGCTCGCCGGTCCCGACCCAGATGACGTTCGGATGTTTCGGGTCGAGGGTGATCCACCCGATGGAGTACGAACCCTCGCGATCGAAGACCGGCTGCCAGGCGGCGCCCCCACTCGTGGTCTTCCACAGTCCGCCCGACGCCGTGCCGGCGTAGATGATGCCGGGGTTGCTGGGGTGGACCGCCACCGTCATCACACGCCCCGAGGTCATCGCTGGCCCGATTGAGCGGGCGCGAAGTGCGCCGAATGCCTCGCTGGTGTACGGCGACGATGGCCGGGCGCTATCGCTGGCGACGCCGCGCGCCGGCCGCGCCGCGCGCTGGGCCTGCAGGGAGGTGCCTAACGCGCCGAGGGCGCAGACGGTGGCAACGAGGCGAACGTGGGAACGCACGGGCGGCTCCGGGGTGTTGACGAGATGGGGGGATGGCGCGCGTGCTGCGCCTGTGAGCCCGTGCCACGCGTTTGTGCGCGGCACGGCCGTCCTGAACGCCCCGGCTGCAGGGGCGCAGACATTCTGGCGCGCGTCGCGGGACCACGCCAGCGCGATCCCCCCGACCTGCGTGGGGAAGTCCGCCGCCCCGCCGTACACCCGGCGCTCCACCGGGCCGTTATCGTTCACAAGCACGAGCGCGTCGCTATTCGTCCGCGGTCATCCCCCTCGATGCCATCAGCCACTGCGACTCCTCCCGCCCGTCCAGGCACGGCTCGCCGGCGCATCGTCGGGCGGGTGCTGCAGCCGTTTCAGGAGTTTGCCAGGATCGGCTCCCTGGGCGGCGTCGTCCTCCTCATCACGACGGCGATTGCCCTGGTCTGGTCCAATAGCGCGTGGGGCGACTCGTATTTCCACCTGTGGGAGACCCCGATCGCCATCGGTGGGGCCGGTGCGCCGCTCACGATGTCGCTCCATCATTGGATCAACGATGCCCTGATGGTCGTCTTCTTCCTCCTGGTGGGGTTGGAGATCAAGCGAGAAGTGCTCGTTGGTGAGCTCGCCTCGCCCAAGCAGGCGGCGCTCCCGATCGTGGCAGCGCTTGGAGGCATGGTCGTCCCGGCGCTGCTCTATGCGCTGGTGAACCGCAGCGGTCCCGGGAGCGTGGGGTGGGGCGTCCCGATGGCCACCGACATCGCCTTCGCCCTTGGCATCCTAGCGCTCCTGGGGGCGCGTGTCCCCCTCGGCCTCAAGGTCTTCCTCGCGGCGCTGGCCATCGTCGACGACCTCGGGGCTGTGCTGGTGATCGCCTTCTTCTACACGGCGAACCTCGTGTGGGGGGCGCTGGCGGGCGCCGCGCTGTGCATGGCGATCCTCGTCGCGCTCAACGTGCGGCGCGTTGGCGCGCTCACGCCGTACCTCGTGGTTGGGCTGGTGCTCTGGTACTGCATCCTGCTCTCCGGGATTCACTCCACCGTTGCCGGCGTGATCCTCGCGCTGACCATTCCGACCGACTCGCGCATCAACGCCGAGGAGTTCTCCTCGCGTGCGCGCGCCCTGCTCGATGAATTCGACCGCACCGAGACGGGTGACCTGCTGGTCATCACCAGCAAGGGGCAACAGGAGGCGTTGAACGGGTTGGACGTCGCGGTGAGTGCGGTGAATGCCCCGCTGCTCAAGCTCGAGCACTCGCTCCACGCCCTGGTGAGCTTCGGCGTCATGCCACTCTTCGCGTTGTCCAACGCCGGTGTGCGGCTGTCGGGCATCGGCGAGGCGCTGGCCAGCCCGGTGTCGCTGGGCGTGGCGCTCGGCCTCGTGGTGGGCAAGATGCTCGGCATCACGGCGTTCAGCGCAGCGGCGGTGCGCCTCGGACTCGCGGCACTCCCCAGCGGAGTGACGTGGCGAGCGCTTCATGGCGCGGCCTGGCTGGGCGGCATCGGCTTCACGATGTCGCTCTTCATCGCCGGCCTCGCCTTTGGCGACTCGCCGCTTCTCGACGCGGCCAAGATTGCGGTCCTCGGTGCTTCGACGGTCGCGGGGCTCATCGGCTTTGTCATCCTGCGTCAATCACCGGCGGTGACCGCGGAGCAGGGAGTGCCTGACGAGGGGCAGCGGAACGGCGCCGAGCGCAGCACGGACGACGGGGCGAGGGCGGTCGGCAGTTAGCGGCGCGCCGCACCGCGCTTGTCGCCATGGAGCGTCGAGGCGCCGCTGCCCTGATTTGCTCCCTCATCTCGACAAACCCTCCCACGCCGCGAGAGCTTTCGCGCATGCACGGCATCCCCCTCCTGCGCGACCTCGTCATCCTGGTGGCGATCGCGGTTCCCGTGGTCGTTCTCGCCTACCGGCTGCGCATTCCCAGCGTGGTCGGCTTCCTGGTGAGCGGCATCGCGATCGGCCCCACCGCGCTGGGGTTGGTGCGCGAGGTGGAGTCGGTCCAGACGCTGGCCGAGATCGGCGTCGTGCTCCTGCTCTTCGCCGTCGGGCTCGAGCTCTCGCTCTCCCGGATCGTGAAGATGGGGCGGCTGGTGATGGTGGGCGGCGCATTGCAGCTGGTGGGGACCATGCTCGCCGTCACCGCCGTGGTCCTGGCGCTCGGCGAGGACTGGCGCCAGGGGGCGCTCTTCGGGGCGCTCATCGCCCTCTCGTCCACCGCCATCATCCTCAAGGTCTACGCCGACCGGGGTGAGCTCGACGCGCCGTACGGCCGCGTGGTCGTCGCGATCCTCCTGTTCCAGGATCTGTGCGTCGTCCCGCTGATGCTCTTCCTCCCGCTGCTCGGCGGGAGCGGCGCCGACGTGCTCTCGATCGCGAGGAGCGTGGGGGTCGCGATCCTCGTCACGGCCACGATGCTCCTCGTGGGACGCTGGGCCGTGCCGCGCGTGCTCGCGCGCATCGCCGAGATGCGCAACCAGGAGATCTTTACCCTCGTGGTGGTCGCCATCGGCCTCGGCGCGGCCTTCGTGACCTCGTCGTTCGGGTTGTCGCTCGCCCTGGGCTCGTTCCTCGCGGGGCTCATCATCTCCGAGTCGGAGTACGGGTTGCAGGCGCTCTCCGACGTGCTGCCGTTCCGCGACACCTTCAGCGGGATCTTCTTCATCTCGGTGGGGATGCTGCTCGACGTGCGCTATGTGGCGACCCACGCGCTGCAGGTCCTGGCGGTGGCGCTGGGGATCATCGTCCTCAAGACGCTCATCGCCTGGGTCGTCGTCCGCTTCGTGCGTCGCTCGATGCGCGTGGGGTTGGTGGCCGGGATCGGGCTGGCGCAGGTGGGAGAGTTCTCCTTCGTCCTCGCGTCGAGCGCCATCGCGTTAGGCATCATGGACCAGCCGCACTACCAGCTGTTCCTTGGCGCGGCCGTTGTCACGATGCTCGTGGCCCCGTTCGCCGTGGGGGCTGCCCCCGAGATTGCCGACAAGGTCTTCACGCTGCGCGCGATGCCGACGATGGAGTTCGCCACGCGCGAGGTGCGGGCCGCGGGGCCGGCGACCGACCACGTGATCATCGTCGGCTATGGCCTCAACGGGCGCAACCTGGCGCGGGCGCTGCGCCGGGCCCGCATTCCGTACGTCATCCTCGACTCCAACGGGGCACTCGTCAGGCAGGCGCGGCTCGCCCGCGAACCGATCTTCTTCGGCGACGGGACGCGCGCCGAGGTGCTCGACCGGGTGGGGCTCAAGCGCGCGCGGGTGATTGTCTTCGCCATCGCCTCGGTGGGTGACGAACGCCGCGCCGTGGTGGTCGCGCGGCACCACAATCCCACCGTCCACATCGTCACGCGCACGCGCTACGTCTCCGAGATCACCGAGCTGCAACGCCTTGGGGCCAACGAAGTCGTGCCGGAGGAGTTCGAGACCTCGCTCGAGATCTTTGCCCGCGTGCTGCGTCGCTTCGACATCCCGGCGTCGCGCATTCGCGAAGCCGCCGACGAGGCGCGCCGCGACCACTACGAGGTGCTGCGCGAGCGCGGAGCCATCATTGCCCCCATGGACGAGGTGCTGTCGCGCATCGGGGCGCGGCTCGACCTCGAGGTCGTCGTGGCGCGCGCCGGAGGCGAGGCCATCGGCCACACGGCGCGCGAGCTGAAGCTGCGATCGCGCACGGGCGCCATCGCCGCTGCCGTGCTGCGACATGGCGAGGGGGTCTTCCAGCCCATCGGTGACATCGTCATCGAGGATGGCGACGAGGTGGTGCTGGTCGGCGATTCGCGCGCCCTCGCTGAGGCGACGCCGATCTTCCGCCCGGTGACGCGCATGATGACGGCGATGCACGCGATTCCCTAGCGGTCGACCAGCGGTGCACTGGCCTGTAGCTTCCCAGTCGATGTCAGGCCCCTCGAGTTCCGCTGTGCCTCCAAGCATTCCCGTCGCCCGCAGCAGCGTCCTGTCGCCGGGGATCCGGGCGATGGCCATCGGCGCTTGGTGGTTCGCGGTGATGGGGCTGTTCGTGAAGCTGGCGGGACGGCGCCTTCCGTCGTCGCAGGTGGTCCTCGTGCGCGCGGCGCTCACGCTGGCGATGAGCTGGTGGGCGGTGCGCCAGGCTGGGCTCCCCTCCATCTGGGGGACCCATCGCCGCCTTCTCCTTGTGCGCGGCACCCTTGGCGCCATCGGGATCAACTGCTTCTACTGGTCGCTCGTGCACCTCCCACTCGGCGAGGCGACGCTCATCCAGTACACCAACCCCATCTTCGCCACGATCCTGGCGGCGCTGTGGGTGGGGGAACGTGTCCGGCCAGGTGAGCTGGCCTGCCTGGCCATGGCGATGGTCGGCGTGATTCTCATCACGCGCCCGGGCTTCCTCTTCGGAAGCGCCGCCTCGGTCTACGACACGCGAGACATCGCCATCGCCCTCTTCGGCGCCGTGTGCTCGGGGGCCGCCTACGCCGCGGTACGCAAGATGGGGAACCGCGAGCACCCCGCCGTCGTCGTCTTCTACCTTCCGCTCGTCACCTTTCCCATCGCCATCCCCTTCGCTTCCTCCAACTGGCTCGTGCCGACGCCGGCGGAGTGGGCGATCCTGCTCGGCGTGGGAGTGGCGACCCAGTTGGCGCAGGTCTACATGACGCGCGGGCTGCAGGCCGAGACGGCGGTGCGTGCCACGACGACGGGCTACCTGCAGATCGTCTTCGCCGGGTTGTGGGGGGCGCTGCTGCTGCATGAGCGACCGTCGGCGTGGACGCTCGTCGGGGCGGCGGTGATCGTGGGCAGTGCACTCGTCCTGGCCTTCGGGAAGGCGCACGCCGACGTCGGCGACGAGTAGCGCGCGCCTGCCTAACGGCGAACCGCTCGACGCGTCACGGCACCGGCGGCCCTCCCCACTCCTTCCCCAGCCGCGCCATCAACCCCGCGTACATCTCGATCGCGTTCCACAGGTTCTGCACGCGCAGGTTCTCGTTGGCGGCGTGCTGGTTGTTGTCGGCGTTGGCGATGGGGAGCGTGACCACCGGGACACCGAGCACTTCGGTGAAGAGGTAGCTTGGCCCCGACCCGCCGAGCGTCGGGACGAGGAGCGGCGGCGTGCGGGCTCCGTCGGACACCGCGGTGACCAGCGCGCGCGAGAACGGGTCGTCCATGTGCGCGCGCTGCGCGGGGTAGCCGCTTTCCCACTGCAGTCGGGCGATGCGCGGGTGCGTGAGACGTTCGCTGGTGGATGGGGTGTCGCTCACGATGTGCCACCCCTTGGTCCGCAGGTGCTTCTCGACCAGTTCGCGGACGCGCGCCGGCGTCTGGTTGGGGACGAGGCGGAAGTCGAACGAGGCGAAGGCCTCGGTGGAGATCGTGTTGGAGCCGAGTTCCTGCACCCCGCCCACGCGCAGGCCGCGCAGGTTGAGTGCGGGGCGCATGATGCGCTCGGCGAGCAGGGCGTTGTTCCCTTCCGTCCTGGCCAGCCCTAACGAGCGGCGCAACGTCGTGTCCACCAGCGGGAGCCCCGCGACTGCCTCGCGTTCGGCGGCGCTGAGCGGGCGCACGTCGGCGTAGAAGCCGGGGATGAGGATCTCGCCGTCGTCGCTGCGCAGGCTGGCCACGAGGTGCGCGAGCAGCATCCCGGGGTTCGGCGCCCAGTTGCCGTAGTGCCCGCTGTGCAGCGGGCGCGTGGGGCCGTAGACCGTCACCTCGAGCCCTGTCACCCCGCGCAGCCCAAAGACGAGTTGCTGGTCCCCGCCCTGGTGCACCGGGCCGTCGCAGAAGAGCCAGGCGTCGCCCTTGAGCAACGTCTTGTACTTCTCGAGGATCGCCTTGAGATGCCCCGATCCCGCTTCCTCTTCCCCCTCGAAGAAGAACTTGATGTTGAGCGAGGCGCCGGCACCGCGCGCGCGGAGTGCGTCGAGGGCGGTGAGCATCGCGATGATCGATCCCTTGTCGTCGCTCGCGGAGCGCGCGTAGATGCGCGACTCGCCGTCGGCGCGTTGCCCATCGGCGGGAAAGGGGATCTCGCGCCCGCCCTGGTACAGCGCCTTGTCGCGCAGCACCGGCGTGAACGGCCCGCCCCCCACCCACTGCTTCGGGTCGACCGGCTGCCCGTCATAATGGGCATACAGCACGACCGTGCGTGTGGCGCCCGGGACCAGGAGCTCGCCGTACACCGACGGCGGCCCACCAGGAACCTCGAGGAGCTGCGTGTTGGTGGCGCCGCGCTTGCGCAGCAGCTCCAGCAGGAGCGCGGCGTTGCGACGGATGTTGACGCTGTCGCTGGCGACGTTAGGCAGCGACAGGAGCGTGGTGAACTCGCGCAGGATCGCCGCTTCGTTGGCTTCGCGATACGCGCGCGCCGCCTCGCGGGCGGCGCGGCCGGAGAGCTCCTGCGCCGTGGCCGCCGTTGCGGCCGTCGACAGGAATGCCAGGGAGGCGAGGAGCGCCACGACGACGCGGCGCGTGCGATGCGCCCGCGGTGTCGTGGCCATCAGCGGCGAGGTCGTCGTCGCGCGCGGCAGGTGCATGGTCGTGCGTCCAATGAAAAGGCCGCCCGAAGCTGCCTGGGCGGCCGAAGCAATGGAAGGGGCGTGGTCGAACGGTGCGATCGCGATGCCGAGTGGTGCGTCGCGCGTGTCCTACGGATGCGTCTCGTTCGGCACCAGGAGGTCGTGCGGGAGCGCGCGCGCGAGGCGTACCCCCATCACGCTCGAGCGCAGGTCGCGCCAATACGGACTCTCGAAGCGCACGATCTCGCCCGGCGATTCCCACTGGCCATCGGCCCAGTGCAGCGAGACGATCACTTCCTGTCCCACGCAGGCATCCAGCGCCGACGGGACCTCCATCAGGAGTCCGTGATCGCTGACGTTGATCGTCTCCGACTTGGAGCTGATGAAATGGTGATCCGAATCGACGTCCTTGAGGCGGACTTCGACGTGACGCTCGATGCGCGTCTGGAACGGGCGTGTCGGCGTAAGACTGGGCACACGATTCTCCATGGGGACACCTCTCCCCACAGTATCGGCGCAACGTCGACTCGCTGAACCGAGCGGGACCGCCGTGCGTCGTCCCTCCCTGCGACGCGGGGGCCCCGCAACCTGCGGCGCCCCCACGATCACCACGAATGAGACAGCTCCAACGAGCCTACGCGCGCTTCCGGATCTCCATCGATCCGTTGCCGGTCGACATGCGGAGGCGGCGCCCGCCATTCCCGATCGTCCCGCGCAGCCGCGATGGGGTGAGCTTCCCACGGATGGTGATGGGGAAGTCGGTCGTGATGCGCCCATTGCCGCTGTTCGCCTCGACCTCGGCCGAGAAGTCGGCGGGGACGACGACCTCGACGCGGCCGTTGCCCGAGGAGAATTCCATGTCCTCGCTCCCGGTGAGCTGGTCCATCGAGACGCGGATGTCGCCGTTGCCCGACGAGGCGTTGACCGGCCCGTTGACCGTCCCGATGGTCACGTCGCCATTTCCGGACCGTGCGTCGACCGGGCCGCCGGCCTTGTCCACCGAGACCTCGCCGTTGCCTGACGAGGCGTCGACGCGACCGCTGACCCCGGAGACCCTGACTCGCCCATTCCCGCTGGAGACCCGCGCCTCGGCCAGGTTCGCGTTCACCGAGATGTCGCCGTTGCCACTCGTGGTGCGCAGGCGCGCGCCGCGCGGCAGCCGGACCGTCATCGTCAGGCGCAACGACTCCCGCCGACCCCAGTTCCAGCGCCGGTTGCTACGGCCGTTGAAGCCGTCGGCGTCGCAGGCGTCGTCATCCGAGTACACCGCGCAGATGGTGACGTCGTTGCCGTCGCGTCGCACGGTGAAGCCCACGTCCTCCAGTCGGCCGCGGCGCTCGTCCTTCTCGGCGCGGAAGTCGACCGTCTCCCCCGTCCCCTCGGTAATGGTGATGTCGCCCACGCGGGCGTAGAGGCGGATGGTGCCGCCGCTGCCCAGGCGTTCGCTGACGGAGAAGACGCGCTCCTTGACCCCTTGCAGCTGCTGGGCCGAGAGGAGCGCCGGAGCGATGGCGATGGTGACAGCGGCGAACGCGAGGTGCGGGAGTGGGCGGCGCATGGCGGGGAGGCTGAAAGGGTTCACTCCCTCAGACATCGGGCACCGCCGTGGGGTTTGTAGCGACCGCCCATCGGGTGTGCCTCGCCCTCGGCGCTGCCAGGACGCTCGGCCCGGGTCGTGCCCCGGTCGTGCCCCGGCGCGCTGTCGGCTAGAGCAGGAGCAACCCGCTCCGTGCCCCGATGGCGACCGCTTCGGCCCGGGTGTCGGCGCCCAGCTTCTGGAAGATCGATGCGACGTGCGTCTTGACCGTGTGCTCGGAGATCCCCAGTCGGGCGGCGACGATCTTGTTGCCCAGCCCTTCGGCGAGCAGGGCGAGGATCTCCCGTTCGCGAGGCGAGAGGGGGGCCGACGCGATCGCGTTCGTGAGTCGCGGCGCCGAGCGGGCGGGGGAGCTGGTGAGGGCGCTGGCCACGGTGGCCGGCACGACTGCGAGCCCCGCGTGCACCGCCTCGATTGCGGCGAGGATCTCGCGCCCCTCGGCGTCGCGCGGAAGCACGGCGCGGGCCCCGCGCCGTACCCAGTCGCCCACCTCGTGCGCGTCGGCATCGACCAGGAGGAGCCAGCGGTGCCCCGACGCATCACTATCGATGGCGCTCGGGAGGGCGAAACGATCGGGCCGGTCGACCACCGCGACGACGACCTCGACGTCGGCCCCCTCGAGCGTTTCGGCGATGTCGTCGAGGTGCACGATGCGTTCGACCACGGTGAAGGCGCCATCGCGCATCACCAGGGCCTCGAGTCCGGCCAGAAGCATCGCCGACGGGGCGGCGAGGGCGAGTCGGATCACCCGGGGCGCCCCGTCAGGCGGCGAGCGGGGTGGTGTACGACACGGCGCCGCTGCGCGCCGCGTCGCGCAGGAAGGCGCGCACCACCGTGCTGGGGATGGCGACGCCGAGCCCGCCGACAATCATCGCATTGATCCCCACCACGCGCCCTGACGTGTCGACCAGTGGTCCCCCCGAGTTGCCCGGGGCCAGCCTAACGTCGGCGGCGATGTAGCGCGGCATTCCGCGCGTCGTGGTGACGGCGTGCACGACGCCGAGCGTGAGCGCGTGCGCCACGCCTAACGGGTGACCGAGCGCGAGCACGAGCGAACCGGCGCGCAACGACTCGGCGTCGCCGACCGGGGCGGCGACCAGTCCGGCGGCGTCGATGCTGATGAGCGCCAGATCGCGGCGCGCATCGTGGGCGACGACGCGTCCCTCGAACTCCCCGGCCCCGCCTACCGAGAGGACCGGGCGGGGGTCACGCACCACGTGGGCGTTGGTCACGACGAGGCCGTCCGGATGCCAGACGACACCCGACCCCAACGCCGTGCCGTTGCGGCTGGCGATTTGCACGGTGTAGCCGCGCACCAGCGCCGCCAGCCCGTCGAGTTCGAGCTCCGCCGCGAGGGCGGGGGAGAGAAACGATGTTGAATCCATGTCATCCCTCGCGTCAGCGATCGCTACGCGTCTGACGTTCACCCACGGTGACGGCGATGTCCTGCGGGGCGCCGCCGCGCAGCACGCGCAGCGTCACCGACGTGCCGACGCGGTCGCCCGTCAGGGCGGCGAGCAGCTCGGACGGATCGGCCACCGCCTCCCCTGCACAGGCAACCACCACGTCGCCCAGGGAGATCCCGGCGGCGTGCGCCGGTGCCCCTTCCTCGATCGACACGACCATGAGCCCCACCTCGCGGGGCAGGGCGTGCGCCGCAACGACGCCGGCGGGCAGTCGTACCGGCTGCACCCCTAACCCGATGTAGCCGCGCCGCACGCGTCCCGACGTCAGCAGCTGCTCGGCGACACGCTCGACGGTGGCCAGCGGGATCGTCATGGCCGAGGCGCGCGCGAGTCCCGAGGAGTTGAGCCCGAGCATTCGCCCGCTGGCATCGATCGCCGCGCCGCCCGAGAAGCCGTCGTAGATGGCGAGGTCGAGGCGGATGAACTGGTCGATGCGTCCACCGTGCCAGGTGCGCCACTCGCCGCCGGTGGCGCTGACGACGCCAAGCGCCGCGGTGACCGCGGGGCCGGGCATGCCTAACGCCAGCACGAGCTGGCCGACGCGAGCGGCGCCGGTGGCCGCACGCTCGATGGGGACGCCGACCTCGCTGTTGAGTCGCAGGACGGCGATGTCGGTGGTGGGGTCGCGCCCGGCGAGCGTCGCGCCGACGGAGGTCCCGTCGGCGAGTGTGACCGTGATCCGCTCCTCTCGCTGGATGGTGTGGTGCGCCGTGACGACGATCCCCGGGCGCCAGATGACGCCGGTCGACGGAATGCGCCGGCGGGCGTGGATCGCGACGAGGGAGTGGGACGCCTTGGCGACGGCAGCGGCGAGGTCGTCAGAGAGCGACTGGAGCACGGAGGGGGTCGTGGGAGCGGGTGTTGATGCGGGAGTTGATGCGGGATTTGAAGCGGACATGGCACGGCCTCACAGGAGATGCGGCGCGGGGGAGCGCGAGGTGACAGGGCGCAATGTGCCGGCGTGCGGTGGGAGCGCCTATCGGCCGTTCGAGCGGGTGGGGGATCGGGCGTTCGCGGGAGCCGAGCGTCGGTAGAGTCGGTGGGATTCCGGCGGCGGCGTGGGGGGCCCCCCCCAAAAACAACGCTACCCCCCGCCCCGCTCACCTCCGTCATCCATTCATTCCCCTCCGTACCGCCAGCACGCATCCTCCCGGCGTCCCGAACGGAAAAGCCGGCTCCATCCCTCGGAGCCGGCTTCCACTCCCCTGCTGTACGTACTCCTGATTGCCGGGATCGCTCCCGGCGCGCGCGACTCAGCCCTCGACCTGCTTCGTCTCGCTCGCGGTGCGGATCTGGATCTTGCGCGGCTTGGCCGCCTCGGACTTGGGGATGCGGATCGTCAGCACCCCGGCGTCGAACGTCGCCGAGATGTTGTCGCCAGCCACGTGCTGCGGAAAGCGCAATGACCGCGTGAACGTCCCCCAGTCGCGCTCGGCGAAGAAGACGCGCACCTCCCCCTTCTCCGGAGCACGGATGCTGCGTTCCCGCTCGCCACGAATGCTGAGCGTGTTCTTCTCGAAGCCGATGTCGACCGACTCGGCCTTCACGCCGGGAAGGTCCAGCTGCACCAGGTACTCACCCTCGGTCTCCCAGGCGTCGAGCTCGGGAACCCAGCTGGGCTGGGCGGCCGTCTTTCCAAGCGCGTCGGGCGACCCGTTCACGAACGCCTGATCCATGGCCCGGCTGAGGGTAACCATGCGGTCGAGCATCGTGTTGAGCGGCGTGATGGTAACCATACGACTACCTCCTGTGGGTTTGGGTGTTGCGAGATGGACTCGCACGCCACGCGGAGGAGGCATCGTGCATGCCGACCAGAACTTGCCAAAGTGAAAGCGGAGTGGGACTCGAGCCTGCGCGACCGGCAGACTGGCTGCCAGAGTGGCAAAGGGCCAAGCGACGGATCAGAGAAGTCGCACCGGCCCGGTGATCTTGATGACGACCAGTCCGCACGGGATTCGGCGGCTCCCGAGCCGTGCCTCCACAACGTCCGGTCCGTTTTCGTCCGCGACGTCCACCTCGATTCGCTGGCGATGCACGTTCACCCCCACCCCCACCACCGCGGGTCCCCCGATCACGAACGTCGCAACGTAGTCGTTCCAGTCGATCAGCTGCGCCATGCTCCATGACACCCGCTCCGCCCTCGCCGTCGCAAGCTCGCGCAGGATTCCCGCCTTCTCCACTGGCGATCGCCCAGCCGTGAACGGCTCGCGCAATGCTGCCCGGATTGTGTCTGCCTTCGTCGTGTCCACCATCCGAACGACGAATCGTCCCGTCGAATCCCGATCGATACTCGCGAAGCCGCCCGGGACCGTCCGACTGATGCGCACGAACGCGTCCTGGTTCGAGCGGCGGCGGAATAACGGTGCGATGGAGTCAGTCGGGACCGGCCGTGCAATCGCGTCGCAACTCCGAAGGGGGCGGAGCGGAGGGATCGGCGCCGCCTGCACGTGCTGTCGCCTGCACCCGGCCAGCGCCGTGAGGAAGAGGAGGCATATCGCCCGTGAAGCCGCTCGCCGCACGCGCACCTTCTAGAAGGAAAGCGTCTGCATGCGCGCATCGTCCCGCACGAAGTACAGCGAGTGACGACCCTCGCCCGGCATCTTGAGCAGCGTCACCACGTTGCGCTGGTCGGTGAAGTGCTCGAACAGGAGCCCCACGCGCGTCGTGAACGTCGTAACCGTCGACGGTGAGGGGAGTTCGATCAGGTACCACCACATGTCCTGATCGGTGACCTCCGCGTCCTTCCCCGACTGCAGCACCCGCCCGGTGAGTCGCTTTCCGTTGGCCGTGACCGGGACCTCGGCGTTGAAGTAGGCGGCGAAGACCGAGTCCGCCCCCGGCGTCGACACCTTGAACGCCGGATTCTTCGTGTACACGGCGAGCGCCTTCTCCAGGTCGTCGCGGAACAGGCGCACCCGCCACAGCACGCTCGCCCCGTCCACCACCACCCGCGAATAGGTCAGGTGGATGTCGTGCACCGCCGCGCCTCTTGGGGCGGAGCGATGCGGCACTGGTACGATCGCCAAGGCAGGCGTTGGGCGCACACCAGCGACAAGGAGCGCGACGGCGACACCGAGCCCACAAAGGCGCCCGACCCTCCCCCGGCGCGCTGGCGGCAATGCCGTGATTGCAGCGGCGCTGCGCGCGCGGCTAGGATTGGCGACGAAGGTCACGTCAGTCGGGATCGGGCGTGCCGAGTGCGTATGTGGCGAGGACCGGAGCGAGGAATACCCCGTGGCGAAAGATATGGCCGTACGTGTTCGCAGCATGCTCACCCTCGTGGTTCCGTTCGCGGTGGGCGCACTCGCCACCCGCGCCCACGCGCAGGATTCCACGCGCACCCGCCGCTTGCAGCCGGTGCGCGTGACGGTGACGCGTGAGGGTTCGCGTTCGGTTCTCGACCTCCCCTTCGGCGTCTCGCGCCTGCAGGTCGACTCCGGACGCAGCGGGATCCGACGGGCCTCGCTCACCGAACTGCTGATCAACGTCCCCGGACTCGCCGTCTCCAACCGCTACAACCCCACGCAGGACCCCCGGCTGGCCATCCGCGGCTTTGGCGCGCGATCTGCCTTTGGCATTCGCGGGGTGCGGGTCGTGCGCGACGGCGTCCCCCTCACCCTCGCCGACGGGCAGACGGCGGTCGACTTCGTCGATCTCGAAGGGGTGGGGAGCGCCGAGGTGATGCGAGGGGCAGCCGGAGCCCTGTATGGCAATGCGTCCGGCGGGGTGCTCGAGCTCAAGAGCGATCCCTTCCCCAAGGTGCGATTCGATCCCGCTTTTCGATTCGTGCGCAACGCCGATGCCTATCGCTGGAACACCACCCTGGCCGGGAGCGCGAAGGACAATGCGTTAGGCTGGCGCGTCACCTCGACGGGGAACAAGGGCGACGGGCCGCGCGACTATGCCGACTTCAGCTCGTCGGTGGTCTCGGGTGATGCGGCTTGGCGCCGCGACAACAGCGCGCTGCGCGCCCAATTCACCTGGTACGACGCCCCCACGGCCGAGAACCCCGGCGCGGTGACGGCGACCGAGCTGCGCGACGTGCCGACCGTCGCCGATTCGCAGAACATCCTGCGACGCGCCCGGAAGGAGGTGGGGCAGAAGCTCCTCTCGCTCACCGGCGAGCAGTCGTGGGATGCCGGCTCCGCCAGCGCGACCGTCTTCTCCGGATGGCGCGACCTGTACAACCCACAGGCGTTCGCCATCGTTGGCTTCGACCGGCGCACGTTAGGCGCCTCGGCGCGCCTCGAGCAGCGTGGCTTCACGCGCAATCACCTCTGGCGCCTCACCGTCGGCACCGACGTACAGTCGCAGCGCGACGACCGCCGCAACTGGAACAACTGCGCCGGACGCGTCGGTGCCGGGCGTCCCGTGGCGACCTGCCCTACCGTCGCCGACCAGGGGAGCGAGACGATCCACCAACTGGAGAAGGTCGGGAGCGCCGGCGTCTTTGCGCGAGGGGAGGTGAATCGCGCCTGGCTTACCGTCACCGGGACGCTGCGCGGCGACCAGACCGCCTTCAGCGTGCGCGACTACCGCGCCCGGTATGCCGTCGGTGGCGCGGTGCAGTCGCGCACGATGTCGGCCTTCACGCCCATGCTGGGGTTCTCGTTCCGCGTGCGCCCGATGCTGGCCCTGTACACCAACCTGGCCTCGTCGTTCGAGACGCCCACCACGACCGAACTCGCCAACCGCCCCGACGGCTCGGCGGGGCTCAATCGCGAGCTGCAACCGCAGCGCGGCGGGACGCTGGAGGCGGGGCTCAAGGGGGGGGTGGGGCGCCGGCTCTTCGTCGACCTCGCCCTGTTTCGCATTCGCACCCGCGATGAACTGATCCCGTTCGAGATTCCCAACAGCGGCGGGCGTCGCTACTTCCGCAACGCGGGCGAAACGAGTCGCCGTGGCGCAGAGCTCGGCGTCTCCGCCGCGTTAGGTCCCGTCGACCTCGGGGGAACGTTCACCGCCATCGACTACACCTACGACGACTACCTCGTCGGCACCACGCGCCTCGACGGGAACGCGGTCCCGGGTGTGGCCCCGATCATGTCGACGCTCTTTGCCACGGCGCGCCAGCGCTTCGGCTTTGCGACGCTGGAGATGCAGCAGGCCGGTCGCACCGCGGCCGATGACGCCAACACCAACTACGCCCCCGGCTGGGTGCTCTGGAACGCCCGGATGGGCCTCGCCCCGCACAATCGGCTTGGAATCCAGCCGGTTGTCGGCATCGACAACCTGTTCGACCGCCACTACGCGGCCAACGTCGTCACCAACGCCACGCGTGGACGGTTCTTCGAGCCGGGTGCGGGGCGTCGGGCGTACGTGTCGGTGCGGATCGGGATCGATAGGCCATCGCACATGGGGACGCGCAGCCCCGCCGCGCCGCCCGCGCGCAGGGCTGGCGTTGTCGCGTCTACCGATCTTGCCGGCTTCCGGTACTTGGCCGAGGATCGCCATGTCCTGCGCCCCGAGCCCCTCGGCGATGAGCGCATCCATGCGCGCGGCGATCGCCGCTATCACCGGCATCGGCTGATTGGCCGCCGACTCCAGCATCAGGCGCGCATCCTTGCGGGCGACTTCGAGCTCGAACGACGCCGAGTAATCTTCGGCGAGGATCTTCTTCGCGCGCACCGGATAGATGTTCTCCGGCTTGAAGCGCGAGAAGAGCGACCACGCCTCGGCGCGCGGGACGTCGAGGGCGTCGGCCAGGTGGAAGATGTCGGCCATGGCGCCGGCCATCGACAGAATCATCGCGTTGCCGAAGAGTTTGTAGCTGGCGGCCAGGTCGGGGCGTTCGCCCACGTACCACAGATCGCCGGTCATCGGCGTCAGCGCCGAGCGCACCTGTTCGAATCGCCCCGGCGGCCCGGCGACCATCATGATTCCCTGTGCCGCACGCGCCGCGGCCGGCGACATGAAGACCGGGGCGTGCAGGTAGCGGAGCCCTTCGTGCTCCAACCGTTCGGCGCGCGCGGCGACGCGGGCCGGGAGGTTCGTGGTGTGGTCGACGATGATGGCGTCGTGCGACAGCCCGTCGCGCATGCGCTCGATCGTGCTGTCGACCGTGGCGTCGTCGAGGAGGACGAGGTGGACCATCGTCGCCCCGTGTACCGCCTCTTCGGGATCGTCGGCGACTGTCGCTCCCTTCTCGGCCAGCGGCAACGCCTTGGCGCGCGTGCGGTTCCACACCGTCAGCTTCACCCCGCCGCGCGTGAGAAACCCCTCCGCAAACCCGGATCCCAGCAGTCCCGTCCCCAGCAACGCTACCTGATGCATCGCGAACTCCGTCGTCGGTTGGCGTAGCGACCCGCGCTCCCATGAGTGCGCGGAATCGTCACTCCCGAAGCTAGCGAAAACGGCGTCCCGATTGACAGCGCGCGGCGCCGTCCGCAATTCAGGGGACGCTGAGGCATCCCAGGCGCTCGTCGTCTGCGCCCCAATCACCCGTTCTCGTTATCCAGATCTCGCCATGGGCGTCCGCACTCCGCAGGTCGATCGCTACATCGCCAACGCCGCGCCGTTCGCGCAGCCGATCCTCGTGCACATACGAGACGTGGTGCACGCCGCCTGCCCCGACGTGGTCGAAGAGATCAAGTGGAGCTTTCCCTTCTTCACGTACAAGTCGGAGATCATCTGCGCGATGCGCGCCTTCAAGGCGCACTGCGGGCTCTTCTTCTGGAAGGGGGTGCTGGTCGTCCCCGACGGCAAGGAGGAGGGGATGGGGCAGCTCGGGAAGCTGACCTCGGTGAAGGAGCTTCCGTCGAAGGCGATCCTCACCGGCTACGTGAAGACGGCGATGACGCTCAACGAGGCGGGCGTGCCGGCACCGCACGTCGTCGGGCAGCGCGCCAAGGCGAAGAAGACCGCGGCCAAACCCGTCGAGATCCCGCCAGAACTCGAGGCCGCACTCACGCGCAACAAGAAGGCGGCCGCCGCGTTCGCGAAACTCGCTCCTTCGCATCGGCGCGAGTACGCCGCCTGGATCGCCGACGCCAAGCGCGAGGAGACCAAGGCCACGCGCGTCGAGAAAGCGGTGGCCCTGATCGCCCAAGGGAAATCGCAGAACTGGCAGTACGACGCGCGGCAGAAGGCGAAGCCGGCCGCGAAGCCGGCCGCGAAGAAGCGCTAGAGCCTAGGAGACCGTGTTCGGCTTCTTCCACGTGTTGTTCGACCGATCCACGTCGGCCAGCGCTTCCTTGGGATCCAGCACCACCTGCGTCACCGTCTTCTTCGAGAAGAAGCCGTAGGTGAAGGCCAGTTCGTTGCGACGCCAGACGTCGGCGGGGAGCTTCACCAGCTCCTTCGTGCCGTCGTCATACGTGACCTCGATCTGCAGCGGCAGGACCAGACCGCCCTTGTTCTCGATCTTGACGCGGTAGTACGTCTGCCCCGCCTTGGCCGGCCCTAACAACGAATCGCCGGCCTGCGACTCGACCGCGGCTATCGACTGGTCGTTGGCGTAGGTCGTGTAGAACCAGCCGCGCCAGAAGTAGTTGAGCTGCTCCCCCGCGCCGTCCTCGATGGAGCGGAAGAAGTCGGCCGGTTGCGGGTGCTTGAACATCCACTTCTTCGAGTACTCCTTGAACGCCTCGTCGAAGAGCGAGTCGCCCAGCACCTGCTCGCGCAGCATCACCAGTCCGGCGGCCGGCTTGGAGTAGCCGTTGTTGCCGAACTGCGCCTGGATGTCGTTCGATTCGGTCATCAGCGGGACCTGCGCGTCCTGCTTCATGTATCCCACGATGTTCTTCGCCGGCCCGCGCTGCGTGGGATAGTTGGGGTCCCAGTCCTTCTCGGCGTAGTACTGCAGGAACGAGTTGATCCCCTCGTCCATCCAGGTCCACTTGCGCTCGTCCGAGGCGACGATCATCGGGAACCAGTTGTGCCCGACCTCGTGGATGGTGACCGAGATGAGGGCACGGGCCAACCCCGGCGAGACCTTGCCGTCCGGCGTCGGGCGCGCGCCGCAGAAGGCGATCATCGGGTACTCCATCCCGAAGACCGGGCCGTGCACGTTGACCGCCTTGGGATACGGATACTCGAACGACATCCGCCCGTAGGTCTTCATGGTCTGGGCGATCGCCTTGGTGCTGACGGAGTCCCAGAGCGGCATGGCGTCGCGCGGATAGAGCGAGTGCAGCTCGATCGTCTTGTCGGTCGGGCGGTACTTGAACCCCATCGCGTCCCACACGTACGTCTTGCTGGAGACCCACGCAAAGTCGCGCACGTTCTCGGCGTGGAACTTCCACGTGAGCGGCGCCGTGCCGGCGGGGCGCGCTGCGGGCTTCATCACCTCGTCAGGCGCAACAATGAACACCGGCGTGTCGCTCGTCCACGCCTTGGCCAGGCGCTGCTGCTGCGTGACGGTGAGCACCTGTGTCGGGTTGGTGAGCACCCCGGTCGCGTTGACGATGTGGTTGCGCGGGACCGTCACCTCGACGTCGTAGGTGCCGAAGTTGAGGTAGAACTCGCCCTGCCCCAGGAACTGGTCGGTCGCCCACCCGTTCACGTCGTCGTACACCGAGGCGCGCGGGAACCACTGCGCGAGTTCGTACAGCCAGCCGTCCTTCACCAGCTCCTTGGCGCCGCGCCCGTTGTGCCCGCCTTCGGGGACCTTGTTGGTCCAGTCGATGTCGATCACGGCCTTCTGGCCCGTCGCGATCGGCGCCGCCAGGTGCACCTTCATGACCGTGCCGTTGATCACGTAGCGGGCGTTGGTCTTGATCCCCTTGGCGTCCACCACCTGCACACGCGTGAGGTTGTAGCCGCCGTCGAAGGCCTCGGGGGCCAGGAAGCGTCGCGCCTGCTCGGGGATGCGCGACGGGAGCGCCTGCTGCACCAGCGCCGCGCGCGAATCGGCGCGATCGATGTTCTGGTCGAGCTGGAACCAGACGTACGAGAGCTGGTCGGGGGAGTTGTTGTGGTACGTCACCCGCTCCGACCCGGTCACCGTGTGCGCCACCGTGTCGAGCGAGGCCTTGATGGCGTAGTCCACGCGCTGCTGCCAGTACCGGGAGCCCGGCGACCCGGCCGCATTGCGGAACTCGTTAGGGTCGGGCCATTCGTCGATCGCCCGGAACGACGACTGGTTGGTCTTCTTGTCCTTGGCGTTGAGCCAGTTCTGGGCGTTGGCCGCGGGCGCGGCGAGCGCCAGCCACACCACGAGACGAGACGCCTGCCACAGCCAACGCCGGGACGAGACGACAGCCCCAGCGTCGGCTGGGGACGAGAAGACCAGATGGGAGACGCGCATGGTGGCAGGGTTCGGGAAGACGGGGAGAACAGGAGAAACGGGAGAACAGAGAGAGCGGGGACACCGGAAGAAGGGAGCGCGCGGGAACTGGAGTCGGGCGCAGTCACTTCAACCGTGGCAGCAGTAGTGGCATCAGCAGTGGCAGTAACGACGGCGCCTTCAACCGCCGGGCAGGCGTTCGACGATCATTCGCAGTCCGGCAAGCACACTCACCAGCGAAAGCGCCGTCGCCCAGCGGCGGCGCGTCAGCCCCGCCAGCTCGCAGGCGGCCGCCCCGGCCAGCAGGACGACGGCGACGATTGCCAGCTGGCCGATCTCCAACCCCACGTTGAAGGCGAAGAGCGGCAGGAGGATCGATTCCTCGCCGCCCAGCATCGCCCGAAGGAAGTTGGAGAACCCCAGCCCGTGGATAAGGCCAAAACACCCGGCAAGTACGTACAGGAGCGCATGACGCTCGGGGGCGTACGCCTCACCGGTCGCCTCCGAGCGGCGACGGGCCAGCATGGAGTACCCGGCGGTGACGACGATGGTCACCGGGATCAGGAGCTCGATGGTTGGCGCATGGACCCGGACCAGCTGGAGCGTCGCCAGCCCCAGGGTGACCGAGTGCCCCACGGTGAAGGCCGTGACCAGCCAGAGCAGTCGCCGCCAGTCGCGCGGCGCGTAACCCGCGACCAGGGCCACGATGAACAGGATATGGTCGTAGCCCTTGAGGTCGGCGATGTGGCCGACCCCAAGGCGGAAGTACGTGACGAATTCGGAAGACATGGCCGGTGGCCAGAGAAGGTGTCGCGCGGCCCGATTCACGGCGACTCCGCACGCACGGACGGTCTGTGGGACGGGACGAACGGTCGCCCGCAGATGGCAAGCCGTCCGCATGGGCCGATAATGCCAATCAGCGCAGAAGCTTAGCGTCCCAGCCGGGACGAATCGACAACACCGCCGGCGCGGGTCGCGTTAACAATCGCCGTACCGAACCGTCCTACGTCGGTCCCCAGAGATGTACCACCCGAGGGTTTGACTCGTGCTGACTATTGCAGGCCTCTTGCGCGCGCCACTGGTGCGCCGGGCCCTTCTGGCGTTCGCTTTGCTTTCCCCCGCGATCGCCCGCGCCCAGATGGGCGCCTCCACCGACATCATCACCGGCACGGTCATTCGCGCCGAGACCAACACGCCGCTCGAAGGGGCGGCCGTTGAAGTCACGTCCATCGAATCGAACGTGACCCGGCGCGCGCGCACGAACGCAGCTGGCAAGTTCACCGTCCTGTTTCCAGACGGAGGGGGCCAGTATCGCGTCATCACACGGTCACTCGGGCTCGCCCCCTCGACAGTGATGGTCGCTCGGCAGGCCGATGAAGATCGCCTGATGGTGACCATCCGCATGACGACCAACCCCACGGTGCTCGCCGCTGTCACCGTCCAGGCGCGGCAGAACGTCCCGCGGGAGGGCGACCGACCGGCCCCCGGTTCGGTCGAACGGGCGATGAACACGGACCAGGCCGCGCGCCTCCCGCTCGACGCCTCGGACCTCACCAACCTCGCCCTCACCGCCCCCGGCGTCGTCAGCATCACCGGGAGCGACTCGGCCTCGGCCGGCTTCTCGGTCGCTGGCCAGGCCCCGACCGCCAACAACATCACCCTCGACGGCCTCTCCTTCGGTTCGTCGCAGGTCCCGCAGGAGGCGGTGCGCAACTCGCGCGTCATCACCTCGGGATACGATGTCGCCCGCGGGCAGTTCTCCGGCGGCCAGATCGCGTCGACCACCCGCAGCGGGACCAATACGCCGCAGGGGAACTTCACGTACTCGCTGCGCGATCGTGGGCTCTCGGTCGAGGGCGAAGACCCGTCGCCGCTGGCCCAGGGCTTCAACCAGAACCAGTTCTCCGGCGGCTTCGGCGGCCCGGTCATCAAGGACAAGCTCTTCTTCTTCACCGCCCTGCAGCTCCGGCGGCGCGAAGACATCGTCCCTAACCTGGGCAACGCCGACGCCTCGACCCTCTCGCGCTTTGGCGTCGCCCCTGACTCGGTCACGCGCTTCTTCAACCTCGCCTCGGGGGCCGGGATCGCCCCCCGCGGGATCCTCGCCAACGATCGCACCGCCGACAACTACTCGGGGATCGTTCGCCTCGACTACCTCACCGAAGGCGGCCAGTCGCTCTCCATTCGCGGCGACTACTCCTTCAGCAATTCCGACCCGACACGCATCGGGACGCTCTCGCTCCCGCAGACCGGTGGCGACTCGCGCAACTGGGGGGGCGGCCTCGCGGCCACACTCACCAGCAACATCGGCGGGCGCTTCCTCAACGAGCTCAAGCTCTACACGTCGGTGAACAAGAACGCCGGCGACCCCTTCATTACCCTCCCGTTCGGCCGAGTGCAGGTCGCGTCGGACCTAGGCGACGGGGAGACCGGGATCTCGACGCTCACCTTTGGCGGCAACACCGGGCTCCCGCAGAAGGGGCGTACCAACGCCTTCGAGGGGACGAACGAGACGTCGTGGCTCTCCGAGGGTGGGGCGCACCGCTTCAAGCTCGGCGCCCTCTTCAACCTGCAGTCGTTCGAGCGTGACGTGACCACCAACCGGTGGGGGACGTACAGCTTCAATTCGCTCGCCGACTTCGAGAACGGGACGCCGGCCACCTACACGCGCACCCTCACGCCGCGCCTGCGCGAGGGCGCGGGGGCCAACGCCGCCCTCTACCTCGGCGACACGTGGCGCGTCTCGCGTGCCTTGCAGCTCACGGTCGGGGCGCGCGCCGAAGGGTCGTACTTCGGCTCCACCCCCACGTACAACCCGGCGGTGCAGCAGGCCTTCGGCTTCCGCACCGATGAGGTCCCCACCGAGTTCCGCGTGAGCCCGCGCATCGGCTTCACCTACTCGTTAGGGATCCCCGAGCAGGGCCGCTTCGCCCCGCCCACGTGGGTGATCCGCGGCGGCATCGGGGAGTTCCGCTCCGCCCCCTCCATCGGCCTTGTCGCCTCGGCGGCCGGCGCCACGGGCCTCCCCGACAACGAGTCGCAACTCGTCTGCATCGGCGCCGGTGTCCCGGTCCCCAACTGGAACCTCTACTCGCAGGATCCGTCGGCCATCCCGACGTCGTGCGCCACCGGTGGGAACCAGTTCCTCCCGACCTCGCGCCCCAACGTCACCGTCTTCGACGACAACTTCTCGGCCGCGCGTTCGATCCGTTCGTCGCTGGGCGTGCAGCATCGCTTCGCGCAGCGCTACAACATCAACGTCGACTTCTCGTACGCGCGCGGCGTGGCGCTCACCGGCTACACCGACGTGAACTTGCGCTCGACGCCGCAGTTTGGCCTCACGAGTGAAGCCGGTCGCCCGGTCTTCGTCGACGCGACGACGATCGTCCCGCTGACCGGCGCCGTCTCGGTGCTGGGTTCGCGCCGCAACGATGCCTTCGGGCAGGTGCTGGCCACGGGGTCCGACCTGTCGAGCGATTCCAAGCAGGTCACCGTCTCGATGGGCGGGATCACCTCGAAGGGGGCGATCCTCAACTTCTCGTACACGTGGGGGCAGACCAAGGACCAGGGGGCGAATGGCGGTGGCGGCGGTGGCCCGTTCGGTGGCTTTGGTGGCGGCGGTGGATTCAGCAGCTTCGGCGGTCCCACCACGGCCGGCAACCCGAACATCCGCGAGTGGGCGCCGAGCGACTTCGATCGCCGGCACACGATCGTTGGAACGATCACCTATCCGTTCAACCAGGCCATCGAAGTGACGGCATTCGGGCGCATGAGCTCGGGGTCGCCGTTCACGCCGATGGTGGGCGCCGACATCAACGGCGACGGATCGCGCAACGACCGCGCCTTCCTCTTCGATCCGTCGGTGGCCAGCTCGCCGACGGTCGCCGCGGGAATGCAGCGCCTGCTCGAGAATTCGCCCGACGCGGTCAAGTCGTGCCTCAACGCGCAGCTTGGCGGGATCGCCGGGCGCAACTCGTGCCGTGGGCCGTGGCAGCCGTCACTCGACCTGCAGCTCAACTGGCGCCCCAACTTCCTGGGCCTCAACCGCCGCCTGGCGATCTCGGTCCTGACCGTGAACACGTTAGGCGGGCTCGACCAGCTCCTGCACGGCTCCGACAACCTGCGCGGCTGGGGGCAGTTCCGCGGCACCGACAACACGCTGCTGTACGTGCGCGGCTTCGATCCCAACACCAAGGCGTACACGTACGAGGTCAACGAGCGCTTCGGCGCCAACCGCGCCGGGCAGAACGGGATCACCGTCCCCTTCCAGCTGGGCGTGCAGGCGCGCTACACGCTGGGCCCCGACCGCTTCCGCGACATGATTCGCGGGATGATCGGCGGTGGCGGCCCGGGCGGGCCCGGGGGCTTCGGTGGCCCGGGCGGTGCCCAGGGGCAGCGTGGGGCGCAGGGTGCTCAGGGTGGCGGACCTGGTGGCGGTTTCGGGATGGGCGGGATGAACGCCAACCCGCTGCAGTCCATCCTGGCGCTCAAGGACTCGATCGCGATCACGGCGGAGCAGGTGGCGAAGTTGCAGCCGCTCAGCGACTCGCTGGCCGCCAAGAACAAGGCGTTAGGCGAGGAGTTCCAGAAGCTGATGAAGGACGCCGGTGCCAACCCCGACATGGGGGCACTCTTCGGGAAGATTCGCCCCAAGATGGAGGCGGCACAGAAGGAACGCACCGCGGCGCTCAAGTCGGCGCAGGCGATCCTGACGCCAGAGCAGTGGGAGAAGGTCCCCGAGCGCATTCGTAACCCGCAGCAGTTTGGGCCGGGTGGGCAGGGGCAGCGGCGGCCGCCAGGCGTCGAGTAGGCGCCGTAGCCTTCCTCGTCTCGAAGGGCGCCGGGCCACATGGCTCCGGCGCCCTTCGTCACGCTGGGGCGTGTCCATCGGCGTACGCCCGCGCATGGGCGGCTACGCGGCGTGGCTCCACTGTGCGAGGATCTCGCCCAGGTCGACCCCCGGCGCAATGAGGCAGATGTGTCCGTGCCCCTCGAGCACATGCAGTGAGGCATTAGGCACGCGTGCCATCATGTAGCGCGCCTGCTCCATCGACGGCACCAGGTGGTCGTGTGTCGAGGCGACGAAGAGCGTCGGCATCGTGAGCTCGCCGAGGTGCGGGCGCATGTCGTAGCGCTTCAGGATACGCAGGCGATTGACGTATCCCTCCTTCGTCGTGTAGCGCATCTCCTGCAGGAAGCGGTGGATCTCGCGCCGGTGCGTGTGCGGCGAGTGCATGCCGGCCGAGGTGAAGCGCCGCACCAGGAGCATCGCCCCCCACGGAATGAAGCGCAGTGAGATCAGCGCGGCATCGAGGCGGTGCTGCGGGAGGAAGCGCGAGAACGAGTTGATCACCACCAGCCGCTTCACGAGCTCCGGATGCGCGAGGGCGAGGCTCATCGACAGCGTCCCTCCAAACGACTCGCCGCAGACGATCGCGGGCTCGCCGGTGCGCGTCATGGCGCGGATGAGGCGCGCCAGATCCTCCACGAGGAGCTCCATGCGGTCGGCGTTGTCGCGCAGCTTGAGCGTCGCCACCGTGTAGTGGGGGGCGAGCCGGGGAATCTGCGAGTAGAACAGACGTCCGGTCCCATCCATGCCGGGGACGAGGACGAGCGGGGGGCCCTTTCCTTCGATGTGGAAGGCGCCGACCGAAGCCGGCTCGCCGATGACATGCTCGTCGGCCACCGCGTCGGGGAAAGTGCTCTGGTCCTTCTGCAGGATGTCAGGCATCGTCGTGGAGGCGGCCCTGTTCACCGCTTTTGGAGTCCTCGTGCCCATGGGAGTGCGAGCGATGATCGCAGCCAGGATCCGCTTTCTCTGGGCAGTCGCCAGCTACCTCGTGGTGCAGTCGCTCCTGCTGGGGGTGGCGGCGCTGCCGGGCGCCTTGGCGCTGCACGGGATCGCCCCCTACCTCCCCACTGCAACGTGGCAACGTGTCGTCGTGCTCGCAGTCGGGTTGCTCCCGATTTGCCTGCTGAGCGCGCTGACGCTCATCGTCGCCACCGCGGCGGCCATCCGCCTTCTCGGCTGGCGCACCCCGCTCGGGCAGGTGATGCCGATCGTCGAGTACGGCTGGCCGGTGCTGGACTGGGCGCGCCGAGGGATGTGCTCGCACGCGGTACGCCTGCTGGTGGGAACGCCCTTTCGCGGGACGCCGCTCTGGGGGCTCTTCCTCCGCCTCAACGGTGCGAAGATGGGGCGCGGCGTGTGGGTGAACAGCGTCGCCATCATCGACCACGACCTGCTGTCGTTCGGCGACGGCACCGTCATCGGGCACGACGTCCACCTGTCCGGGCACACGGTCGAGGACGGGTGTGTCAAGACCGGCACGGTCCGTGTAGGGCGCAACGTGACGATCGGCGTAGGCTCGGTGATCGGGATCGACGTGGATATCGGCGACGGCTGCAAGGTCGGCGCCCTGAGCTTCGTTCCCAAGCATGCGCGACTCGAGGCCGGCGCGACCTACGCGGGAAGCCCGGTGCGCCGGATCGACGACAAGCAGGAGCGGGTGAGCGAAAAACCAGGTCGTTAGGCTCGGGCCTTCACTCGTCGTCTCGCCGTGCTGGACCCCAGCGTTCGCTGGGGTGCTCGCTGTGCTCGCGTCTTCGCCCTACGGCAGCGCCCAGGGGTTCGAGAACCGCCGATCGGTGACCAGCGACGAGTCGCTCAGCGCGCGCAGGAAGGCCACGAGGTCGCCCTTGTCCTGCGTCGACAGCACGAGTGGGGCAATGCGCGGATCCTTGAAGGGGGAGTTCCGTCCATCGCCTGCGAGCGGCCCGGAGGGAATGAGGCGTCCACCGCGCGCGTAGTGCTCGACCACATCCTCGAGTGACCCGATGCTCCCGTCGTGCATGTACGGGAAGGTGAAGGCGAGGTTGCGCAGCGTGGGGATGCGGAACTTCCCCATGTCCTCCGGCCGGCCGGTGCGACCGAGCAACCCGCGGTTGTCGGCGGGATAGCTCCCGTCACCACCGATGTTGTAGAGCCCATTGTTGGCAAAGGCCGGCCGGCCGGCGGCGTCGGCATCGAAGGTCGCCGCGGTGGTGAAGAGCGGGCCGCGGTGGCACTCGCTGCATCTGAGCGCCGACGAGAAGAAGAGCTGCTGCCCGCGCAGCGCCGCAGCGCTCATCGCACCGGCCACCCCGCGCAGCTGCCGGTCGTACGGCGCGTTCCCCGTCACGACGGTGCGCTGGAAGGCGGCGAGCGCCCGCGTGACGTTGGCCACCGAGAACGGATCGGCGCTTCCCGTGAACGCGATGGGGAAGAGCTGCCGATAAAACGGCACCGCGCGCAGGCGATCGAGGAGCTGCCCCTCCATCCCCTTGAGTCCGAGCTCGACGGGATGATCGCCGAACATCGGGACGAGCGCCTGTCGCTCGAGGTCCGGGGTGACTGGGTCGGCCCAGGTGAGGACGCGGAAGTAGCCGCTGTTGGCGATGGTGGGGGAGTTGCGCGGATGCGGCTCGCCCGTGCTACCTAACGAGATGTTCCGCGCATCGGCGAAGCCGAACTCCTGCCGGTGGCACGAGCTGCAGGCAAAGGCGCCGTTCCCGGACAGGCGCGTGTCGTAGAAAAGGCGCCGCCCGAGTTCCACGCGCGCCGGCGACATCGGGTTGTCGGCCGGAATGGTGGGGAGGGGCCACTCCGCGGGGAGCGCCCAGGCAAAGTCCGCCGGGTCGCCAGAATACGGGTTGGCCGCCTCGTGCTCGCTGGCACAGCCGGACGCGACGAGGGCGCAGAACGAAAGCGCGCCCACCCCCCGGTACAGCGTGCGGGTGCGTCGAACGATGGTCAGGAGCGCGTGGGATGACGACAACGGCGGGCGTCCCTCTGCGTGGCCGGCGGTGACGTGCGGATGCGCGACGCGCGCGGTGCAGAGGCGGCGTGCGCAGACGAGCGTACCAACGACGTCCTTGCCGTCGGCGTGTCTCCCGTACAAACTCGCTGGGCCCCCGCGCGAGTCAAGCGCGGCGCCGCGACCCGACAGTACGCGGCCACCGCCGTGTGGTTGCGGTGACCGACCGTCCGACATCCCCTCGCTTTCCCCCTCGTGACGTTCGCCTCGCGGCTACGTACCGCGCGCCTTGTCATCCGTCGCTGGTCGCCCGACGACGCCCCGCGCCTCGCCGAGGCGATCGGGGCTAGTCTCGAGCACCTGCGCCCGTGGCTGGCGTGGGCACGCCAGGAGCCATCGCCGCAGGCGGAGCTCTTCCTGCGCCTCGATCGGTTCGCGCGCGACTTCGACGCCGATCGGGACTGGCCCTTCGCCCTCCTCACCGCCGACGGCGAAGTGGTCGTCGGCGGGGCGGGGCTGCATCGCACCGGTCGCGACGACACGCTCGAGGTGGGGTGCTGGCTGCGCGGCGACGTCGGAGGGCTGGGGTTGGCGAGCGAGGCAACCGCGGCGCTCTGTCACGAGGCGCTCTTTCGGCGCGACATGGCCGCGGTCGCGATTCGCTGCGCCGTGCACAACGTGCGCGCCGTGCGCCTGGCCGAGCACATGGGGTTCGTTAGGTTGGGCGCCGAAGAGGTCGAGGGGCTTGGCCGCGGCACCACGGGGGCCGGTGACGACATTGCGGGCGACGTGGTCCTCTACATGTTGCGCCGCGACGCCGTGCCGCAGGAGTCGCCGGTCCGATCGTGGCCCGCGGGGTACGACGAGGAAGACCGTGCCTAGCCACCCCACATCGCTGCGACCGCCCGACCGAATGCGTCCACTTCCACGCCGTCGATGGATTCCGATGGCCGCCCTGCTGCTCGCCCTGATCGCTGCGTGCGGCTCAGGGGCGTCCGATCGCACGGACCAGGGAGGGGGGCAGCAGGCGACGCGGCGGCGCGCAGGGGACCAGAAGGGGAAGGGCAAGAAGGCGAAGGCGAAAGCCGACACCGTGCCTGCGGCGACCGCGGTCGTCACGTTGCGATTGGCGGAACCGCTGGCGACGCTCGAGCGCTCGGCCGCTGCCGTGAGCGCGGTGGCCCCCGACGTGGTATACACGATCAACGACTCGGGGCACGACGCCGACCTCTTCGCCTTCGACACGACGGGGGCACACCGCGGGCGCTGGACGATTCGCGGCGCACGCAATCGCGACTGGGAGGCGCTCGCCGTCGGGGTGTGTGGCGAGCGGGGTGCCGCGCGTGCGGCCTCGTGCGTGTACGTGGGCGACGTTGGCGACAACGAACGGCAACGCACCGCCCTCGAGATCTATCGCATCGCGGAACCACTGGGCCGGGCCGGGGGGACGCGCGGCGCGCTGCAGTCCACGGTGCTCTCGGTGCGTTTTCCCGATCGCGCGCACAATGTCGAGGCGATGTACGTGGCAGCTGACGGCGCCATCGTCCTGATCACGAAGGTCAGCGGGCACCTCGTCGGCGTCGACGACGAGCGGCCACGGCTCTACCGCATCCCCGCCTCGGCGTGGACTGCCGGAACCTCGGCGATCGCGGCGCTGGTCGATTCGCTTCCTGAGTTCCCGGGGGGAGGACGCAAGCGCATGGTGACCGACGCGGCGCGTTCGGCCGATGGGCGCTTTCTCGCGGTGCGCACTTACACGTGGGTCGCCACGTTCCCCCTCGATTCGGCCACCGGGCTTCCGCGCCGCGGTGTGGCGCCGGCGCTCTGCGCGCTCGACGCCCTGGCCGAGCGACAGGGCGAAGGGATCGGATTCCTCGGTGCGTCGGGGGGGCGCTTCGTCCTCACGAGCGAAGGGGGCGAGGAGCCGTTGCGGCTGGCGACCTGTCCCGTCCCTGCGCGCTGAGCACCGCGCGTCGAGCACCGTGCGTTGAACACCGTGCGCTGGACGCCGCGCGTTGAGCGACGCACGCGAGCGACCGGTTGCGTGCCGCGCCGGTGCTTCAGCGGTACAGCAACGCTTCGCGCACCGACGCGTCCCAGTCGCCGGTCGAGGTCCACGCCGCGAGCAACGCAGGGGTGAGGCGGACCGTCGCATCCTCGAGCGGTTGGGCGATGGTGCGCACGCCGGCCAGGCGGGCGAAGTGGTGCTCGCCACTCGGGTTGGCCGCTGTGGGATACGTGGACCACGCGAAGTGCTGGCGATGCGTGCGAACGACCGCCGCCATCAGGCGCAGTGCGAGGGCCACGGGGCGCACGCGCTCGGCGTCGGTGACGCGCACGCGAACGCCGACGCAGGCTTCACCTCGGTAGGGATACTCCGTGGGAGTGAGGGGCTCGGCGTGCAGCGTGACCGCATCACCCTCGCTCACGGCCATCGCGTCGATGACCAGCGCCGCGTCGAGCCATGGCGCCCCCACCCACTGGAAGGGGATCGTGCTGCCGCGCCCCACGCTCAGGTTGGTCCCCTCGAACAGGCAGAGCCCGGGGTAGAGCTGCGCCGACGCGAACGATGGCATCGCGGGCGATGTCGGGACCCACGGGAGCGCGAGCGATGGCCACTGCTGATCGCGTGACCATCCCTCGCAGCGCATCACCTCGAGCTGCGCCCCGCGCACGCGTGTCTGCGCCCAGTGCATCGCCAGTTCGCCCAGCGTGAGCGCGTGGCGGATGGGGATCGACCAGCGGCCCACGAACGAGGCACACGTCGCCTCGTCGAGTCGTGGCCCCTCGGCGCTCGACAGGACGCCGCCTAACGGGTTGGGGCGATCGAGCACGACGAGCGGGACGCGCGTGCGCGCGCACGACTCCAGGACGTGCGAGAGCGTCCAGGTGTAGGTGTAGAAGCGCGCTCCCACGTCGGGGACGTCGAAGAGCACGAGGTCGAGGTCGGCGAGGCTGTCGTCGGGCGGGGCGAAGCGATCGCCGTAGAGCGAGACGACCGGGAGCCCGGTGGTAGGGTCGACGGCGTCGTGCATCGGTGCGCCATCGTCGCCACGCGCGCTGAGGCCGTGCTCGGGCGAGAAGAGGCGCACCAGCGGGACGCCGGCGTCGAGCAGTGCTACGCGCCCCGCTCGCGTGACGTCGCCGGCGAGCCGCGCGGCGTGATTGGTCACCAGCCCCACGCGCGCGGCGGGCTGGAGAATCGACGGCGAGTCGACGACGCGATCGATGCCGAAACGAACGGGCGACGCGGTCATGGAGGCGCGGGGAGCGCAGGCGGGAAGCGGGGGCGACGCGAGGCGTTGGAGTGTACGGCGCGCTGAGCGCAACGAGCGCACGGCAACCAACTGGAGGCAACCAACTCGAGGCAACGAACGGAAGGCGACGAACCCACCCCCCGGGCGACGAACCCGGCGACGAACCCCAACGAACCCCAGGCGACGAACGAACCCAGGCAACGAACTCGAGGCGACACGTTCACGACCTCGCGCTCACCACATCTTCGTCAGTGTGACGACTCCGGGCTCTCGTCGAGCGAGGCGAAGGCAGACGGGCGCGCCTTGAACACCCGGAAGAGGTACACGAGCGAGGGGACGAGGACAACCGCGCCGAGGGCGAGGGCGCCGAGGGTGAGTCGCAGGGTGATGGGCGGGGCGGCGGCGGCCTGGATCGTCAGCGTCTCGGGGATGATGAAGGGATACAGCGAGATCCCCCATCCCCAGAGGATCAGCGAGACCTGCGCCCCGGCCGCCAGTCGCGCCACGCGATAGCGTCGCACGATGAGGGCGGCGAAGGCGAGCAGCGCCATGACGGCGGTTGCCAGCTGCAACGGCAGTGCGGCGGGCGACTGCGTCACCCCCACGAGGATGCGCGGTGCGTAGGCACGCGCGAGGGCGAGCGTCCCGAAGGCGCACAGGAAGAGGGCCATCCCGGCCCCCAGCGCGCGCCGCCGGAAGTCGCGCTGCAGCCCCACGTCGCCCTCGGCCTCCACCGTCAGGTACACGGCGGCGAGAAAGGCGAAGAGGACGAGGGCGAAGAGTCCGACGCCGAGGACGAACGGGTTGGTCCACGGGAGGACGAAGCGCTCGAGGAAAGGGGCGCCGGGGTTGGACGACGCGCTCCCCACCGCCCCGGCCGACATCGCCCCGACGCAGATGCCTAACGCCGCCGGCGTCAGGATGCTGGACCAGGAGAAGACGAGCCCCCAGCGCCGCTGCACGTCGTCGGCGGACGAGTCGTAGGTCCGGAAGGTGAAGGCCGAGCCGCGCAGCACCACGCCCACGAGCATGAGCGTGAGCGGGATGTGCAGCTCGGTGACGATGGTCGCGAACGCGGGCGGGAAGCAGGTGAAGAGGAGCACCACCACGAGGATGAGCCAGACGTGGTTGGCCTCCCAGATGGGGCCGATGGCGTGCGCGATGAGGGCGCGTTGCTCCTCGCGCCGTGGCTTGGTGGCCAGAAGGTCCCACACCCCGCCGCCGAAATCCGCGCCCCCCAGCAGCACGTAGGCGTTGAGCGCCGCGAGCATGATCGCCGCGAGCGCGCCGGGGAGGGTGAGGAGCGTCGACGCCGTCTCCATGCGTCAGTCCCCGGCGGCGACGGCTGTCGCGCCCGCAGGTGTCGTCCCCGCCGGCGGCGTGGGACGCCGGAACGTTCCGGTCTGCGTGGGGGCCACGGCGAACTGTCGCATGAGCAGGTACGCGACGATGACGCCGAGGAAGACGTACAGCACGGTGAAGAGGAGGAAGGGGACGATGAGCCCCGGCATGGGGGTCACCGCGTCGGCGGTACGCAGCACCCCCTGCACGATCCACGGCTGCCGCCCCACCTCGGTCACCACCCACCCGGCCTCGGTGGCGATGAAGCCCATCGGCGTTCCAGCGATGATCGCCAGGAGCAAGAGGCGCTGGTTGGCCAGGTCACGCTTGCGCCAGCGACTCCAGAGCGCCCACAGCGACAGCAGCGCCATGTACGAGCCGAGCCCCACCATCAGCTGGAACGCGACGTGCACGATGGCGACGGGGGGCCAGTCTGCGCGTGGCACCCGGTCGAGCCCTTGCACTTCGGCGTTGGGGTCGCCGAAGGCCAGGATCGACAGCGCCTTGGGGATGTCGATCGACCAGCGCGTCTGCGCCGCCGCTTCGTCGGGCCACCCGCCGATGCGGAGCGGGGCGCCGCGCTCGGTGGTGAACTGCCCTTCCATCGCCGCCAGCTTCGCCGGCTGCAGCGTGGCCACCGCCTTGGCGGAGAGGTCGCCCGAGAGCGGCTGCAGGAGCGCTGCCGGAATCGCCATGCGCAGCGCGATGCCTAACGCCTTGCGATGGAAGCCGCTGCGTCCGTGGCGCCGCAGGAAGAAGGCGTGGATCCCCGCCACGGCAAAGCCGGTCCCCGCATAGGCGGCGAGCGTCATGTGCAGCGTCTGTGGCAGCGCGGCCGGCGTCGTCAATGCCAGCAGCGGGTCGATGTCGACCGCGACACCGTCGCGCATCACGAAGCCGATCGGCGCATTCATCCAGGCATTGGCGATCACCACGAAGACCCCGGAAACGGCCCCGCTCACCGCCACCAGCACCCCGGCCCACAGGTGCGCCCGTGGCGTGATGCGGTTCCACCCGTACAGGTAAACGCCGAGAAAGATCGCCTCGGTGAAGAAGGCGAACCCCTCGAGCGAAAACGGCATTCCGATGATCGCCCCGGCGAATTTCATGAAGCCGGGCCAGAGGAGGCCGAGTTCGAGCGACAGGACGGTCCCCGAGACCGCCCCGACCGCAAAAAGGATCGCCGTCCCCTTGGCCCACCGCTTGGCCAGGTCCAGGTAGACCGCCTCGCCGGTGCGCAGGTGCTTCCACTCCGCCAGCACCATGAGCAAGGGCATCCCGATCCCCACCATCGCGAAGATGATGTGGAAGGCGAGCGACATCGCCATCTGGGAGCGAGCGGCAAGCAGGTCGGACACGGGCGACGGATCGGGAACGGGCACGCGGGAGCAGGAGGACCGAGGATCCCCCTGCGAACTTAACTCGCGACCCGCTGCCCAGGTTGCGCCCGGTTCCGGGGCCTCCCCGCCGACCGCTCCGTGCGAACGGCGTGCTACTTCCGATAGTCGAGCGCGGGCTTCTCGCGGTCGAGCCGGGTGCGGTAGACGAAGTTGGGGCCGCGGCGCTGGTCGAACTCCGCCCGGGCCTTGGGAATGATCGTGGCGTCGGTGAACAGCTCGATCGCCGTGAGGCTCATCGTCTTGGCAGCCACCAGCATCCCCTTGGCACCGATCGGCGTGCCGCCAGCCGCAACCGCCTGCCAGGAGTGCGCTGGCGTTCCCGGGACCCAGGTGGCCGCGCTCAGCTGCACCGTCGGCACCGCCCACGAGACGTCACCCATGTCGGTCGACGCCGGATCCACGCCGCCGCCAGTGAAGGGGAGGACGCGCCCCGCATCCTCGATGGGAGGGACGGGGCCGTCGAGCGTCTTCTGCAGCGTCGCGGCAAACGCCTTGTCCTCCGCCGTGTACTGCAGCCCGCCCACGCGCTCCAGGTTCTTCTGCTGGATGCGCCCCAGCACCTCGTTGGGGAGGACGTTGTAGACGGCGGCGATGGTCTCGTGCTCCACCGTCGTTCCCGTCCCCATGGCCGCCCCCTTGGAGGCGGCGATGATGCGCTCCCAGATCTGGTCCAGGACGCGCATGTCGCTCTGGCGCGCGTACATGAAGACCTCGGCGAAGTCGGGGACCACGTTAGGCGCCCGTCCCCCGGCCGTGATCACGTAGTGGATGCGCGTGTCCTGCGGGACGTGCTCGCGCATCATGTTGACCATGTGCGTCATCGCCTCCACGCCGTCGAGCGCCGAGCGTCCCTTGTCGGGGGCGGCGGCGGCGTGCGACGAGATGCCGCGGAAGCGGAACTTGGCCGAGATGTTGGCCAGCGTGCTGTTGGCGTCGGCCATGTTGCGGTCGCCAGGATGCCAGGCGACGACGGCATCCACGTCCTTGAACAGCCCCGCGCGCACCATGTACACCTTGCCGCCACCCCCTTCTTCGGCCGGCGTCCCGTAGAAGCGCAGCGTCCCCGGGATCTTGTTGGCGACCATCCACTCCTTGACCGTGATCGCCGCGGCCACGGACGCGGTTCCGAAGAGGTGATGCCCACAGCCGTGTCCGGCCCCCCCCTCGGTGACGGCCTTCTTGAACGGGGTGGCCTCCTGCGAGAGCCCCGGCAGTGCGTCGAACTCGCCGACGATGGCGATGACCGGCTTGCCGCTTCCGTAGGTGCCGATGAAGCCGGTCGGCTCACCCGCCACGCCGACGTCGAGCGAGAAGCCGGCGCTCTTCAGCTCCTGCTGGAGGAGCGCACTCGACTTCTGCTCCTGGTAGCCGACCTCGGCGAACCCCCAGATCTGCTTGGCGATGCCGGCGTAGTGGTCAAATCGCGCGTCGAGCGCGGCGATGATCGGCTTGGCCGGGTCGGCCTTTCCCCGCTGTGCGTGCGCGGGGGCGGGGAGCAGGAACGACACGCCGGCGCCGAGGGCGCAGGCCAACGCGAAGGCGC